>JAFLCO010000392.1 GCA_017303535.1 Planctomycetota bacterium
ACGTTCCGCTTCGCTCAAGGCCGCGCCGTCGCTGAAGCGGGCCAAGGTCGAAGGGCGGATGCCGATCGAATAGAGCAACTCGCCGAACTCGTCCGTCGGAATCGGTTCTTCGACAGGCACCGGCGTCGCGGTGGGTTTGGCCGTCGGCAGTTTCAGTTCGATCGCCGGCGGCGCACTCGCGGCGGCCGGCCCTTCATTTGAAGACCCGTCTTTCGCCGATTCCTGCCCAATGGCCGGACCGACCAAGCAGCAGGCGACCGATGTCCAACGAAATAACAACGACCAAACGGCAGAGGTGCGAATCATGGTTCGATTTTGAATTCGTTGAGATTTTGGACGGCCCGCGCTTCTTCGGCGGCCCGTCGTGCCCGACCGACGAACGGCCCTCGGCTCGCCACCGACGTCTTAGAAAGTTTGTAGGCCCACGCGGCCATGAAGATCATCAGCACAATCCCGAGCCCCAACAGCGGCAAGACCCATTTGACGGGAATGCCCGCCGGCAAGCCGGGAACGTTGGCCACGGCTTCCTCGCCGGCCGCCGCGACCTGTTCGAACTTACCCGGAGATTCGACGCGCATCGTCTTGGCCAGCACCAGCGGCGAGCTGCGAAACACGGGCTCGTTCGGCTTCTTAGGATCGGGCGCTCCCGCGTAGCCGAGCCGCTTGTAGAAGAACCCGCTCGCGCGGACGCGCTGCCCCGTTTGGCCGGCCGGATAATCTTTCGGCAACTCCAAGCAGACGAACACCAGCGGTACCCGCGGCTTCTCGGGAATGATCCAGACTTCGTAAAACTTCGTGATGCCGTGCAGGTTCGGGTTGGCCTTCTGCGGAATGATCCGATGCACGGTGCCGGCGATGTCGACGATCTCGCCGCGGTACTCGGCCGTCTGGTCGTTCAACTGTCGAAACGTCTTCTCGCCCGTCGAGGCGATCTCGATATCTTTCTCGTCGGCCTCATCGAGTACGCGGAGCAGTTGGAAGAAGTCTCCCTCCTCGGCTTGCCGATACGTCTCGTCGTCTTCGACGTTGGCGAAGAGCTTCGGGTCGACGTTGTCGAACAGCCGCTTCGCCTCGACCGGTTGGGCTACGTCGGGCTTATCGCCCGGGGCTTGCACTTCGCCGGGCGCGAGGGCCAAGGCGTCGAGCGCGACCCGATTGTCGTCGTTCTGTTGCGCGTTGTTCTTGGAACCCATCTTGAACAAGTCGGCCCAGCGTCCGGTATCGCCGCCGCGCCCGACCCAAATCGCCAGCCCGAGAATCAAAACGCCGAACAAGATCGGCCGCTGAAACTTGTGACTGAGGTAGTTGGTCGGCCGCTTGTGATACGCGGCTCGACCGGCGGCGGTGCGAAATTTAAGCACGTCAGGGACTCTCCCCGGCTGATGTGTTCAATCGAACGGAACCGGCAAGAAAATGCGTGCCCCGCCGCCTCAAGGCGAATACCCTTATTCTACAGCGGCCTGAAACCGGAAAAGGCGAGAAACCACCGCGGGCGACGTAACTCCTTGTAGGCACGGCATCTCGTTCGTGTCAAAGTTTGGTAGTTATTCCCGCGGCGGTGCCGGCGGGGTGTGGCCGGAATAAATGCCGCCCGGCGGCCCGAATGTCCCCTTGGTCGGGACGAGTCGAGCGGCCGGAGGCGAAGGGTTCGACCTTGAGCGCAGGGAGCTATCGGCGTGTCTCTCGGACAGGCGGAATTCAATCAACTCGTCGCCGAGCATAGCGACGCCCTCTATCGAACGGCGTATCGCCTGATGGGCGATGCGCACGACGCGGAGGACGTGGTGCAGGAGACGTTTCGTTCGGTCTGGAAAAGCCGCGAGCGCTACGAAAGCGATCGCGGCGATCGGGCCTGGTTGCAGTCGATCTTGCGGCGCCGGGCCGTCGATCGCTGGCGGCGGCGCGATTCGACCGAACGAACCGGAGGCGACGAGCTTTCGCTCTTGAGTGTCCGCGGGTCCGATCCGACCGATGAACAATACACCGACGAGGTCCAAGCCGCCTTAGAGAAACTGCACGACGATCTGCGCGAGACGCTGCTCCTAGTGGTCGTCGGCGAGTTGACGCACCAAGAAGCGGCCGACTTGCTCGACGTGCCGATCGGCACCGTGCTCTCGCGCGTGAGCCGCGCCCGCCGCCGGCTTCGCGAACTGCTGCAAGATTCGCAGAAGCACACCGTTTGAGCCTGCCGACAACTGACTAGCTCCGTCCTGCTTTAACCTGCCATGAACCGCGACCTGACGAACTCCGACGACGATCTGGACCGCCGGCTCCGCGCCGTGCCGGTGCCGTCGGGCTTCGCGTTGCGGCTGGTTGCGATCGCCGAGGGGGCCGGCGACGGCGCCGAAACGCGCGAAGGCGCGGCGGCGCTCGATGCCGTAACTGATCGCGTACGCGACGTTCCGGTTCCGCCGGGCCTGCAAGCGCGGCTGCGTTCGATTCCGATCGTTGACGACGACGCCGACCACGGCGACGATCTCGATCGGCTCGTGGCTGCGGCCCGCGGCGGCTCACCATCCTTCGTCGAAGACGTAGAACTCGACATTCGTTTGCGCGACGTCGCCGTGCCGTACGGCCTGGCCTCGCGCTTGCGCGGCATCGCCGGTCGGTCGATCACTTGGCGACGGTTGGCGACCGCGGCGGCTTTGATGCTATTGATCGGCGGCGTGTACGGCTTCGTCGCCCTCAATCAGATCGGTCCCGACGGCGGAATCTCCGGCCGACGTGACGACGGGCTCGTGCTGAATCTGCGCGAAGCCGTGGAAGCGGCCGGCGATGCACGCTTCTCCGCTCCACAGCCCACAAGCTCGGGTATTTCGGCCACGCCCGCAATCGCGGCACTACCGACGACGCTCGACGCGGAACGAGCCCGGCTTGATTTGCGGCATCGCTCGCTGACGACCAAACCGTCGACACGGCTCGACGTCTTCCAAGCCACGGCCTGGGCTTTGGGGGCGACCGCCTCGTACAGCGGGTTGCAAGGCGCGAGTCCTCGCGATGCCCTGCCCGACTTGCCGAAGGCGGCGACGCACATGCCGCGCGGCGTCGAAGTGCCCCTCTCGGCCGAAGGTCGCAAATTCCTGCTCGATTACGGCACGTTCCCGAGCGTCACGCCGCGGGAGTTTCCGATCTCCGTCGTTCCGCTCACGCACGACACGACGGGCTACGAACTGGCCCGCGCGTATCTGAACGAAGGCCAATGGCCGCCAGCCGAAAAGATGCGAACGGAAGAATTTCTGGCCGCCGTCGACTACGCGTACGGCCGCCCGACCGACAAGGGGGCCCGGTTGATCGCCGCCGGCGCGATGGCGCCGTGGAATCCGCCGTCGCCGCCGGATCGTCCGCTGCCGGCCGAGCGCGTGAGTCGGCTCTTGCAGCTTTCCGTGCAGGCTCGCGAATTGCCCTCGGCCCCGCGGCCGGCGACCTATCTGACCATCGGCATCGACGTCACCGAGAGCATGCAGGCCGGCGGACGAATGGAGATGGTTCGCGGCGCGCTGAAGTCGCTCATCGCACGCTTGGGCGGCGGCGATCGATTGACGCTCGTCGCGCTCGGGGGTTCGAATCCCGTGATCGTCGAAGAGGGGAGCCGTGCCGAACTCGAGCAACTTCTTTCGGCCGCAGATTGGCTGTCGGCCGGCGGCAGCGGAGATTTGTCGGGCGGCATCCTCACGGCCTGCGCGACGGCGGCGCGACGTGAACCGCCGCGCAACGTCGTACGCCGGGTCGTTATTCTCAGCGACGCCTTCAACGAGTTTGATCCGACCGGTCTGCGGACCGTCGAACAGTTTCTCAAGTCGTCGCCGGCCCGCGGTTTAAAAGTCGATCTCATCGACGTCGGCGGCGACAACGAAGAAACTCCGTGGGAAGATTTGGTCCGCCGTCGCGACGGCCGTACCTTCCGCGTGGTGACCGGCGAACGCATTCGCTCGGCCTTGATGGAGTCGCTCACGGGCCGCAGCCAGACGGTCGCCTCAGATGCCCGCCTGACGCTCACGCTCCAACCGCAATTGGTCACCGGCTATCGCCTGCTCGGCCACGAACCGACGGCCCTGGCCGGCTTGGTCGCTCAGCGCATCGAAATCGATCTGCACGCAGGCCAAACGGCGACGCTGCTCTATGAACTACAAGTTACCGCGGGCCGGGGCGACCAGGAGATCGGTACGGCCGTGCTGACTTGGCGCGATCCGGTCGACGGCACTCCGCAAGAAACCGTGCAATCGATCACCCGCGGGATGCTGAGCCCGGCGTTTGAGCGAGCCTCGACGCAATTGCAACTGGCGACGATCGCGGCCTCGCTGGCCGGCCGGCTCCGCAACTCGCCGTGGGGCGATAACGTCGCGCCGGCCGAGGTGCTACAATGGGCCCGGCGTTTGGACCGGCTCGGCACCGTGCGCGGCCTCGGGCCGTGGCTGACGCTGGCCGAACAAGCGACGAAGCTCCCGGCGCCGCGAAGAACGAGCGGCAATCGTTCAAGTCGCTGACATTGCGGCGAGCGGCGGGGTTCATCCCCGCCGTCTGCAAGAGCACGTCAATTGGCGAGGTAAATTCCGCCGCTTACCGAGAGCCAACGGGCACAATGACAAAACTCAATCACGTCAGCTTTCTCGAGGGCTACGAGGCAGACGGCGGGGATAAACCCCGCCGCTCGCTATTGCTGCGACATGTCTGCCTCATTGCGTGCTTCAGCATTTCGCTTTGCGGTGCCATACGTCTCCATGCGGCCGACGACGACGCCAGGCCCGGCTCGGCGACTTTGCCGCAAGCTCAGGTGGCCGTGATCAGTGAAGCGGGCGAGTTGCTCCGTTCGTCGCTGACGGCGCCCGACGCCGCCGCACGATCGCGCGTCATCGGCAAGGCTCGGACGTTGCTCGAGCAGTTCCTGGCCGAGAACCCGACGCATCCCGACGCGCCGCTCGTCGAAATGCAACTCGGCGTAGCACTGACGACGGAGGCCAAAGGACTCGCCGGCGACGCGACCGCCAACCCCGACGAACCCGAGCGCGAGAAGCTCCTGACGAAAGCCCGCGAGACGTTCCTCGCCGCCGAGGGGTACTTTGCGACGGCGGTCGACCAGTTGAAGACTCGCTACGTCGGCTTCCCGAAGGCGAACTACGATGAAGCCCTGCGCCGCCGCAGCGAACGGCTGCGCGGCGATCTCATTCAGGCCCTGATGTATCAGGCCGGCGTTCGCGAAGAACTCGCCGGTACCTACCCGGCGGCATCATCCGAGGCCCAAGAGAACTACAAAGCGGCCGCCGACCGCTACGAGCAAATTTACAAAGATTATCGCACGCTGATCGCCGGCCTGATGGCCCGACTCAAGCAGGGCCAGTGCTACAAAGCTTTGGGCGATACCCGCCGAGCGCTAGGGCTCTACAACGACCTCCTGACGCAGCCCGACGATTTGGCGGCGCTCCGCCGGCTACGGGTTGCGGCGATGTACCTGTCGCTGGAATGCTGGACGAGTGAACAGGAACATCTCTATGAGCTGGCTTTTTCGCAAGGCGAGGAATATTTAACCCAGGTCCGCCCCGAAGAGAGATCGTGGCCCGAGTGGCATGCGGTCCGGTACTTCACGGCCCGCGGCTATCTGCTGGCCGCCGCCGGATTGAAACCGGCCGAGCGCACGACGGAACGGGAGGAGTGGCTGAAGCTGGCCGCGGAACATGCGGACCGACTCTCGGCGACGCCCAACCCCTACCAAGGGGCCGCCATCGAGTTGTCGGCCGAAGTCGCCAAGCGACAACCGTAGACGGGTCAACCGTCGGCGCGCGGCACGTCGGCGTCGGCGGCCCGGTCGTCGCGATT
>JAFLCO010000393.1 GCA_017303535.1 Planctomycetota bacterium
GGCGGATCTTCGAGGCGTCGATCGCATAGCGGCGATCATGCCCGGGCCGGTCCTGCACGTATTTGATGAGGTTCTCGCACGGCAGGTGCTGGAGGTCCGGCCGCAAGCGATTGATGGCCGCGCAAATCGTGCGGACGATTTCGATGTTCGGCCGTTCGCTATTGCCGCCGATGTTGTAGGTCTCCCCCGGTGCACCCTTCGCGAGCACCGTGCGGAGGGCATGGCAATGATCGTCCACGTACAGCCAATCGCGCACTTGCAGCCCGTCGCCGTACACCGGCAGCGGTTTGCCTTCCAGCGCGTTGAGGATTACCAGGGGAATCAGCTTCTCGGGAAACTGAAACGGCCCGTAGTTGTTTGAGCAGTTGGTGATGACGGTCGGAAGGTGGAACGTGTGATGATAGGCCCGCACGAAATGATCGGACGACGCCTTGCTGGCGGCGTACGGCGAGTTGGGCGAGTAGCGCGTGGTTTCGGTAAAGGCACCGTCGGGCCCGAGCGAGCCGTACACTTCGTCGGTCGACACGTGCAGGAAACGAAACTGGTCGCGTTCGTCGGCCGGCAGGTTCTTCCAGTGCTTCAGCGCGGCGTCGAGCAGCGTGCAGGTGCCGACGACGTTGGTCTGAATGAACGCGGCCGGGCCGTCGATCGAACGGTCGACGTGCGACTCGGCGGCGAAGTGCAGGATGGCCCGCGGTCGGAAATCGCGGAGCAATTCGGCGACGAGGTCGCCGTCGCAAATGTTGCCGTGTACGAAATAGTGTCGCGGGTTGTCGCGCACGGCGGCGAGTGAGTCGAGATTGCCGGCGTAGGTGAGCGCGTCGAGATTGACGACGCGGCCCGCCTCCTCGCCGAGCCACTGACGGACGAACGAGCCGCCGATGAAGCCGGCGCCGCCGGTTACGAGAATGACGTCGTCTACCATGTCGCTCCACCCCATCATACGGTCGGTCACGTTCGAATCCCCAAAGTCGGCATCGGCGCGAACGCCCCACAGCGGCGCGGCCTACGATTCGCGTAGTGAAATATAAGGTACGTCTACCGCAAGAGTTGCGGCGAGCGAATTTGGGGGTTGGCCGAGTCGTGCGGGTTTTACGGCTGCGAACCTGGGGTAGGCCGGCGGCGTCCGGTATCCTTGTCGGACGGGGCGAAGTCGCTTAAACTGAGTGCTTCGCGCATGGTGGCTATAGTTCAGTTGGTTAGAACGCCAGATTGTGGATCTGGAGGTCACGGGTTCAAGTCCCGTTAGCCACCCTTCTTTCCTCACTTCCGTCGGCCGGGCGATTTTCCTGCCCTTGGCCGCTGAAAACGCAGGCTTCCCGCAGTTTCTTGTCGCCGGGATCTCCGCTTGCGGATTCCAATCTTGACGCCGCCGGCTGCCGTGTCTTAGGCTGCTCCCCGCGCGTTAGACGGGGGCCATTGCGCCTGCCGCTCTCGCCGAATACGGCCCTCATCAGGATTTTGAGGGTTCAGCGAAGATCTCAGGGAAGGGAATTCCATGTCGCACCGTGGACCGACGTTTGGTGATCGGCAGAGCATAGCGCAGCAGAGCCCGACAAATTCGGCGTCGCCCGAGGACTCCGCTCGGCTCATCTCCATTCTGGTGCCGCTCTACAACGAAGAGCAAAACGTCGACCCGCTCTGCACGAAGTTGCTCGCCTTGGCGTCGACGCTGCACGAGCGAGTCGAGATCATTCTCGTCGACGACGGGAGCCGCGACGGCACACCGGAAGCTCTTGATCGTTGGGCGCAAAAAGATCCGCGCATTAAGGTGGTGCGGTTTCGCCGCAACTTCGGCCAAACCGCGGCCATCGATGCGGCCCAAGGGGATATTCTCATCCCCATGGACGGCGATCTGCAGAACGACCCCGCCGACATCCCTCGGCTGATCGCCAAACTTGACGAAGGCTACGATTGCGTTTCCGGCTGGCGCAAAGATCGACAAGACGAATTCCTCCGCCGCACGTTGCCCAGCCGCATCGCCAATCGCCTCGTATCTTGGATCGGCGGCGTACCGCTGCGCGATTTCGGATGCTCGCTCAAGGCCTACCGTCGCGAAGTAATTAAGGACGTAAAGCTGTACGGCGAAATGCACCGTTTCGTACCGATCTACGCTTCGTGGCAAGGCGCCCGCGTGACGGAGATGGCGGTCAGCCACCACGCGCGGCAATTCGGCAAGTCGAAGTACGGCTTGGAGCGTATCTTCAAGCTGGTGCTCGACCTGATCGTCGTGAAGTTCTTGGCAAGCTATCAGACCAAGCCGATCTACGTCTTCGGCGGCTTCGCCATTGTAAATTTCGCCGGAGCCGGCTTGGCCGCCGCCTACGCGCTTTACCTAAAATTGTTCGAAGGCGTGTCGTTCATTCTCACGCCGCTGCCGCTCATCACGGCCCTCGCGACGATCACGGGGTTCATGAGCATCCTCATGGGACTGCTGGCCGAATTGTTGACGCGTACATATTTCGAAGCGCAACGCAAACCGGTGTATCTCGTCGAGCGCACCTGGAACTTCGACGGCGAGCCGTCGTCGAAGTCGATTCGTTTTCCCGAATCCAAGGCGGCCTGATGTGCGGAATTTGCGGATTCGTCGGAGCGCCTGACGACGCATCGCTGCAAGCGATGACCGACGCGATATCTCACCGCGGGCCGGACGGCGCAGGCACCAAATACGACGCCGTCACGGGCGCTCACCTGGGTCATCGTCGGCTGTCGATTCTCGACGCTCCGGGCGGCGCGCAACCGCTCTGGAACGAAGACGGCCAAGTCGGCATCGTGTTCAACGGCGAGATCTACAACCACCTGGAACTCCGCCAGCTTCTGATCGCGAAAGGGCACGTTTTCCGCAGCGACCACAGCGACACGGAAGTCCTCGTTCACGGCTATGAAGAGTGGGGCGACCAACTGCCGGCCAAGCTGAGCGGCATGTTCGCGTTCGCCATTCTCGATCGTCGGCGGCGCCGCGTGTTTCTGGCCCGCGACCGTTTCGGCAAGAAGCCGCTGTATTACACGCTGACGCCGCACGTCTTCGCGTTCGCTTCCGAGTTAGGCGCGCTCGCGAAGCACCCGGCCGTCGATACGACGATCGATCTACGCTCGGTCAAGAAGTTTTTGAGCTACAGCTTCCTACCGGCGCCGAACGCCCTGTACTGCGGCAGTCGCAAACTGCCCGGCGGGCATTCGATGACCTACGACATCGAAACCCGGACGACGAAGATCGACCGTTATTGGCGATTCGAGATCGACCCGTGCGTCCCGCCGCCCGACGCCGAAAGGCGCTGGACCGACGAACTTCGCGGCCTGCTGAGCGAAGCCGTCCGGCGGCGGTTGATGAGCGACGTGTAGATCGGAATCTTCTTGAGCGGCGGCGTCGACTCCAGCGCCGTCTTGGCATTGGCCGCGCGGCATTTGCCCGCCGGATCGATCCAGACGTTCGCCATCGGCTTCAACGAACCCTCGTTCGACGAATCCAGTCATGCGCGCCGCACGGCCGACCATTTCGGCGCCGTTCATCACGAGCAATTCGTCGACCTTGAACAAGGCCGCACAATTCTGCCCGACTTGCTGAGCCGCATGGACGAGCCGCTGGGCGATCCGTCGATTCTGCCGACCTATTTGCTGTCGCGGTTCGCTCGCAAGCACATCACGGTGGCGCTCGGCGGCGACGGCGCCGACGAACTCTTCGCCGGTTACGATCCCTTCAAGGCTCTCAAGCCCGCCACTTTCTACCAACGCGTCGTCCCGCGCGGAGTTCACGCAGGTCTGCGCGTGCTGGCCGATCTGCTGCCGATCTCGGCGCGCAACATGAGCTTCGATTTCAAAGTGCGTCGAGCACTGCGGGGCGTATCGTTCCCGCCGGCTTTGTGGAACCCGCTCTGGCTCGGCGCGCTGGAGCCGCGCGACGTGGGCGAACTGTTCAACGAGCCGGCCGATCCGGAAGATTTGTTTTCCGAAGCGCTGGAAGTCTGGAACGAATGCGGCTCCGATCGGCTGGTCGATCGCGTTCTTGAGTTCTACACGCGGATGTACTTGCAGGACGATATCCTGGTGAAGCTCGACCGCGCTTCGATGCTCAATTCGCTGGAAGCTCGTTGTCCGTTCCTCGACAACGACCTCGTCGATTTCGTGCGCCGCCTCCCGGCGGAATACAAGTTCCGTCGTGGGCAGACGAAGTACCTGCTGCGACGCGCGCTCAAGGGCGTTGTGCCGGATGAAGTGTTGCAACGCAGAAAGAAAGGCTTCGGCGTGCCGCTCGTGCAGTGGCTTCGCGAATGGCCGCGCGGCGGAGATTCGCCGACCACGGTGCTCGACGTCGCCTGGACCCGCAAACGCTGGGACGAACACCTCGCCGGCCGCGCCGATCACCGCACGTTTCTCTGGTGCGACCTGGCGCTCAAGTACCACGGCGGCCGAAAAGCCGCCTAGACAACACCTCAACTACGCACTTTCCGCTCGGAATCCATCATGTCGACCGTTTCACAGCAGCCGCAATCTCGTTCACGTTCCAAGTCGATCGACCTGATTGAGCTGTTGCAATGCCCGGTGTCGCACGAAGCGCTCACGCCGGAAGACGGCGCGCTGATCGCCGAGTCGACGGGCGAACGCTATCGCGTGACCGCCTCGGGCATTCCGGTGATGGCCGAGAAATTCTGCTCCGACGACGGCCGAGTCCAACAGCAGCACTACGACCGCGTCGCCGCCGCCTATATTGAAAACCTCAACTATCCGCATACGCAGGAATACCAAAAGTATCTCGACGGCGCGATGCTTGAAGCGGCGAAACCGGCTTGCCTCGGCGTGGTCGCCGAAATTTGTTGCGGCCGCGGCGAGGCGTTTCAGTTGCTACGCGACAAGATCGTCGGCGGCGTCGGCGTCGATATCTCGCTGAACATGCTGGAAGCGGCACGTGCCGAATTCGATCCGCAAAAGTTTATGTTCTTACAGGGCGATGCGACGATGCTCCCCTTACGCGACGCCTCGTTCGACAGCGTCTTTATGCTGGGCGGCATCCACCACGTGAACGATCGCCAAGCGCTGTTCAACGAAGTCTTTCGAATCTTGAAGCCGGGCGGCTACTTCATCTGGCGCGAGCCCGTAAGCGATTTCTTTTTGTGGCGATTCCTCCGCGCGATCATCTACCGCCTGTCGCCCGGGCTTGACCATGAAACCGAACGACCGCTGCTCCACGAAGAAACGTGGCCGGTGCTTGAGAAGGCCGGGATGCAGCCGCAGTTGTGGCGGACCTGCGGCTTCTTCGGCTTCTGCTTGCTGATGAACAGCGACATTCTCATGTTTAATCGGCTGTTTCGGTTTATCCCGGGTATTCGTGCCGTCACGCGTTTTGCGGCATGGCTCGACGAACGCATCGTCCGGTTGCCGGGAATGAAACGGGCCGGCCTGCAGGTCGTCGGTCGCGCACAGCGTCCGACCGCCGCGGCGTCGGCCCAACCGTCTTCGCAACGCAACGCGGCCTAGCCGTGCCGGGCCTACGTTCGGAACAATCGGCATCACCGCCGGTTCACGCGGGTCGACGTCGTTGCGGAATACCATAAGATTCGCCGACGAGATGCGTAACTAAGGCGTTTCGCCGACGACGAGGTCGATTTTTGCTCACACTACCGCGCGCCGCGTAACCTAGCCTTGCTGCGACGATTCGATAGGGCCGGATTTCCGCCCCGAATCTTTGTAAATAATAAGCCACCCTTCGGGGGTTTCTATGGGCTGGGGTCCAAGTCCGACTTTATATGCATCCCACCAGCTTCCGCGCCTTGCCGGCAGTAGAATTGCGCTGTC
>JAFLCO010000394.1 GCA_017303535.1 Planctomycetota bacterium
TTCCCGAGGAATTCGACGGCCACGCGACGACGGACGATCCTGTCCGCCGAGGTCGTAGTTGTGCTCATACAACCTACTACGGTGCTATCACACAACTTGGTTCAGTCACTTCGCAGAGAAGAGTAAGTGCTGCGAAGACATGCTGACGCATCTCCGCGCCGCCGATGCGGCCCACGACAAGTTGATGAAGCATCTCGGCGTTCCGCTTCCGGGGCAGGGTGCCGCGAAATCTAGCGGCGAGAAAAAGTAACGCTGATTCTGAACCTTCTTGCCCGAGCATCAGGAGATGCCGGGCAAGAAGGACTTTGCCGCAGCACGCTACTCGGGACGACCGTCGTCGCCCGCCATGCTCAGTTGGAATTCTCGGTAGCCGCAGTACAGCACCGGGACGACGAAGAGCGACACGAGTTCGATGAACATACCGAAGAACACCGGCAAGGCCATGGCACGGGCGACGTCGGCGCCGCGCCCGGTGGCGATCATGACGGGTAAAAGAGCGGCAAACGTCGTAAACGCGGTCATCAAACAGGGCCGAATTCGTCGCCTGCCTGCCTCGACGACGGCTTCACGAACGTCGCGGACGGACCGCGGCGGACGTTTCGCGAGGAGTTGCTCGATATAAGTGGCGATCACCACGCCGTCGTCTTCGGCGATGCCGATCAAAGCGATGATGCCGATCCAGATCGCCGTGTTCATTTCGACATTGAATACGCCCAAGCCGATCATCCCGCCGCAAACGGCAATAGGAACCTGCGAGAAGATGATCAGCGTAAGCGGCAAATTACGGAAGTTGAGGTAAATGATCAGCAGATCGACCAACACCACGATCGGAATGATGATGCTCAGCCGGCGATTCGCTTCGATTTGGTTCTCGAACGAGCCGACCGGCAAGAGTGCGTAGCCGGTCGGCAGCGTCAACGCGCCGCCGGTCTGAGCTTTTCGCAGTGCGGCCTCGACGGCTTCAACCGTTTCAAGATCGCCGGCCATGCCCGAAGGAGCAAAGGCGATATGGGCGACGAGCCGGGCGTCTTCGCTGCTGATCATCCCCGGCCCCCAGGTCGTCTTCATCGTCGCCAGAGTTTCCAGCGACACGACTTCACCGGATTCCGTGACGACAGGCAAGCGGCCGAGATCGTCGATGCGCTCCCGCAGATCGCGTTGGTAGCGAATTCGGATCGGGTAGCGCTCGCGCCCCTCGACGGTCGTGGTCAGATTCATGCCGCCCAAAGCCGTCTCGATCACCTGATTCACGGCCATCGTCGTCATGCCGTAGCGGGCCGCGGCGTCCCGGTCGATTTCAAACTCCACATAGGGCATCCCCAACACGATGTCCGGGTTCACTGTTGCGGCGCTCACTTGGGGAATCTGCCGCAGTTGCTCGGCGACCTTGCGGGCCGCTTCGGCCAAGCCGTCGAGTTGGTCGCCGTAAACGCGGATCGCCATCGGGGCTTTGATGCCGCTTTGGAGCATGACGACTCGCCCTTCGATCGGCTGTAGCGGCGAGGCCGGCGTTACGCCGGGCAGCGTCGCTACGGCGTTGATCTGGCTCCAGATCGCGTCGATCGTTACTCCTTCGCGCCACTGGGCCTCGGGCCTAAGCATCACATAGGTTTCAATCATCACACCGGGAGCGGGATCGAGGGCCGACTCCACGCGGCCGATCTTTCCCAGCACGTTCTCGACTTCCGGGATTTCGCGAATGAGCGTGTCTTGGGTCTGCAGCACCTCCATCCCCTGCGAGAAGCTGGCCGCCGGATAGAGCGTGGGCATGTAGAACCACGTCCCTTCGTCGAGCGCGATCCAATCGTCGGTTCGCAGGCCGGGGAACCGATGCTTGAGATCAACGTAGCCCGGCAGATCGTTTGGTTCGGCGCCCAGCAGGCGGGCTCCTTGTTCCAAGGGATAGAGCACTGCGGGCAAACCCAACCAAGCCCCGATGCCGAGCACGATGATCGTCACCGGAGCAAGCAGGAAACTGAACTTGTGCGCCAACAGAAACCGCAGCACCGGCTCGTAAACGGCGAGAATCAGACGACTCGTCGGATTCTCTTCAATCGGTCGCAGCCTTTCGCGAGACAACAAATACGTCACGGCCGCCGCAGCTAAGCCCGCCAATCCGGCCGTCGCCCACAGCGGTAGGGCCGAGATGTCTTCGAGCCAGGGATGCCAGAAGGCGACGGTTGCGAATATCGCCGCGCTCGCGGCGACGCCGGCGACGATGATGCCCCGTCGCCGCGGCCAACGCGTGGTGTGCAGCAAGAGTCGACAGAGGGCCGGCACCATCACAACGGCCACCAGCAAAGCCGCGAGCATGGCGAATGTCTTCGTCCACGCCAAAGGCGCAAACAGCTTGTGGTCGCGGCCGGTCAAAAAGAACACCGGCAGAAAGCTGACGATGGTCGTCGAGACGCCCGTCATCACCGCCGGCGCGACTTCGTGAGTCGCGTCGATGATGACTTCGACTCGCGTTCTCGTATCCGGCTCGCGTTCGACCTGGGCATCCGGGCTACCGGCAGTTGATCGGTCTTGCTCCCATTCCACGAGATGCTGATAGATGTTTTCGGAGATAATGATTCCCAAATCGGCGACCTCGCCGATTGCGATGGCGATGCCGGCCAGCGACATGATGTTGGCGTCGATCTGAAACCATCGCATGCCGATGAACGACATGAGCACGGCCATCGGCATCGTGACTGCTACGATGAGACTGGCCCGAAAATGCAACAAGAACAGCACGATCACGACGGCCGTGATCACGAGTTCTTCCTTGAGCGACTCCGTGAGGGTCGCGACGGTTTCGTTGATCAAACCAGTGCGGTCGTAGACCGGTACGACTTTGACGCCCTTCAAGCCCGGCTCGATTTGTCTTAGTTTGTCGCGCACCCGCTCGATCACGGCGCGAGGATTTTCGCCGAATCGCATCACGACGACGCCGCCGACCGATTCGCGGCCGTTCAAGTCGATCGCCCCGCTGCGAAAATCAGGACCAAGTTGGACTTGAGCCAGATCGCGAATTCGCACCGGCACGCCCTCGCGCGAGAGCACGACCGTCTTCTCGATGTCGATAAGAGCTTGGCTCGGGTCTTTGTTTTGCCCGATGAACCCGCGGCCGCGGATGACGTATTCCATGCCGCCCGATTCGACCGTCTTGGCGCCGACGTCGATGTTCGAGCCCTTAACGGCTTCGATCAGTCGATCGAGCGGCACGTCGTGAAAACGGAGCGAGTCCGGAGAAACCTCGATCTGATACTGCCGCACGTACCCGCCGACACTGGCGACCTCGCTCACGCCTTGCACGGACTGCAGTTCATACTTGATGACGTAATCTTGCAGCGAGCGTAACTCGGCCAAGTTCATCCCGACCGGACCTTCCAGGACGTAGTAGAAGATTTGTCCGAGCGCCGTCGCGTCGGGGCCGAGTGTCGGCGTGACTCCTTCAGGAAGCGTGGCGATCGCCGTACCGAGCCGTTCCAGCACGCGCGAGCGAGCCCAATAGAAATCCGTGCCGTCGGCGAACGTCACCTGCACAAAGCTGTAGCCGAACATGCTCTTGCCGCGCACGCTTTCGGCGTGCGGCACGGTGAGCAAGGCGACCGAAAGCGGATAGGTGACCTGATCCTCGACGTCTTTCGGAGATCGTCCCGGCCATTCCGTGAAAACGATGACTTGGTTTTCACCGACGTTCGGGATGGCGTCGATCGGCACCGTCAGCGCGCAATAGCCGCCGACCGCCGCAACGACCAAAGCGCCTAGTAGCGTGAGCACCGGCTGCCGAACGCAGAAGGAAATGAGCGCCCGCAGCATTAGCGAGTCTCCGTCTTGGTGGCTGGTGCTGCGATCGGAGGCGTTGCTCCATGCGAATGAGTGCCGTGATCGCGGGAAGATGCGGACTTGGGCGGCGCAAAGTCTTGGACCTTTTCACCGCAGCGGAGCATTTCACTCCCCCAGTAGGGATTCAACAGTTCTTTGTTCGGCTGTAGCCAATCACCGCCACCGCCGGGAACCATCGGGCAATAGAAATGAGTGTAGGGGGCCGTGGCGTCGGCGGCTCGCACTTGAGCGGCCAGCGTCACCACCGCATGGCTGATCGGCTTAAACTCTTTGCGGGCCGCCGTGAGGTCCATGTGGTGGAGATGTACGGACTTGGCGGCGATTTCTGAGAGCAACTTGCGTGAGTCCGCTTTCATTCCAAGATCCTCCGCCAAGTCCTTTGCCGTTCGATAAAGCGTCTGCGCCGCTTCATCCGGCGGCTTCTTGTCCGAAGCCAGCGCCTTTTGTATGCCAAAGTAGGCGGCATAGAGTTCTTCGAGCTTTTTGCCGGTCTCGCCGACGACCGAGGTCATCGCCGCTGGTTTGACTTGCAGCGGCCCTTCCGGTTTTTGGCTGGCGGCCAGGGCCCGCGTCGGATCGATGAGGCTCGGTTTACCGGCAAGTTGCATCTGCGAATCGATCAGGAAGTTGCCCGACGTGGCGACGTTCTCACCTGCCTGCAGACCTTCGAGGATGACGATCTTGTCGCGCAGGATCGGCCCGATTTTCACGGGGCGAAGCTCGAAGCGCCCCGGTTGCGTTTCGGCATAGACGACGCTGTTTCCGCCGGCCAAGAGCACGGCCGATCGCGGGACCGACAGTGACGTCGGCTGCGGTATGGGTTGAC
This sequence comes from Planctomycetota bacterium, assembly GCA_017303535.1. Classification (GTDB taxonomy): domain Bacteria; phylum Planctomycetota; class Planctomycetia; order Pirellulales; family PNKZ01; genus PNKZ01. The sequence goes on from JAFLCO010000394.1 coordinate 4,658, forward strand.
CCGTGAATCCGTAGCGCGAAGTAGGTACAAGATCCATTCCGCAAATCGGGCATTGTCCCGGTTCGGCGCGAACGATCTGCGGATGCATCGGACTGATCCATTTGCCGGCCAGATCGGCGTCGTAAACTTCTCCCTGCGGGCCGATCGGCAGCGTGATCCGGGCCTCGGCATAGTCGCCGGGGCGTAGTCGCCGTTGCTCATTCATGAGTTCGACACGTACGCCGACGGTGCGCGTCTTTGCATCGACCGTCGGATCAACGAATGCCACGCGTCCCGTCAGCGTCACTCCGGGGAGCGACTGAATGACAGCTTCGACGCGCTGACCAAAACGAACTTTTCCGGCGTCTTCCGGGAACAATTTCAGCATGAGCCAGACCGTCGAAAGTTCGGCGATGCGATAGATGGGATCGCCGGCTTTGACGTAGCTCCCTTCGACGACGAGTTTTTCGACCACCGTGCCCCCTTGCGGAGCATAGATCGTCAGCCGCGATTGAGCTTGGCCGCTCGATTCCAACTCGGTGAGTTGCTGATCGGTCATGCCGAACTCTCGGAGTCGCTGCCGGGTATTCGCGACGAGCGCCTCTTGTGCTTGACGGATGCCGGCTAACCCGCCGGATGAATTTAGGGCCCGCCGCGATTCCAGGAATTCCACCTGCGCCGCATACAGTTGCGGACTGTAGATCACCGCCAGATGATCCCCTTTCTTAATATCTACGCCTGTGTAGTCGGCGAAGAGTCGCTCAATGCGACCGTCGATATAGGCTGCGATCGTCGCTTGCCGGCTCTCGTCAATGGCGATCATGCCAACCGACTGCAGTGCCTCTTCAACGGGGCCGCTTTCGACCGGCGCCGTTTGAATGTTGGCGAGTCTGCGTTGGGCCGGCTCGATCTTTACGGCCAGTTCTTCAATGTTCGCCGCTCCCGCTGCTGCCGGCACGAGTTCCATTCCGCAGATGGGGCAGCGACCGGGAGTAGGCTGTCTGATCTGCGGGTGCATCGGGCACGTATAGATAGTCCCTGCCGTCGCCGGTGCAGCCGAGGCTACGGCCGAATCATGACGGGAGAGCCA
>JAFLCO010000395.1 GCA_017303535.1 Planctomycetota bacterium
GCGATCGCCTCGTGCCACAGCGGTACGATCGGCAGCGCGTACAACGCCGCGTAGGTACCCGGCCAGTCGCGGCGTGCGAAGTCTTTGGCGTGCCCCGCTTCGTGCAATGCTACCGACGGGACGTCGCTATAGAGGTAGATCGTATTCGTGTACGGGTTGTAGTGATCGCCGCCCCAAACACGGCCGGGAAAGATCGTATCGCCGAGCCACGCGAACGTGCCGAACGTATACCGCCAGCCCCAGCCGACGGACTTGTTGTTGCGGAGCCGTCGCCATTCGTCGCGCGGCGCGTATTGATTGACGCGCACCTTCACGGAGGTGAGTTCGTTGGCGGCCAGATACTCGCCGACGGCCGCTTCCGTGCGGTAGGAGACGTCGTGATTGTCGATCCGGCGATCCCAGAGCGTGATCTTTCCGGGGATGCCGAGCACCCAGCCGAGGCCATCGAGAAACGGACGCTGCGAGCCGCGCTCGATCTGCGGATCTGTCATGGCGGTCAGTTGCGGCGACTCGTTGTAGTGCGAAGCCGCACCGAGCACGTATGGCTGCCGCCGCGCGCAGGCCGACGCAGCGGAAAACACGACAAGCGCGATAAGCAGGCAGCGGCGAATGAACGGAGCGATGGGCAACGTGGCCGTCCGTGGCGATGAACAAAGGTGGCGAACGATATCGCAATCGATCGCCGGCGACAATCCGGCACCGCCTTTGCGCGAAAGGTGCCGGCAATGATGCTGCCACGGCTCTGGCGCAACCGGCGTGTCAATCGAACAGCCGTGGCTGCCGAAACGGCCGAATGCACTCCGGCTCGTCGCGTTTGGGGCCGTTCACGCGTTGCGAGACGGGCCAATGCTGCATCTTTTCGGCATCGAGCGAGCGGCAAAGCGGCTGCACCCGCGCGGCATCCTCAACGGTCGGATCGAGCCACGCGGCATAATCTTGCGGCTCCAAAATCACCGGCATGCGGTCGTGAAACTCCCGCAGCAGGCCGTTGGCCTCGGTCGTCAGAATAGTGCAACTCGCCACGTCGTCCGGCGATGCTTGCCCCGGCACGGCTTGCCAGATTTCAAACAATCCGGCGAACGCAAACAGCCCCTCGTCGCGCAGCGTGAAATAAAACGGCTCGCGTTCTTTCCCTTCGCGCCGCCATTCGTAGAAGCCGTCGGCCGGGATCAAGCAGCGACGGCGGCGAAACGCTTCGCGGAACGTCGGCTTCTCCGCGGCCGTTTCGCTGCGGGCGTTGATCGGCCGCTGCCCGCCCGTCGAGCTTTCCGACCAAGCGGGCAATAGCCCCCACGAGAACTCGGCCCACCGTCGAACAATCGATCCCGATGAATTACGCGTTGCGTAAATCGCGCCCACGCTTTGCGACGGCGCGATGTTGTATCGGACCGTCAGCAGCGGCAGTTCCGCCAATTCAAACTGCTCGGCGATTCGCTGCGGATTGGTTCGCAAAGTGTAGCGGCCGCACATCCATCCGGTCCTCCGATAAGTTCACTTTCTTCCGGCACTATGCATTGTATCCGCGGCCGGCGCAAGCGGGCCGGCGTTGCGTTACAATACCCGGCTACTTTTCACACACTCTCGCCACGCACAACCGATGTCCGTCGCCAACTACACGAAGATCGCTCAACTGAAGTCCGTCGCCGCTTTGCGCGAACGGTTAGCCGAACTGCAATTGGACTTGCCCGTCGACGACGAAATCCTCACCGCCGCAGCGGGCTCACCGTTGGCGGCGCCGATCGATGTCGGCGGTTTCCGCGTCGGCAATCGCTGGTGTATCCATCCGATGGAAGGATGGGACGCCGAGCGCGACGGCTCCCCGTCGCCGCTCACGCTGCGGCGCTGGCGACACTTCGGGCTCAGCGGCGCGAAGCTCATTTGGGGCGGCGAGGCGGCGGCCGTACAGCCCGACGGTCGCGCGAATCCCCGGCAAACGTTGGCCACGGCTTCCAACAAAGCCGGCCTCGCGGCATTGCGCGACGAACTGCTCTCCGCGCACCGCGATGCATTCGGCATCATTGACGACTTACTTCTCGGCCTGCAACTTACGCATTCCGGCCGGTTCTCGCGCCCCAACACGAAGCAACTCGAGCCTCGGATCGCTTATCATCACCCGCTGCTCGATGCGAAGTTCGGCATCGATCCCGGTGACCAATCGCTCGTTTGGACCGATTCCGATCTGGAGCGATTGATCGACAATTACGTCGCAGCGGCGCGGCTGGCGCAAGACGTCGGTTACCAGTTCGTCGACGTGAAAGCCTGCCACGGCTACCTGCTCCACGAATTCTTGAGCGCTCGCGTACGGCCCGGCAAGTTCGGCGGCGATCTCGCGGGCCGCACCCGGGTTTTGCGCACCGTGATCGAGCGCATTCGCGCCGAGTGCCCAGGCCTGATGATCGGCGTACGACTCAGCGCTTTCGATTTTGTACCGTATCAAACGAGCCGTGAGGTCGGGCAACCGATGGATTTCTCCGGCACGCTGCCGTACCAATTCGGCTTCGGTTCCGCGGCCGACAACCCTTTGAGCTACGACCTCACTGAGACGTTTGAGCTGCTGCGAATGCTCGCCGCGGCAGGCGTGGCGACCGTCAACATTTCCTGCGGCAGCCCGTATTACAATCCGCATATTCAACGGCCGGCCATCTTCCCGCCGAGCGACGGTTACCAGCCGCCGGAAGATCCGCTCGTCGGCGTGGCTCGGCAAATTCACGTGGCCCGACTCTGCAAAGAAGCGGTGCCGAATCTGCCGCTCGTCGGCACCGGCTATTCGTACCTGCAAGATTATCTGCCGCATGTCGCGCAGGCCGCGGTCCGCAACGGTTGGATCGACGTCGTCGGTCTCGGCCGCATGGTGCTTTCCTATCCGGAGATGCCGGCCGATTGCCTTGCGCGCGGCGAACTGGCCCGCAAGAAAGTTTGCCGCACCTTCAGCGACTGCACGACCGCCCCGCGCCACGGCATCGTCTCCGGCTGCTATCCGCTCGACCCGCACTACAAACAACTGCCCGAAGCGGCGGAAGTACGAGCCGTGAAAGAATCGCTGCGGGACTAGAAACAACTCACTCTACTTTGCGAGCACGGAATGAGCACGAAGCTTTACGCCGCTACGACGATAACTGCTGCGTTCATCGCTTTATCGACCTTCGCGACTTGTGTGAACGCCCAAGGCGAGGGCGACGTCGAGGCCAAGTTCGTCGCCATGTTGCAGAACGCGACGCTTCGCGGAAGTTGGGCGCCTGTGCAGCAGAACCAACTCGGCGCCGAGCGCGGCAACGACAGTTACCGCATCGCCCGCGCCGAGAAGAAGCCCGACGGATCGTGGTCGATCGTTTCCGTCATTAACGCGCGGGGACAGCAGTTCGAATTCCCGATTCCGGCCAAGGTGCGCTTCGCCGGCGATACGGCCGTGCTGATGCTCGACAACGTCCGCGCCGGTCAGGGGAAGGCGAACTGGTCGGCCCGCGTGATGTTTTTCGACGACGTCTACGCCGGTCGCTGGTGGGAGACGGCCAACAAGGAACACGGCGGCACGATCAACGGCACCATCACACGCTCGGCTCCCTAGAGTGCCCCCGTAGAGTCATCTCGCTTGAAAGAATTTCTGTCGTCGGTCGTTCGGGGCTATGATGTCGCACGGTTTGCGAGCAAGTAGTCTCGTGCTGACCGGTGACACCGATGAATTCCGCTGGATTTCGAATTTTCTGCGCACTCTTCTTGGTCGCAAATCTTGGCACCGGTTGCTCGCCGGTCGAGCGTTCGCAAGCGGAAGACCCGCCGCGTTCGACGCCGCTCGTCCCCAAGCCGACAAACCCTTTTGAGCCCGATCCCGACGTGATCGTCGTCGGCGCGGGCATCTCCGGGCTTTCGGCGGCGCTGGATCTGGGACGCGGCGGGGCTCGGGTCGCCGTCGTTGATATGGCCTCCGTGTTCGGCGGGCATGCCGTCATGTCGCAAGGGGCCGTGAGCATAGTCGCCACGCCCGAGCAAGAGCGAGCCGGCATCAAAGATTCGCCGGAACTAGCGTTCGCCGATTTTCATCGCTGGGGCGAAGATCCGAAGACCGATTGGGTACGCTACTACGTCGACCACTCGAAGCGCGACATCTACGACTGGCTCGACGAACTCGGCGTGCGCTACATCGACGTCTGGGGCTCCTACGGCAACTCCGTCCCTCGCGAACATCGGCCCGTCGGGCGCGGCATCGGCCTCGTCGCGCCGATCTATCGAGCCTGTCTTGAATTGCCGCGGCAAGTCGAGTTTCGCTGGAACCTCAAGGTTGAGAAGCTGTTAACCAATGAGGGCCGCGTAAACGGCGTCGCATTCAAGAACCTCCGTTCCGGCAAGAGGGGCGAGTTGCGTGCGAAGGCCGTCGTGCTGGCGACCGGCGGCTTTCAAAGCAATCTCAATATGGTTCGCGAATTCTGGCCGGCCGAATTTCGCTTTCCCGAGCGGATCCTGGCAGGCTCGGGAACGAACTCCGTCGGTCTCGGACATGACTTGGCCCGCACGGTCGGCGGCGATTTGTTCTATATGGATCACCAATGGAACTACTTCACCGGTCTGCCCGATCCGCGATACCCGGGCACTAATCGCGGCCTCAACGCGACAAATCTCTATGGCGAACTGGTGAGTGCCGAGGGAAAACGCTTCGTCAACTTTCACGGCTGGGCCAAGGAGGTGATGCCCGCGCTGCTAAAGCAGGATCACGCCACGTGCTGGCACATTTTCGACGAAACGACCAAAGAACAATTGTCGATCTCGGGCACCGATTGGGGCGATTTCAAAGCAGTCGAACGACTGATCCTGCAGAACCCGGCGCTCGTTAAGAAGGCCGACACGCTGGAAGAACTGGCCGTCGCCGCAGGCCTGCCGCCGAAAAACTTGGCGGCGACGATCGTCCGGTACAACGAGTTGGTCGCGCAAGGAGTCGATACGGACTTTGGTCGCTTCGGGCCCGGCAAGCGAGAGTTCTCGAATAAGGCTTCGCCGAAGATCGCAACGCCGCCGTTTTACGCGATGCAGACTTGGCCGCTGACGCGCAAAAGCATGGGGGGCGTGGCCATCGATCTGCAAACGCGCGTGCTCGACAAAACGCAGCGCCCGATTCCCGGGCTGTACGCCGTCGGCGAACTGACGGGCCTGGCGGGGATCAACGGCAAGGCGGCCTTGGAAGGAACCTTCCTCGGGCCCTGCATCGTCACGGGGCGAGTCGCCGCTCGTTCACTTCTGACGGAATTGAAGGTGCCCGATAGTGCCGCGCCGTCGGCGGTACAACGTTGCACGAGTTGCCACGACATGCGGAAACTCTTATCGGTGCCACGTGAAGGATTTTGGCACTTTGAACTCGTGCATCGTAGAGCGGAGGAGCGATCGCTGGACTGCCGCCAATGCCACGGCGAACTGTCTCCCTTCAGGGCCGACGATCACCAAATTCGCCCGCAGTTGCTGGCGGCCAGTTGTGTGACCTGTCACGTGGCGCAGGAGTAGCCGTGTTCGACGCATCGAAATGCCGCAAATTACTCGCTTTCAGAGCCTGCCAGGTGGCCAAAAAGCGATTTGAATTTGGGCCAAAAATGTTGAAAATGTGGGGTTGGTTCTTTGGCAATTTGGCAGTTTTTGTAGCGCTGTAGGGAACGCCCTCGCCCGCTGTGAGAGGGCGGCATTTTCTGCGTCGGCCGACGCAGGAAATGCGGGTGAGCGACTGT
>JAFLCO010000396.1 GCA_017303535.1 Planctomycetota bacterium
CAGGCCGGCGAGCCAGCTTTTCAGTTCGGTCGTCACTTCGGCGGTCGGACGGCTCCAAAGTTCGATGCGCGTCCGATAACGGGTCCGCTCTTCAGGTTCGTCTTTCAGAATGTTCAGCAGGTCGGTGATCGGCGCGCCTGCGATCTTCGGGGGCGTGACCAGCGGATTCTTCGTGTACGTTACGCGCCAAATACGGCCGTGATGATGGTCGCGATTCGGGTCGCGCAAATTGTGCTGCATGTGGCCGACGAGCGGATTGAACCAATCGCAGACGTAGAGCGCGCCGTCGGGTCCGAATTCGATGTCGACGGGCCGGAAGTTCGGGTCGCTGGATTTAAGGAGCGGGTCGACGGGGTCGGCCGCGAAGCCGGAACCGTCTTCGCGCATCTTGTACTGCAACACGCCTTGGAAGCCGATGCAGTTGTTGAGCAAGTAGTTGCCTTGAGCTTCTTCGGGAAAGTTGCGGCTTGAGACGAGTTCACAACCGGCCGTCGGCCGCCACTGTTTGACGAGAAACTGCTTCAGATTGCCGTGCTTGTTCGGGTAGTCGACGTCGCCCGAGAACGCTGCGCCGAAGTAGTTGGCTCCGGGCGACGCATCGGCGATGAAGTTTTGGCCCCAGCCGTCGACGACATGGCCCCAGGGATTGGCAAAGCCGTAGGAGACGAAAACGTCGAGCTTCCAGGTGCGCGGCTCCCAGCGAAAGACGCCGGCATTGGCACAACGCTCGGGGCCGTAAGGCGTTTCGACTTGCGAATGGTGGAACGTGCCTTCTTCAAAATAAAGCGCGCCCCCTTGGTCGTACGTGAAGGCGCTGATCGAGTGATGCGAGTCGGCCGAATCGAAGCCGTGCAGCACGAGTTCGCGGACGTCGGCCTGGTCGTCGCCGTCGGTATCCTTGAGAAACATCAAGTTCGGCTGCTGCGCGACGTAGACGCCGCCGTTGCCCAGCTCGATTCCCGTCGGGACGTGAAGTTTGTCGGCGAAGGCGGTTTGCTTATCGGCCCGACCGTCGCCGTCGGTGTCTTCGAGAATCAGAATCTTGTCGTCGACAGGTGTGCCCGGCAGGTACATCGGGTACGACGGCATCGTCGTCACCCAGAGTCGGCCCTTGGCGTCGAACGCGAACTGCACGGGGTTGACCAGATCGGGAAAATCACGCTCTGACGCAAAGAGATTCACCTCATAACCTGCGGGCAACTCAAACGACTTCGCCGCGTCATCGGGCGAAGTCAGCTGAACCGCATTCTTGAAGTTGGTCTCGATCTTCGTGAACTGTCCGGTTTCGGAATCGTCGATGGTGCCGGAGGGTTGCTTGCCTTGGGCGATGTCCCAGATGCGGCGGTCGCGAACCGCCGTCATCTTGCGAAGCTTCGCAAACTCGGCGGGAAAGTTCACCACTCCGAACGGCTCTTTGCGGCCGCCGTAGATGTAGAAGCCGTTGATGGCTCGATAGTCGTACCAAAACTGCAGGTTCTTCTCGTTGACCGCCTCGTGCAATTCGGCGGAGACGGCACGGTCGTCGGCCGGTCCAAAGAGCGCCTCGTTGAGAATCTCACCGATCCGGTATTCACCCGGGGCGGAAAGATGGACGCCGTTGATCGTGAGCGAGGCGTTTTTCTCCGCGGCCTCGGCGTATGCTTCGAGTGATGGATGAAAGAGATCGATGAACGGTACGCCGGCTTCACGGGCGACGCGCTGCATAGCGGCGACGTAGGTTTCGAGTCGTTCGTTCGCGGCGCCGACGTCGAGCGTTTTCGGCGAGGCCGATTTCTCGTACGCGATCGGCGACACGAGCACGACTTGCCGTAAAGACGCCAGCGGCGCGAGGTCGACTTCTTTATCGGCAGTGCGGTCCCATTGGCTGCGGACGCTCGTGAACTGGTCGATTGCCTGCGGGGCTTTCAAGAAGTTTTTGAGATCGGCTTCAAACTTGGGCAACCCCGCCGGCCCGGCGAACGATTCATTGAACCCGAACATGGCGAGAAGCACGTTCGGCCGATGATCGGCCAAGGTATGGCCGTGGTCGCGAAAGTCTTTCGAGCGCGGACGGAGCGTGAGTTCGTCGGCCGACCAACCGAGATTGCGGACGACCAGCTCAAGGTCGGGAAAACGGGAATGCAGCAAGGTCTCGAAGCCGCCGAAGTATTGCATTCGCTCGGCGAGCGTGCCGCCGACGATCACGACATGGTCTCCCTTCTGAAGAGCGAGCTTCGGTTCAGCGGCCTGTGAACTGCAGGCGAGAGCGAAGATTCCTAAGACGACGGCAAGCGACGCAAGGCGATGCAGCATAATGCGGACCCGAAAAGAATGTGGCCGAGCGACGAAACAAGGGGCGTCGATCAGCGGTTTAGGCTATGCTCACCGGCGCGCGGTAACAAGTCCGGCGCTCGGCGACATCTTAGACGCTTGCGGCGGACTAAAAATCGTCGAGCCGCTCCGGCGGCGGTCCGGCGGATAGCACCGGTTCGTACTTTACGTCGCCCGTGCGGCGCGAGAAGTCGGCGCGGGCCTCGTCCAAAAGTTTGGGCTGTTCGAGGCAGTCGATCGTCGTCGCCGCCAGAACTTCGGCCGCGATAAGCGAACCACGGGCGCCGAGAGGCGAGCCGGCGCAGGCGGTCATGCCCCAGCTGTGGCCGGGAATCTCACGCGCCGCCGTGGCGACGCCGAGCCCGACCGTCGGCACGATCCAGGAAACATCGCCGACGTCGGTCGAACCGTTCGTGGCGTCTTCGCCGAACTTGTCGATGGTCATCGCAGCCGGATTGTCTTCGGGACGGGAACTGACGTTCATTTCCTTACGGATCGCGGCGGCGAACTTCAATTCGTCCTCGGAAAACTGCGGAGCGCCGACTGCGTGCAGATTCGCGTCCATCGCAAGAGCCAGGGGTTCGTTGACCAGTATCTCATAGCTGCCGGTGATCATGCGAAGTTCGTGTTTGGTTTCCGTCATGAGCGCCGCGCCCTCGGCAATTTTCTTCACGCGGGCAAAAATCGCCTGGGCTTCGCTCATCTTTGGCGCGCGAATGTAGTACCAACTCTCGGCCTCTTGCGGGACGACGTTCGGGCGTTTACCGCCATCGGTAATGACGTAGTGGATGCGAGCGGTCGAGGGGACGTGCTCGCGCAGGTAGTTGACGCCGGAGTTCATGAGTTCGACGGCGTCGAGCGCGCTGCGCCCAAGATGCGGACTGCCGGCGGCGTGGGCCGAGACGCCTGTGAAACGGCAGCGAAAGCGGACGATCGCCAAACTCGAACGCATCGAGGCCTGATTGCTGCTGCCGGGATGCCAGTGGAGGGCGACGTCAACGTCTTTCAATTCTCCGGCGCGGACCAAGTACGCTTTGCCGCAGCCCCCTTCTTCGGCCGAGACCATGTCGCTGCATCGCTTCTTTGACGGAAATGCCGGCTCCGACGATCGCTGCGCCGAAGAGATTATGCCCGCAACCGTGACCGGCTTGCTGACGAGGAATCGGCTGTAGCACGGGCTCCGCCGCCTGTGCCAAGCCCGGCAGCGCGTCGTACTCAGCGAGCAAGGCTACGACCGGCTTCCCCGATCCATACTCCGCCACAAAGGCCGTGGGCATTTCCGCGACGCCGCGGCGTACCTTGAAGCCGGCCTCTTCCAACGTGTCGGCGAGCAACTTCGACGAGCGATGTTCTTGGAACGCCGGTTCGGCGAACTCCCACACTGCGCGACCTAGCTTGGCGATCAAGTCGCCTCGGACGACGGCTTCGGCGCGGGCCGTTTGTTTGGCTGGGGAAGACGTTGTTACTTCCGCTCCGTGGAGGTGAGCGTGCCGGACAGCGACGGCGCAGAGCGCGAGCGAGACGACAAATCGATAGGGCGCGGCGTTCAACATGAGAGAAGCTCTGACGGCGCGAGAGGTCGATAAAACCAGGACCGTGCCAGAGTACCGCGCCCGCCGGCCGGAGCAAACTTCGCGGCTAAAAGAAACGGCGAATTATCGAACGTCGCCGGCGTCGGCCCGCGACTCTTCGTCCGCCCCGTCATCAAGATCGGCGGCGACGACGGTGGCGCCGGGCTGTGGAAGTTCGGCGAGATGCATGCCGATATCGCTGCCGTCGGCCCCACCGCGCAAAGCCTTTTGCGGAGGCACGGTTTCGGCCAGTTCGAATTCGTCGGGCCGGAGCGATTGGAAACTCCACTGCGGCGGCAACGAGCGCTTCCAACGCAACTCGCGCCAGGCCGATTGGAATTCTCGCTGCGGCCCCCATTGGGCTCGCCAGTCGTCGTAACTGAGCATCTGCGTGACGTCGTCGCCCGAGGCGAGCCGCCAGAAGCCGTCGGCCTGAAAGCCTTCGTAGAAGACGCGTTCGCCCGTCCACTGAAAGGAGTTGAGGAAATCGTTGCGGACGTCGATGCCGTCGTAATCGACCAGCGGCGCGCCGCGCGTCGAGAGGAGAATGGAATCCGTGCAGTTGACAGAAACGTCGGGCAGGAACGGCGTTTCGAAACCGTCGGTGATGCGAATAAACTGTCCGCCGACGACCGCCGTAACGTGATTCAAATCGAACTGCACTTCCGTTTCGTCGCTCTGAAGTTGGCCGCCGTTGACGACCAGCGCCGATTCACTCATGGCCAAGAGCCCATTGTGCCAGCGCAGCGCGACCGGTTGTACGTCGACGACTCGGAGCAAGGAGGCTTCGCCGCGGACGATGCAATGATCCAGAGCGACGTCGACAGCGCGGGCCGCGACGTCGGCCGGCATCGGTTCGTTGGGCATCCGCATATTAAGCATGCCCGGCGATCCCGGCGGTTGACTCATGCCGATCACGGCAACGTCCGGGTGATACGTTAGCCCTTCGCCGGAGGCGTTGCGCACGGTGAGCGTACAGAGTTCCAGCCCGAGGTAGTCGGCCTGCTGCAAGGAAATGAGCGACCAATCGGCGGCGGGCAAATCTTGCGGAGAAGGAACGTCGAACACAATCTCCACGCGAACGAACGTCAAACGACCGCCGACGAGCGAGATCATCGAACGCGGCATGTTCGGAATCGCCGCATCGGCGGGCCGGAAACGAACGGCCGGTTTGAAACCCTCGCCGGCACGGATTGTGATCTTGAGATTGTTGAGCATCAACGGACGCTCGATGCGTTCGCCGTCGTAGCAGAGTTCGATGACGTCGCCGTTTTTGGCTTCAAAGCACGCGGCCCGCAGACTCGTGAAGCGGCCGGCGCCATCGGGCGTGTCGCAAACGACGAGTACCCCTTCGCGCGGTTCGGGGAGTTTGCGAACGGCCGGCTCGGCGGTCGGCGCGATAAGCGGCGCGACGGAGGCTGTTGACGTCGGCGCGGGTACGGTCGGCGGAGTTGCCGACGCAAGCGCGACGGGGGCCGAGGCCGTAGTCGTCGCCGAAGCAGGTGGTTGCGGCAACGTCGGGCCGGTTCCCTTCGGCGGGCTTACGGCGGGCACCGCGCCGTGCGTGCTTTGCCACTGCGAGGTCCAGCGTTGTTCGTTGCGGCGGTCGTTAATTTCCAGGCCGATGACGACGATCGCCAACGCCGCCAACGGCACGAGCCACGGTAAATGTCGCTGCCAGGCCGATTGCTCGCCGGGGGCCGTTTCCCATTTTGTCGCCAGCCGCACTTCGTTGCGCTGGATGCCCAGTCGCTCGGCCAAGTGCAACAGGTCGGCGATCAGATCGGCGGGCGTCTGATATCGCCGTTG
>JAFLCO010000397.1 GCA_017303535.1 Planctomycetota bacterium
GAGGGAGACCTCGGCGTCGGCGTGGAAGTGCGCACGATCAACAACCGGTACTTCAAGCTCACGATGAAGTGCGGCGAAGGCTACAACCTGCTCGAAAGCGAAATCGAGCAAACCGTTCGCGAGCAGATTCGCCGCGGCACGGTACAGGTGAACCTCCGCATCGATCGGCTCACCGCCGCCGACGATTACCTCATCAATCGCGGCGTACTGGCCGGATATCGCGAGCAACTCCAGTCGCTCTACGACGAATGGCACGTCGTCGAGCAAGTGCCGCTGGAGACGCTGCTCGAACTGCCCGGCGTGGTGATCGAGAATCCCAATCGCAAGACCGACGTCATGGGGCAATGGCCGACCATTCGCGAGACGCTCGTCGCGGCGATGGCCAACCTTGCGAAGATGCGGGCCGACGAAGGGGCCCACATGGCGGAAGACCTGCGCGGCAACCTTCGCGTCATCGCGGCGGAACTCGCCAAGATCGAAGCCCGGGCCCCGCAAACGGCCGAGCAGTACCGCAAGCGGCTCACCGAGCGCGTGCAGTCCGCCTTGGCCGAACATCAAATCACGCTCAATACGTCGGACCTGCTGAAGGAAACGGCCGTCTATGCCGATCGTTCCGACATCAGCGAAGAAATCGTGAGGCTAAAAAGCCACTTGGTGCAGTTTGAGAAATTCGTTCAGGCCGAAGAGAGTGCCGGCCGGAAGCTAGAATTTCTTACCCAAGAAATGTTCCGAGAGATCAATACGATCGGCTCGAAGGCCAACGACGTGGAGATCTCGACGTACGTGATCGAGATCAAGACGGCCGTCGAACGCATTCGCGAAATGATTCAAAATGTCGAGTAACGCACTCCTTCAGCCCGACCAAGCCGAGCGCCTTGCGACGATGCCCGACGCCGACTCCGCCAAACCGAATGACGACAAACCTCAAGAGGCGGGCGCACGCGCGACGGGCAAGCTGATCGTCATCTCCGGCCCCTCGGGCGCGGGCAAGACGACGCTGCTCAAGCGGATGTACGCGGAGTGTCCGGCACCGCTGGTGCCGAGCGTATCGGCGACCACGCGGAAGCCGCGGCCGGGCGAAGTCGACGGCGTCGACTACCACTTTCTCACGCCCGACGAATTCCGCCGGCGTCGCGAAAACGGCGAATTTCTGGAATGTTTCGAGGTTTACGGCCGCGGCGATTGGTACGGCACGCTGCAAAGTGAAGTGGCCCCTCGTCTTAAGGCGGGGAAATGGGTAGTATTAGAGATCGACGTTCAGGGGACGATCGCGGTGTTGGAGCATTATCCCGACGCCCTGACGATCTTCGTCCAGCCGGAATCGGTGGAAGAACTCGATCGACGATTGACGGCCCGCGGTACGGAGACGCGTGCGGCCATCGAACGACGGTTGGAGGTGGCGCGGCGAGAATTGGCCGAGGCCGAACGATACCGTTATCGCGTGACGAACGACGAACTCGACGCCGCCGTGACGCGGCTTTGCGAAATATTGAAGAGTTGCGGTTCTTAGTAATCGCAGTTCACAGACGACTAAGCATCGGCCGAGATTTCGGCCCTGACAATCAGAGGAACGTGTTCATGATCGACGCCCTTCGCGAAGAGAAGATCGTCAACAAGGTCGGTGGTCGCTTCAAGCTGTCGACGCTGATTCAGAAGCGACTCGTCGCGCTGAACGCCGGCGCTCGCCCGCTGGTCGAAGTGCACACCAACGACAAGATGCAGATCGTGATCGCCGAGATCATCAACGACAAGATCTTCCTGGACACGTCGGGCAACCTGCGCATCACCGGCGAAAACGAATCGGCCGGCGGCCCGCCGGAACTCGATCTCAACGCGCTGTAGTTCTCTTCCTTCTCCCCTTGCGGGAGCTGTGTTGTTTGCCTTCTCCCCCTGCGGGAGAAGGTGCCTGCGAAGCAGGCGGATGAGGGGTAAGTTCGTTTAATCGACGACGAGTCGCGCATGGGGTTCCCCTCACCCCCGGCCCCTCTCCCGCAAGGGGCGAGGGGAGTCGTCCTACCCGCTAAGCGCCATGCTCTCCGGTACAGAAATCGTCGTCGGGGTCACCAGAGGCATCGCCGCCTTTAAGACCGCGGCGATGGTCAGCAAGCTCGTGCAAGACGGCGCAGGCGTCAGCGTCGTGATGACCGAGGCCGCTTGTCGGTTCATCGGTCCGCCGACGTTCGAGGCTCTCACCGGTCGGCCCGTTTATCGCACGGTGTTCGACAACCCCGAGTTTCCGCTCGGCGCACACATCGGGCTGGCCGAGAAGGCGCAGCTCCTCTGCATCGCGCCGACTACGGCCGACTTTATGTCGAAGGCCGCTCATGGCGCCGCCGACGATCTGCTGAGCACGCTCTACCTAGCACTGGATCATCAAGCACTGCGCGGTCGCGTGCTCATGGCCCCCGCGATGAACACGCAGATGTGGGCTGCTCCGGCCGTCGCGCGCAACGTCGCTCAGCTCAAGGCCGACGGTGTCACGATCATCGAGCCCGGCGAAGGGTGGCTCAGCTGCCGCACCAAGGGCACCGGCCGCATGGCCGAGCCTGAGGCGATTCGCGCCGCCATCGAAAAGGCTCTCGCTTAACGCCGGTCGTCGAGAGTTCATGGCACGCATCCTCCTCACTTCCGGGCCGACGCGGCAATACCTCGACCCGGTGCGGTACCTCACCAACGCCTCGAGCGGCCGGATGGGCTTGGCCTTGATCGAAGCCGCGCTCGCCGCGGGGCACGAGGTCGTCGTCATCAGCGGACCGGTCGACGTCAGCTACCCGCCGGCGGCCCGCGTCGTTCCGGTCGTCACGACCGATGAAATGCTCGCCGCGGCCCGCGAAGAGTTTGCCCGTTGCGACGGCCTGATCGGCGTCGCCGCGCCGTGCGACTACAAGCCGGTCAAGGTGGAAGATCACAAGATCGCGAAAACCGGCGAGCCGCTGACGTTGCAACTCATCGAAACGCCCGACGTCGTGGCGACGCTCGGCCGTCAACGGCTCGACGAAGGTACTCCGCAATGGGTCGTCGGCTTCGCCCTGGAAACCGACGATCGCCATTTCCGCGCTGTCACCAAGCTGCAAAAGAAAAGCTGCGACCTCATCGTGCTCAACGGCCCGGAAGCAATGAACTCGCCGACGAACAACGTCGACGTCATCGACCGCAGCGGCACGGTCGTCGCCACGCTCAGCGGCTCCAAAACCGACGTCGCCCGCGGAATCTTTCAAGAGATTCAAACGCGGCTGATCGACGCGAAGCGATTGTAATAGGCACACTCCGTGTGCCGTCCGCGTTTGAAATCCGCCGGACACCCCTCATCCGCCGCTGCGCGGCACCTTCTCCCGCAAGGGGAGAAGGGAAATACACACCTGGTTACTCCGGTCGCGCGTTCGGCAGCGGCACGTCGCGGAACGTGATCAACACGTCGCGCTGCGAACGCACCCGAGGGTAGTGAAACTTCAACTTCGTCGGCTTGCTCTCCGCCCCTTCGCCGACATACGTCAGCTTGATCCGCGCCCCGTCGGCGTCGAACGAGTTCGATTGCGCCTGTTTCCGATACGGCACGCCCGCCTGGTCGAGCAACTCGACGTCATTCTCTTGAAAGAACACCTCGAGCGGATCCTTGATCATCACTTCGCGCAGTACGAGCAACGTCACTTCGCACCGCTGGCCGGGTCCGTTTTCGACAGTTTCGATTCGTAATTCGACGTCGTCTTGGTAGACGGGCGACGTTCCCGCAAGATCGTCGATCTCGAGGCAGGCCATGTCCCCCGCGGCGATCAGTCCCCACTTGAGCGACAACGTCTCAAGCTTCCGGGCCGACGTCGCCGGCGGGTGTAAACGGAGCGTCATTGTCAATTGCCGAGCCCCGCCGCCGGCGATGTTCCAGCCCGTCGTCGCCGGCTGTGTCGCGGCGACGCTCGTGCCGACGTCGGTAATCGCGCTCACCAACTCGGCCTGCGAGCGGTAGGCCGTCAGTCGAAACCGATCTTCCCACATCACTTGCAGGTTTACCTGAAAGGTGTGCGTCTTCTCGCTGCGATCCGCTTCGTAATCGAGTTCTTCACTGAAAGCACGCCGTGCCGAAAGGATCTGGGCCCGAATCGGCCCGGAGTAGGCCGTCGGATATCGGCCCGGCTTCCCCGCGGATAACACCAGCCCCGGCTCGCGCGGATCGAAGTGCGGCCGCAGCCGGTTGCCGGTGCGGCGGCAAATATCGTCGAGCGCCGGCCAAAATTCGCCGTTCGCGTAGCCGGCCGTGATCGGCTTGTCGTCGAAGTTGCCGTACTGATCGCCGAGCAACACATGGTTGCCCGTCTGTTTCGACACCGCTTCCAGGACCGCCGTGGCCGCGGCCGATTCGGCCGAATACTCAAACTTGCCCGCTTGCCACAGGTCGTCAATTTTTAGTTGCCGCAACAGTTCCTTGGCCCGCAGCCGAACCTCGGGGCTCGGGTCCTTCGCCGCCGCTTCAAGTTCGGCCCGCGCGGTGGGTCCGAGCTTCGCCAACTGTTCGTCGGCCCGAATCCGCCGGTGATAATCGTCGTGCCCTAGGTCGCGCACGAGCGACGCCACAAAATGCGGAGCGCCCGCAGGGGGTGAAGAACCCGTCGGCAATGATGCGGCAGCAGGCTCGGCTGCGGACAATGGTCCGCCCGTCGCAACAAAAGAAATCGCCCCGGCGACGCCGAGCGTCAACCCGATAAACGCGAAAATGCGGCCCTGCATCGGCAGTTCCTCCGTTGAGTTCGAGTTCCTTCTCGAACCGCGCGGCAAGCCCGAAGTCTCAGGGTGCGCATCGGAGGAGCGTTCGGGACTGGCAAAGCCCGCGGGCGGTTGGTAGAACCGCTCGCGGTTTGCTGCGAGCCTGACCACGCTAGTTGGGAGAGGGTACGCAGCACCGCTTATACCGTCAAGATCGACCGCCCGGGCGATGCTAGGCGAAAGTTTCTATAAAGTGGAAGCTTGTAGCACGTTCATCCGCCCAGAGATCCCGGAGGCAAGCTCCGGGGCTAAATACAGATATGACTGAGTCTCGAGATTGTTTGAGCGTCGGTGTTTTGGTCGCCGACCATATGTGCGCCCCGCTCGATCGTTTGCCGAAGCCGGGCGAGTTGCTCGTCACCGACCAACTGCTACTGACAATCGGCGGCTGCGCGTCGAATGCCGCGATGGACATGGCCCGCGTCGGCGTCGGCGTGTCCGTGGTCGGTTGCGTCGGCAACGATGCCTTCGGGCAGTTCATCATCGACACGCTGCACAATGCGGCCGCCGATACCCGGCTCATCCGCAAACTCGACGACGTCGGCACTTCGGCCACGCTCATCGTCAACGTCAAAGGCGAAGACCGTCGCTTCATCCACACGCTCGGGGCCAATGCCCGGCTTACGGCGGCCGACATCCCTTGGGAAGAGATTCGCCGCAGCAAGGTGCTCTACGTCGGCGGCTATCTGCTCATGCCCGCGCTCGAGCAACGGGAACTCGCCGAACTCTTCGCGGCGGCCCGCAAGGAAGGGGTGACGACCGTGCTCGACGTCGTACTTCCCGGCCCGGGCGACTATTGGCATCGCCTCGAAAAGCTGCTGCCGCATACCGACGTCTTTCTGCCGAACACCGACGAAGCGGCCGAACTCACCGGGTTGGCCGATCCGAAGGCCCAAGCCGAACGGTTCTTCGCGGCCGGCGCAGGAACCGTGG
>JAFLCO010000398.1:0-756 GCA_017303535.1 Planctomycetota bacterium
CGGCATACATCCGTGCGACGCGGGCCGGCGTTTCCAACAGGCCTTCGCGGTCGGGATTTTCGCCGACCGCGGCGAGAATCTCGCGCACGGCGGCCTGAATGCGCGGCAGGTCGACGTTGAAGCCGCCGGGGCTCGCAGCGGCCGGGTTCGACGGCAGATCGTCCCCATCGCAAGACGAACCGCCGCAGGACGACGAATCAGACATAACTTCCCCGGCGACAACGGTTTGAAACTTTGGAAACCGTCATTCTATTTGCGAGTGCCGGGTGCTTCAAGGACGCAAGACTTAGACGTGTTGCCGCGCTTCGGCGAACAATTCTTGAAGATTCCACGGCTGCGCGTCGCCCGCCGCTTCTTGATCGAGCCCCGTTTGCAGCCAGTCGCGGAGTTCGCGTTCGCGGAGTGCCCGATAGGCCTCGTCGGAGAGAATGACGTAGTTGCGCGAGCCGCCGGCGTCGTGAACTTCCAGCGGACCGGAAGCCTGTGAAAGTGCGTCGCTGATTTCAGTAGTTAGGCGAGGAATCATGACAGCATTGTATCGAGCACGTGACTCATCACCAAACTTTACCAGTCGGCCACGTCGACCTTGTCGTCGCGCGTCGCCATTCTCAGAAGCAGCATCAGGTCCATCGCTTCGTTCATGAAGCTGGCCGAGCCGTCGGCGAAGAGCATGTGTGCGCCGCCGGGATGCGCGGAGATAATCGGTTGGTTGTGCCCGGGACCGTAACCTTCGGCGGGGTACGGCGGCGGCGGGGG
>JAFLCO010000398.1:766-5666 GCA_017303535.1 Planctomycetota bacterium
CTTCTTTCGCGGGGCGCGGCGGGGCCGGGTCGGTCACGATTCCCTTCTTCCCCTTGATGTCGCGCATGTTGATCGGGTACCGCACGCTGGTGATGTTCCAGCAGCGCTCGGAGCCGTCGCCGTTGAGGTTCGGATGCGTCGAACGCGGCTCTTTGTAATCGCCATAGGTGCCCATGAAGGCCCCCTTCGGCCAGGCACTGCGCACGTCGAACTTGTCCGGCGGGTCGAGCGTGTTATCGACGGCCCAGCCCGATTGTTCGACAATGAGAATCGTGCGGTTCTTTTGGTCGAAGATCGCAGCCTGCTGCACGCGGGCATTCGGCGGAAACACGCCGGAGCCTGAGAGGATGCCCCATTTGCCGTCTTGCGTGTTGCGGCCGTGGGGCTTGTCGGTCGGCTGCATGATCTGGCTGTCGCGCAGGTCGGGCACGCCGCCGGCCACGGGCGTGTACATCGGCACGGCGATCCCTTGCGGCCGGCGGTCGGTGAGGAGTTTCCGCGTGCTCTCCGAGATGTGCCGCTGGGGATCGTTGAACCACGGCAGGTCGCTCGCCGGGCAGAAGAAGACGCTCTGCTGATAGCCGTCGGCCCAAGTGATGTTGGGGTTCGGCTCGGCCTGGGCAAAGTCGCCGCGGTTCGGCACCTTGCTCCACTTCGGCAAGTGGTCCGCATTTTCCAGATGCGGCAACACGTCGACCCACCACGAAACGCCCGCCGATTTATCGGCGACGTTGTATCCCGAGCCGATCGGGTACGTCGCCGACGGATCGCTCGCGCGGAATCGTTCGATCGCCGAACCAATGTGGCGCAGGTTCCCCTGGCAATTCATCGTGCGGGCCTTGTCGCGGATGAACATGACCGTCGGGAAACCGATGCCCAGCACCAGACCGATGATAACGAGCACGACGATCGCGTCTTTGAGCGCGAAGCCGCTGCGCGGGGCGTTAGAAAGGGGCGAGCCCTGCGGAAAGGGAGCGTTCAGGCGAACGGCGTGGCGTGCCATGGTGTGCGTCGCAAAGGGGCGGATGCTCATCGAAACCTAACATTTCGATTATCTTCCGCCCGCGGCAGACTGTCACGCTCAATTTGCAGGAACATCGTGTTGCCGACGGGTGCCACTGGTGGCTTGCCCACCAGTGCCTATCCAAACACCGACTTGGTGCACTGGTGGACGAGCCACCAGTGGCACACGACGATTAAGTCGTCGCCGTTGCCATGCCCCGGGCATTCGCCACCACTTCGCGAATGGCATAGCGCAGCCCCGGCCGAATCGTCGCATGGTAGGCCGAATCAGCCGGCAAGCCCTTCACGAGGCGGCGATGAGCGCGCCCCATGTTGTGATACGGCAGCGACGGCACCAAGTGATGCAGCGCGTGGTAACGCATTCCCAGCGGCGCCCAAACCTCCGTCAGCAGCGGATGGCCCGGAATCGTGTACGAGTCGAGAATCTGGCCGCGATAATCCATCGGCAGCCCTTCGCTCATGTAGCGATGCGCGCCGAGCGTACGCATGTAGTTCAGCGCCGTCACGCACGTGAAGATGGCATAGAACTGAATCAGGATCTGCCACGGCAACACGCCCAGCAGAATCAGCGAGAAGAACGTGCAACCGTACAGGAAGCAGCACGTTTCCATAAGCCGCGCCTGCCGCCATTCCGCGGGATCGTCCGGCAGCGGTCGCCGATATTCCCAGTTGATCGCCGTCAGCGCGCTCGAGCGGGCCCACACCCAATCGCGAATCGAAGTGCTGAACCAAGTCAGCGGCGTGAGAATCACGAACCGCACGATGCCGAACAGCGGCACGATGAAAATCTTCGCGAAGTACCGCGCCAGGTCGGCCTTCGTCCCGCGGCCCAGCGGCAAGTATTCCGAATCATCGTCGGTGCCGTAATGATGGTTCACGTGGTGGAACCGATGATCTTCATACAAGAACGACGGCATCAAAAACGGCACGCCGCAGAGCGCGTTCCAAGCGACGCGAAACGCCTTAAACGTTCCGGCCCGAAAGTGCGCGAGTTCGTGCGTAAACACAGTCGCCCGGTAGAACAACACCACCGCCGCGACGAACCCTGCGGCGCGCACCGGCCAGTCGTATTGCGCCCCCGTGAAGAACCAGATGCCCGCCTGCGCGCCGGCGATACTCAGTAAAAAGTCCGGCCAGTAAATCCAAGGGCTCGGCGCAATCAGGTCTTTGACGAGTGCTAGCGCATCCCTCATCAATAGGGGGCGCTCGTGCGTCTCCGCTCGAATTTCAGAGGGTGTTTCCACTGCTGACATCCGTAAGGCCTTCTAACCGAGTTGCCTATTTTGCCTACGCCAACTAGTAGATGCAACAGTCGCGCCAGACGGCGTCTAGTTCATTCGGAGTAGGGCTTCCAGCACAATTATGCGCCATCAAAGCGCCGGACTATGGTCGATGTGCGTCCAATTCGCTGATCAGTGATTGGCCGAAACCATCGATTTCGACAAACTGGGCAGGCTTTAGGCGTGAGTCAAACCGTAACGGGCGCGTTCGCCGCAGCCCGCGGTTGAATCGATTTCGGCAACCTCAAAACAAATCCTGACCGCGAGCTTTCGTTGTCCGCAAACTTTGCCGAGCTTTCCGAACGATGGTGGGGCCGCCCGAAAACGGCCGCCGTGCCGCAGCTTCGCCTCTTCCTCTTTCCCTACGCCGGCGGCGGAACGCGCGTCTTTCACGGCTGGGGAGACGAGTTTCCGACCAGCTTCGACGTCCGCCCGCTCCACTGGCCGGGCCGCGATTTGCGACACCGTGAGTCCGGTCTGACGACGATGGCCGCGGCCGTCGACCAAATCGTCGACTCGCTCCGACCGCTGATCGACGACCGACCGTTCGCCTTCTTCGGCTACAGCCTCGGCGGGCTCGTCGCATTCGAAACGGCTCGCCGGCTCCGGGCCCTCGCGCTGCCGCAGCCCCGGCGCTTGCTCGTCGCCGCGAGTCCCGCGCCGCATTGCGAACATGCCCGCGAGCCGCTGGTGCATCGGATGACCGACGACGAACTCGTCCGCGAGTTGCGGCGTTTCAAAGGCACTCCGGAGATCGTGCTGCAAACGCCCGAACTCTTGCAGCTTCTGCTGCCCGTGATCCGCTGCGATTTTTCGATCCTGGAAACGTACCGCTGCAGCGCGGAGCCGCCGCTCGCCGTTCCGATCACGGCCTACGGCGGGCTGGCCGACGACGAAGTCTCGCCCGAGTCGCTGGCCGCGTGGAGCGACCACACCTCGGAAGGCTTCCAAATGCGCTTCTTCCCCGGCGACCACTTCTTCCTCAAGCCCGCCCAAGCCCAACTAGTAGAAGCCATCCGCCGCGAGCTACAATCCGTCAGCTAAGAAGAAGTCCGTGGTCCGTGGTCAGTAGTCCGTTGCAGTAATGCTGAAGTCCGACAACGGACAACGGACAACGGACAACTGACAACGGACAACTGCCTTCCAACCCTGAACCCCGAACCCCGAACCTACTTTGCCCAGCCTGACCGTCGAAAACTATCTGAAGACGATCCTGCAAATCTGCGGCCTCACTGGTGAGCGGCCTGCGGCGACCGGCGCGATTGCCGACGCGCTCGACGTCGCGCCCGGCACCGTTACGAGCATGCTCAAGACTCTCAGCGAGAGCGGGCTCGCCACCTACACGCCGTATGAAGGGGCTCGGCTTACGGCCCAAGGTTCCGCGCTGGCGCTGCGCGTCATGCGCCGTCATCGGCTGATTGAGTTGTTCCTCGCGACGACGCTCAAGCTCACGTGGGACGAGGTTCACGAAGAGGCGGAAAACATGGAACACGCGGTGAGCGACCTGCTCATCGACAAGATCGACGCCTTCCTCGGCTTCCCCGGCGTCGACCCGCACGGCGACCCAATCCCCCGCGCCGACGGCACGCTGGCCGAAGCGGTCGGCCGGAGCCTGGCCGAATGCCCGGGCGGCGAAAAATTCCGCTTCGCGAGAGTCCTCGACCAATCGCCCGAGTTCTTAAGATTCCTCACCGAATCCAGCCTCACGATCGGCTGCCAAGGCGAAGTAAAGACGAACCGCATCGAAAGCGGCGCGATGACGGTCCTCGTCGACGGCCAACTGACAACACTTGGCCGCGACGCCGCCCAGAAGATTCTGGTGACGAATTCGTAGTTGGGTGGCTGGGGCATAGCGAAGCGGTGCCCCAGGGGTAGCCCAGGTTGCTCGCCAACCTGGGCCGACAAAGTCGGCAAGAAGCCGTCTCGACACGGCCAAAAAATCGTGCCTCCCGTAAACCCAGGTTGCAAAGCAACCTGGGTACCCTTCGCATAAATCGTTAACTGCCATTTGTTGCAATTGGCAACTACGGGCATTAAAACGGCTGCAATAAAGGTCATGAGCGGCACTTGTTGCGACGTCGCTGGCGCACCTACGCTTCAGTTTCGTTTGCTAATATCTGCGCCGGTCACGAGAAGTTGCAAAGTCCCGTTTATAAGGGGCGAACAATTCTCCCTGTCGACCTTGTTCAGCGTCCCCAGCTATGAGCCTTTCACCGAGACATTGACGCCATGGGATTGATGACAGCGTATCTGGTCACGACCAAGAATACGGAAGCTTTTTTTAATGCGATTCAAGGTGCCAAAGCACCAGAACGATTTACTACCACGTTTCTTAAAAACCTTGATTTTGGTAGCAGCAACGATCGTCTTTACATTGGGTTGCTAAAAGGCCTTGGCTTCCTTGACGACAACGGTGCGCCTACTGACCGCTATTTTCAGTTTCTCGACCACTCGCAGTCTCGACGCATCCTAGCAGATGCAATCCAAACCGCGTACGACGACCTATTTACTTTAAACCGCAATGCACAGACGCTTTCAATAGACGAAGTAAAGGGCAAATTCAAAAGCCTCACGCAGGGTCAAAAGTCCGAGAACGT
>JAFLCO010000399.1 GCA_017303535.1 Planctomycetota bacterium
GTCCGACTTCAGGCCCAAACTCTGGCCGAGGCGTCGCCGGTGCTGGCCGATAGGATTCGTACCGGAAAGTTGATCGTCGCGGGCAGCGTCTACGATCTGGCGACGGGACGAGTCACCCCCGTTTCGCTGGAAGATGTGTAGCCGGCGATTTCGGAAGCCGCGAGGTATCGGCTGTTTGCGCAAAGTCGCTAAGGCGATCAATTCGCAAACGCTTGCTATCACGTCGATGCATCACGTTTTTGCGACATGAGTCGGCGAATGCTCATCGAGTCGACGTTTTAGCTTGTCGAATATTAATGTAGCGCTGACGAAGCCTGACGGTCGTCCGCCATCGATGATTTGGTCCTTTTGTAATTGGAAACGTGCCTCACGGCATGCCGGCTTTGCATGACGTCATCCGCGTTTAAC
Organism: Planctomycetota bacterium; assembly: GCA_017303535.1. Taxonomy (GTDB): domain Bacteria; phylum Planctomycetota; class Planctomycetia; order Pirellulales; family PNKZ01; genus PNKZ01. The sequence goes on from JAFLCO010000399.1 coordinate 409, forward strand.
GAACAGTCTGAGAACGCGGCAGATATCAAGGTCGTGCGCCGTTTGGCGGCGGCGGCCGTGCCGCATTTGCACGCGCATGGCCGACCGCTTCGCAAGCTCTTCGAAATGCTCGGGCCGGAATCGCTCGATATCCGGCTCATCGTGCTGTTCGCCGCCGCCGTCGGCGTGTTGAACCTCGCTTCGCCGATCGCAGTCGAAGCTCTCGTCAACAGCGTCGCCTTCGGCGGTTTGATGCAGCCGATCGTCGTGCTGTCGTTAATCTTGGCGGGCTGCTTGCTGCTTTCGGCCGCGATGACGGCCCTGCAGTTTTATTTGGCGGAACTTATTCAGCGGCGCATTTTCGTGCGGCTCTACGACCGCTTGCTGCACGCTTTTCCGGACGCCGTCGTGCGCATCTGGGAAAAGCAAGATCCGGGCGTCGCGGCCAATCGCTTCTTTGAAATCGTCACGATTCAGAAACTCGTTTCGACGCTTCTGCTCGACGGCGTCGCGATCTTTCTGACCGCCGTCATCGGCATGGTCGTCATCGCGTTCTATCATCCGGTGCTCTTGGCCTTCGACGTCGTCTTTCTGCTGTCGATCCTCGTGCTGCTTCTCGCGGGCGCTCGTTCCGGGCCGCGCACGGCGATCGCCGAATCTGTCGCCAAACACGCGAGTGCGGCGTGGCTGGAACAAGTTGCCGTCGAACATCGTAGCTTTCGCTCGGCAACGGGCCGGAAGCTCGCCGACGCCGTCGGAAAGGCTTTGGAACTCACGTACCTCACGGAGCGTAGTCGCCATTTCCGCGTCGTTTTTCGCCAGCTTGTCGGCGGGCTGTTGATGCAAGTCACGGCCGTCGTCGCCATGCTGGGCATCGGCGGCTGGCTGGTGCTCGTAGGGCAAATGACGCTCGGCCAGCTCGTGGCCGCCGAACTGATCGTGGCCGCCGTCACCGGCTCGGTCGCCAAGATGGGAAAGTATCTCGAGAGCTACTACGATCTGCTCGCTTCGGTCGACAAACTCACTCCGTTCGAAGAACTCTCCCATGAATCTCAGGGAGGCGAAGTCCCGAGTGGGGCTCCCGAGGGCATCGATCTCCGCATTCTCGGGGTCACGCTCACTGACGACGGCGGTCGCACCGTCCTACTTAATGTTCGCTTCACGGCCGCACCGGGCGAAGCGGTGTCAATCTTGGGCGCCGAGGGATCGGGCAAGTCGCTCTTGGCCCGCGCCTTGAACGGCGACATCCCTCCCGCCGCCGGCGCCATCGAGATCGACGGCGTCGACCTGCGGCAGTGGGACCTCGCCCAGCTTCGCGAGCAGGTCCAGATCGTCGATCTCTTCGGCGTTTGGGAAGGAACGATCGAAGACAACATCGGTGCCGGCCGGCCGAACGTTTCGCCCAGCGACATACGCGAGGCCCTCGAAGCAGTCGGTCTGCTCGCGAGAATTCGGCAACTCCCCTCCGGGCTCGACACCGTGTTGTCCGTCAAAGGCGGCCCGCTTTCCTCCGGAGAAACACGCCGGATGCTACTGGCCCGCGCGTTGGCCGCTCGTCCCCGTCTGCTGGTGCTGGACTCCTGCTTCGACACCCTTGCCACGTCCGACCGGCTCTCGCTCTGGAAGATCATTCGCGAGAACTACCGCTGCACTGTAATTCTCACGACGGCCCGCCCGACCGTCGCTCGGTCGTGTGAGCAAAGCGTGCAACTGACGCGTGCCGACGCGTCGTCGGAGGAGAACGCCAACCATGAGTAAGCACGCCGAAGAACCCACTATCATCGCCGCCGACGATGCCGCGACATTGCTCCAGCGGTTGCAAACCCCCGCCTTTCCCCGCACAGCTGCGCGGCTGCTCGGTTGGGCCTTCGTACTGCTCGTCGTCGGACTGCTCTTCGTTCCCTGGCAACAAAGCGTCGCCGGCACCGGGCAGGTCGTGGCGCTCGATCCTTTGGAACGCCCGCAAACCATTCAGGCCACGATCGCGGGCATCATCGACGAGTGGCACGTGCGTGAAGGCTCCAAGGTCAAGCAAGGCGACCGCCTCGTCGTCATTCGCGATAACGATCCACTACTGCTCAACCGTCTGAGAGACGGCGTCCGCGCGGCACAAGACAAGCTCGACGCGACGCAGGCCAAAATCACGTCTTACAAGGAGCAGGTCGACTTCTACAAGACAGCCCGCAATTTACAGATCTCGATCACGCAAAGCCAATTGGAGATCGCTCGGCAGAAGCTTCGCGGCGACACGCAATCGCTCACGGCCGCGGAAGCCGCCAAGCTGCAGGCCGAACAAAAACTCGACCGCTATCGCCGGCTCGTCGCGGAGAAACTGGCGTCGCCCCAAGAGTTGGAAATTGAAACGGCGTACGCCGCGAAGGCGGCCGCCGACTACACGAAGGCCGCGGCCGAAGTCGAGGCCTCGACGCGCGAAGTCAAAGTCAAGGAAGACTATATTGCCTACGCGGAAAGCGACGCCGGCGCCAAGATCGTCGAAGCGCAGACGAAGCTGCAAACGTCGGAAAGTGACCTCGCTTCGGCGAAGAGTTCGTTGCTCAAGGCTCAAAGCGAGTTGGCGTCTTTCGAGCAACAAGTCATCGTCGCGCCGCGGGACGGTACCATCGTTCGCTTGCTCGCCAACGCCGGTCAAAAAGGGGGCCAAGTCGCGCAGGGCGATGCACTCCTACAGTTTGTGCCCGACTACACCAAACGGGCCGTGGAACTTTGGGTCGACGGCAACGACGCCCCCTGGGTCACACCGGGCCGCCGCGTACGGCTGCAGTTCGAAGGTTGGCCGGCCCTGCAATTCGCCGCCGGCTGGCCCTCGGCGGCGCTGGGCACGTTCGGCGGCGAGGTCATGCTCGTCGATGCGGCCCCGAACAGTTTTGGAAAGTTTCGCGTTTTGATCGTCCCCAGCAGCGATCCCGGCGAAGCCGACTGGCCGGGCCTGCACGTCGACCCCAAACTCGACGTGCGGCGCGAGCTTCGCCAAGGAGTTCGCTGCAACGGCTGGGTCCTGCTCAACGAAGTACCTCTCGGCTTCGAACTGTGGCGTCAGCTCAACGGCTTCCCGCCGTCGATCGAGCCCGATCGGTTCGATCCGTATCACAGTCAAACCGAAGAGAAGGGGGACAAAGCGAAGAGTAAGCCCAAGACAAAGGAATCGAAGCTCGGCGGCGAAGAGAACTAGCATCGCCGCGGCGCCCAACTTAGGCCGCGGCTCGCAGAGAGGAACGAGGGAATGACGAAGTGCGGCAAGGATGCTGCGAAGTTTTTCACACGAGGCGGAATCGCCGGCCTCGTGTGGTGCTGCGCGCAACTCGTCGCCGTCGCCCAGCCTCCCGCTGAAGTCACGCCGCTCCTGCAAATCGAGCCGTTGCCCGCGGACGTGGCTCCTCTGCCCGATGCCGCGGTCGCGCCGCAGCCTGTTGGTCCGTCGTCTTTGCTCGACCCTGACCTGGGCTTCCAAACACCGGGCGTCGAGCAAATTCCGTTGCCCCCCGAGCTTGCCGGCAGCCCGACCGCGGGCGAGTTGCGACTAGACGAAGTGCTGCAATCCGTGAGTCGCACCTATCCTCTGTTGATCGCCGCGATTCAAGAGCGCGACATTGCGGCAGGCGAAGCCCGTTCGACGCGCGGAGCCTACGACTTGCACATTCAAGCCGAGAACATGACCGGCGCAATGGGCTTCTACGAGACGAATCGCGCCGCTCTGAGGGCCGAGCAATACACGCTCCCCGGCGGCAAAGTCTGGAGCGGCTATCGCATCGGCCGCGGGTCGTTCGAACCTTGGTACCAAGAGCGGCAAACCAACGACGGCGGCGAGTTCAAACTCGGCTACCGACAATCCCTGCTGCAGGGCCTTGCCATCGACAAACGCCGAACAGCGATGCGCAAGGCCGATCTCTCGCTCGCGGCCGCCGAACCCTCTATCGACAAGCAGCGCATCTACTTCTTGGAGTACGGCGCTATTCAATATTGGAAATGGGTCGCCGCGGGGCACTGGTATCTGATCCAGCGTGAGATGCTCGAAATCGCCGAAGAACGTGAGGCGGCCATCGAAACCCGCATCGCCCGCGGACTCTTGCCCGAGATCGAAAGCCTTGATAACCGACGGCTAGTGGCGTCGCGCCAAGCCAAGCTGATCCAAGCGGACCGCAAGTTTCGACAGGAGGCCGTCGAGTTGTCGCTCTACCTGCGCGACGCCGGCGGCACGCCGATTCTTCCCGGCGCCGATCGCTTGCCGCCGTTTCCCGAACCGACCGCGCCCGATCCCGAACAACTGCCGTTCGATCTTCAAACCGCGATTTCCTTTCGGCCCGAACCGCGCTACCTGCGCTTACAGCGGCAGAAACTCGAAGTGCAACTTGCCTACGCCCGCAACCTCACGCTGCCGGAGTTCGACGCGCTCGTCGATGCTTCGAAAGACGTCGGTCAGCCGACCTCGTCGAAGAACGACAAAGGGCCGTTTCAACTCGAGACGGGCCTGCTCTTCGCGGTACCGCTGCAACGCCGCGACGCCACCGGGCAGATTCGCACTAACGAAGCCGCCATTACGCAAGTGCGCGCTCAAGAGCAATATGCGATCGAACGAGTCGAAGCCGACGTTCGCTTTGCGCTGACCGGTCTGCAAACGGCCTACGAGGAATATCGCCGGGCCGCGGAAGGAGTCGAACTCACCGCACAAATGGAAGCCGCCGAACGCACGAAGTTCGATCTGGGCAACAGCAACATTCTCTTCGTCAATATCCGCGAACAAAACACTGCCGACGCTCGCATCCTCACGGTCGATGCGCTGCTCGAATACCACGTCGCCGCCGCCGAATACCGCGCCGCCCTCGGGCTAGACGCCGGCTTCGCCCCGCAACGGTAGCGAATGCTCGGTACCGAACAAAAATCACACCCAAATATCCGAAGTCGAATCGCCGCCGGGGAAGCGCACTTCATGGGCCCTCGTCGGCCCATCGGGCTCGGCCCCGAAATCGACGAAGAACTTTTCGTTCACCGCCAGCCCGCCGGTTTCCGTGTTGCAGTCGAGCTGCAGCATGTACGAGCCCTGCTGCTTGATGCCGGGGTAGAACTGGTCGTCCCAGGAACTGAAGAGCGAATTGGTGACGTACAGCCGCTTGCCGTCGAGGCTGAGTTGCAGCATCTGCGGGCCGCCGTCGAGCTTACGACCGCCGACTTTCTCCCCCTTGCCGATGACGCCGCCGAGCCACACTTGCCCGACGAGCTTGGGCCGAGCCGGATCG
>JAFLCO010000004.1 GCA_017303535.1 Planctomycetota bacterium
AAATCCTTGCCGCCGTCTTCACCTACCAACTTCTTCTCGCCTACAATCGCCGCCGAAAGAAACATCACGCCCAAATCGCCTACATCCTCGACGGCCTCTAATTCCCGGACGGCCTCAACGAGTTGTCCGTGCCACCCGAGGCGTCCAACAGAAAGCCGCGGCAGTCGCCGCGGTTACCGGCCTGCCCCGGTCTTGTTCTTCGCCACGAAGTCCTTGAACCAGGCCGTGTACGCTTCGGAGAACTCTTTCAGCGTCATTTGCGGATTGGCCCGCAGCAGGTCCTGCGTGACGCGGATCGACGTGGCGACGAATCCCAGCGACGTGTCGTCGACCAGCCCTTGGTTGTGCGGCGGCGGGGCGAGGTCCGGGTTGTCGCGCACCAGTTGGTCGCGGCGGGCCTTCATGTCGTTCACCAAGTCCGGCACCTTGATCTTGAGCACCGCTTTCACGATCTCCGGGTCCATCGGCTGGTTGGCTTGCGGCAGCGTTTGTCCCATCTTCTCGGCAATGACGTTGCTCGGCGGGTACTGCGTCAGCACGTCGAGCGCGACGCCCCCCCAGCCGCTTTCGATGCCTGAGGCAAACTCGTCGATCGTGGCTTGCGTCGGAAACGAGGCGCCGCCATCGAGCGGTCGGGCGTTCGATTCGTCTTCCACAAGCAAGTTGCCCCACTTGCAGTCCCACTGGCAGAGCAGCGTCGAGAACAGCACGACTTTTTGCAGGCTCTGCGGCGTGATCTTCTCGGGAATCTCCTTCAGGCACCGATCAAGCTCGGCCACTTCGTTCGGATCGGCGTTGCGGTTCGCGCTGACGTTGGTGCGCTCCTCCGGATCGACGGACTTGCCCTTGATGCCGTCGATGAGGGCTCCCGTTTGTCCGCCGATTTTTGCGACCCGAGATTTCGGGAACCCGAGGTCGAGGCCCGTCTGTTGGGCGATCGATTGCGTGACGTGCGAGCAGAGGTCTTCGCGCAGGGTGCAAGCGCCGTTGGGGAGCTTGAGGAAGTTGAGCGCGCCGCCGGCTTCGCCGTCTTTCCCCTTGAAGGCATAGGCGACCGTGCGGTTGGGGTTGCGCAGCAGACGGACGTCGGACGTGCCTCCCTCGGGCCGCGTGTAGCAGCCGTGGTTGTAGAGGTGCTCGGCCTTTTCGACGTCGGTGCCGTTTTGCACTTCTTGCAATCGCTGATAGCCGCGCGTCATGTCCTCCGCCTTCACGCGGGCCATGAGTTGCTCGAGCCCGGCCTTGGTTTCGGTGCTGAGCTTCCAGTGGCGTCGCACCGTCTGCAGATGGTCGAGGATGCTGCCCGGGATTTCTTGACCGGCGTCCAAAAGCCGCGTGTAAGTTTCCACGAGCGACTTTCCGGCCCCTTCTTGCTGCTGGACTTGTTGGAGCATCTCTTTCAGTTGCGGCAGGAACGTTTCCGCATATTGGCGGCGTTTCAAGACGCGCGAAGGTAGCTTGCCGATGGCGGGGTCTTTGTGCTCCTTGATGTACTTTTTGGCCGCCTCTTCCCCGGCGGTGAATTGCGCGAGGAGAATCTCATACGTGCATACGTGTCGCTCGGTAATACGGCCATACTCTTCGCGACTGCGCCGAAATCGCTCTCGGCGTTCGTCTCGCACTCGGCGAGAATGTCTTGCAATTGCTTCTTCGTGTACGGCCGCGGAAACGGCTCCGTTCCGCCGACGCGCCGCTCGACGTCTTGAAAGATCGCCTTGCGTCGGCCGTCGCGTTCGATCTTTTGCTGCTGCACGACTTGCGGGTCGAGTTGCGGCCGCGGCGGAACTTGCGGCGGCGTGTTGGTTCGCGGCGGCACGTTGGGCGGCGGAGTTTGCGGCATGTTCGTGCGCGGCGGCGGCTGCTGCTGCTGCGTCGTCGTGGTGTTCGTGTTCGGTGGTGTCGGCAGGCCCGCCAAGCCGCGCAGGGCGACCGACGTGTTGACCAAGAGATTTTCCAGCGCGGAGTAGGCGTCGGGATCGCTGCGCAGCGCCTGATCTCTTTCGGCCCGCGACTTCTCGGCCTTGATCTCGTTCGCACACTGCGTGATGAACTCCGTCTTCATCCGCTCGTCCCTCGTATCGCGGATCGAAGTCAGAATGGTGCGCCAATCGTCGGCCGTGCGATACGGTTCCTGTTGTTGCGGAGGTTGCCGCGGCGTCGGCGGGGGCGGAGTGTTCGGCCGGCGCGGCGACTCTTGGTCGTCCATCACGACGTCGGGCAACGTGTCGACGATTTCGATCGTCGGCTTGCTGTCGATTTGGCTTTCGGCCAGGTATGCCTTGACGAGAAGGTCGCGCACCGGCGGGGCTTCGAAACCGTCGGCCCGCGCGAGCTTGAAGGAGAGTGCGGCGCCGGAGCCGTCGACGACACCGAACGCGACGTCGCCCGGGCCGACCTTCTTCGCCTTTTGCACGGCCGTGTCGAGCGAGCCTTTGCGATAGGCGAGCAGGGTGATGATCTTCACCCCTTTGGTGATCATCACAAAGCGGGCCGGCACCCCGCGTTTCACCTTTTGCAACACATCCACCGAATCAACATCGAGCGGCATTGTATGATCCCCACATAAAGAAGCGCGGCGCGCACAATGTACGACAAATTCGACGGGTTGCAATCGCGCGCCGCCGTCGCCGGACCAACGTGCCGCGACCTTGATTTTGATCTGAGTGTCTCCGACCGCTGCGCGCGACCTGTCCGACGTCGAACTGCCGCGGCCAAAAGCAAGGCTGACGGTTGCGAATTTGCAAAATAGTCGCCGGCCAAAAACTTCCTTGAACGGATTTTTGTATTTGCTACGTTGCGGAGTGGCGCGGAGGTCACTCGAAGGGGAGAAAACAGGCATGAAGAATCGACGTAAGTGCTCGAAGATTTCAGAAAAATGGAAACAACTTACGTCGATCGCGGTGCGCACTACTGCGCACTGCGCAGGCCTGGAAGTGCGCACCACATACTTAGGAATTAAGGGTGCGCACATCGGGAGCGAAGAAGTGCGCAGTGGCCAAAAACGAGTCGACGTAAGTGTGGCCAAAAAAAGTTTTTTCGAAGAGGACTTACGGCGACGGAGAGCTGGGAGACGGGAGCTAAGAGCCGGGAGACTTCAGACGCCGGACTTCAGAAAAAATCCGGCGGGCGCTATAGGGAACGCCCTCCGTGGCGTTCCGCCTTCTCCCCTTGCGGGAGAAGGTGACCGAAGGGCGGATGAGGGGACCAGACTTGGTATCCGCCATGCGGAACGCCACGCAGCGCGTTCCCTACAGAAATCACTTCGCGACTGCTCGCAACACCGCTTCGAGCGTCAGCGTTCCTTCGCCGTCGACGAGTTTCAAGCTCGCCCCCTCGAGCATCCGCACCAGCTCCAAGCCGAGATCAAGCTGGGCTTCGGCTTCACTCCGATCGCCGCCCGCGGCCAACATGCTGCGGCCGACGATCAACGAACGGTTCGCCTCCAGCGACTTGGCCAGTTCGTCGAACCGCACGTCGAGCGCCAGGCTGTCGTCGCCGGCTTCCGCCGACGGTTGCCGGGCCAGCCCGTCGCACAGTTCGCGGACCAGCCCGACGTGCGTACCGAGTACGAAGTGCTTGCCGACCCGAGCGCAGGCCGGACGGAAATTGAAGTGGATCGGGCCTTCGTCCCCCTCGGGCTTCTCGGCGAGCAGGTACGTGCCGTATTGAATCTCGGCGTCGCCGCGCGTTTCCGTCTTCATCAAGAGTTGCGGCCGACCCTTTTGCACGCCGTCGAGGTTCGTGATGCCGATGATGTTTTGAAACGCCATCTGCAGGTGCGGTCCGAAACTTTCCGGGTTCTTCAATTCCCACACCAGCGCGAAGCTCGGCAGCTTGAGCGCCGGCACCGGCTGGCCGTCGTCGCCAAACGTGCGCGCCGCGGCGATGAAGCGCCACTGCGGTTGCAACTCGCCGAGCACTTGGCTGCCGAAATCTTTGCCCGAGAAGTACAGGCCCAGGTTCGTGTCGGCTTGCGTGAGGCCGACGTTCGTCGCTTCGTCGAACAGTTCATTGCGCGCGGTCCACATTCCGCCCACGTCTCGATACGCCGTGAGCGTGGCCAGCGTGTGGTTCGCGCGGAGCGGGGCGGCCGCCGATTGCCCGGCCTGCGGCGCGAAGAACCATGTGCGGCCCTTCAGGGTGCCGGCCCGATCGTGCGGCAAGTGCGCGGCGAGCCGCAGTCCGGCGTCGTCGATCTTGAGCGTCGCCGCCAAGTAGTCGGCCGATTCCAAGGCGCCGAGCACGCCGCCGGCCAGAAGTTCGCCGACGAAGTTGCCGCTCTTGGCCGTCGGGCCGAGGACTTTCGCCAAGCCGGCGAGCAAGCGAATCGGCGCCATCCGCACGAACGCGAAGCCGGCGTCGTCGGGCGCGGCGTGCTTACGCGCGGCGACGAACGTCGGATCGTCGGCCAGCGTCTTACGTCGTCGCGTCTTGCTGTTCTCGGCCGAATCCTCTTCCAGCAAGTCGACGCGCCGATCGATCAAGCGCTTCAGGGCCTCGGCGCTGTTCGACACGATCAACGTGTCGCCGATGATCGTATGGGCTTCCTTCTTGCCGAACGCGTAGCCGGTCTGACCGTTGTGCTCGGCCGACTTCACGGGCGACGGCGCGCCTTTCCGCTCGGCGTCGGCCTCGATAAGCGAAATGACTTCGTCGTGCAACGCGATGAGCAACTCTTCATCACGCGTATCGACGAACACGAACAGCGCTTGGTCCGAAACGTCGAAGGCCACGGTCACGCGCTCCGCCAGCTTCGGCAATGCGGCCCGCCATCGGACGTCGAGCTGGTTTTCCAGGTGCGCGATCGCGGTTTTCAGCTTTTCAAGATCGCGCGATTCCAGCGCCTTGCGGACCTGCGGCAGCTTTTCGAAGAAAGCTGTCGTCGATTCGGCGAGCCCCTTTTCCAGCAACTCCGGCGGCGGAACGAGTTCGACGTAGAGCGCCGTCGACGGAGTGAGCAACTCGACGGGCTGCACAGCCTGATCGGCGTCCGCGGCCTGGGCTTTAATGCACGCCCCGCCGATCGCAATCAGGGCGCAGCACGCAACAATCCGACGATTCACAAGTCGCAACATGGCCGATTTCCTCGCACGGTTCGACGAATCCGCACCATACTACCCGACGCAAACGTGGCATGTTTCAGCGAAACCGTGCTCAAACCCGCCGGGTATATTGGGCAACGCGCGGTAGGGAACGCCCTCCGTGGCGTTCCGCCCGATGACGACGCCCCAGGCAAGACTATGCCGAAACTTACCCCACCCTCCCGCCGGCCCGAGCCGCTCGACGATCCGCACTGGGCCTGGCAACCGTATGTGCCGGACGAAGCCCGACCGTGGAACCTAGCCCGGGCCGCGCACCTCTATCGCCGGGCGACCTGCGGCGGCACGTGGAGCGAGTTGCAACGGGCCGTCGCCGAAGGACCGCAAGCGACCCTCGATCGGCTGATGACGGGCGGGCCGAATGGCGACTCCTTCTACGCCGACAATCGCCGCACGATGACGTCGCTCCTCGGCTTCGGCGACAAGAAGGACCTGCCGGCTTGGTGGCTCTTCACGATGCTCGCCACGCCGCATCCGCTCCAAGAACGATTGGCCTTATTCTGGCACGGGCACTTCGCGACTTCGGCCGCGAAGGTGACCGACCAGAATCTGATGTTCGCGCAGAACGAACTCTTGCGCAAGCACGCGCTCGGCAAGTTCGGCGACCTGCTGACCGCGATGATGCAGGACGTCGCGATGCTCCTGTGGCTCGACTCGGCCGTGAATCGCAAGACTCGGCCGAACGAGAACTTTGCCCGTGAAGTCATGGAGCTGTTCACGCTCGGTACCGGCCATTACACGGAGCGCGACATCAAGGAAGCGGCCCGCTGTTTTACCGGCTGGGAAGTTCACAACAACCGCTTTTGGTTCAACCGGCCGCAGCACGACGACGGCCCGAAGCAGGTGCTCGGCGAGCGCGGCAACTTCGACGGCGATCAAATGGTCGCGCTATTGCTCGAGCAGCCGGCCTGCGCGAGGTTTTTGGTTCGCAAGCTGTTCCGATTTCTGATCGCCGACGAACCGCCGGTCGGGGACGGAGATTCCGCGACGGCGCAAGTCGCCGGGACGCCAAATTCCACGGCCGTGCGGCCGTCGGACGAGTTCATCGAACCGCTGGCCCGACAGTTGCGCGAGTCGGGCTACGACATCGCCGGCGTCGTGCGGACGATGCTCGCTTCGAACTATTTCTACAGTGCCGCGGTGGCGGGCCGGCGGATCAAGGGGCCGGTTGAATTCGCCGTCGGATTGGTTCGTTCGCTCGAAGGACACGTCGACCACTACGCGCTGGCCGACGACCTCGCGGCGCTCGGGCAGCAAGTGTTCTACCCGCCGAACGTAAAGGGATGGAACGGCGGACGGGACTGGATCAACGCTTACACGCTCTTGTCGCGCACGAACCTCGTCGAACGCTTGACCGCCGGCTCCGGCCGCTACGAGCGGAAGCTAAAGCTCGACGAATGCCCGGCGCCGGCGACTGTGTCACCCGCGGATGGGGCGAGCGATCCGAAGGACGGCCGAGCGCTCGTCGAGCGGTTGTGCGACTTGCTGCTCGCGGTAAGGCCGCCCGATGCGGTCGTCGCGCAGTTGGCAAAGGCCGCCGAGCGCCGCAGCGGCGAAGACGAATGGACGCGCCGCGGGCGCACGATTTACGCGTTAGCTTCGTTGCCGGAATTTCAGTTGCTTTAAACTGCGAGCAGTTTCATGAATACGAATCGTCGCCGGTTTCTGCAATCGTCGCTCGGTGCTTCGACGCTGCTTTCCGCAAGCGCCACCGTACCGCACTTGCTGGCCCGCACGGCGGCGGCAGCTTCGAAGAAGGGGGCTACGAAGAAGTCCGGCGAGAACATCCTCGTCGTCGTGCAACTCTCCGGCGGCAACGACGGCTTGAACACCGTCGTGCCGTACGCGGATCCGATCTACGAAAAGAATCGCATCGCGCTGCGGATCGATCGGGCGAGCGTCGTGAAGCTCGATGATGAGGTCGGTCTGCATCCGAACTTGAAGCCGCTTGCCAAGCTCGCCGAGCAGGGGAGGCTCGCGGTCGTGCAAGGGGTCGGCTATCCGAACCCCGATCGATCGCACTTCTCGTCGATGGATGTTTGGCACACGGCCGAGCGTAAGCCGGAACTGCAGCGCGACGGCTGGCTCGGGCGAGCCGTGGAGCATACGACGCGCGCGGCCGGCGCGGCGGCTCCGGCGCTTCATCTTGGCGGTGGGCCGCTGCCGCTGGCTTTGTCGAGCCGGACGGTCGCAATCCCGAGCGTCGAATCGCTTGACGGATTCAAGCTTACCGGCCGGCGCGGGGTCGATCTCGCGGCGCTGCGCGAAGTCGCGGAAGCCGAGCGACCGGATGGCGGCGAGATGCTGGCGTTTCTGCAACGGACCACTCTGGGGGCTTACGAATCGAGCGAGCGGGTGCAAGCCGCGCTCGGTTTGGAAGCCGACGCCGCGACGTACCCCGGCCATCGCTTGGCGCAGAAGCTCAAGAACATCGCTCGCTTGATTGATGCCGACCTCGAGACCACGATCTATTATGTGTCGCTCGACGGCTTCGATACCCACGCCAATCAGCGACAGTCGCACGCGAACCTGATGACGGAGTTGGCGGAGTCGGTCGCCGCGTTCTTGACCGATCTCACGGAGCGCGGGCATGTCGACCGCACGACCGTGTTGATGTTCTCCGAGTTCGGTCGACGCGTGAAAGAGAATGCCAGCGCGGGGACTGATCACGGCGCGGCGGCGCCGCTGTTTGTGGCCGGCGGCGGGTTGCGGAAGGCGGGCATCGTCGGCAAGCATCCGTCGCTCGAAGATCTCGACCGCGAGGGGGACCTGAAGTTCCATACCGACTTCCGTTCGGTGTATGCGGCGATCTTAGAAGGCCGGCTCGGTGCGGCAAGCCGCGACGTTCTCGGAGGCGACTACGTGCCGACGCCGCTCTTCGGCTGAAGCCTCGAATGACCAAGTACCAAATTCCAACAGCGAACAGGTTGGTCATTGGTGCTTGGTGATTGGAAGTTCTCGCTACCGTCGGTAGCGAGTAGTCCTTTTATTACGCTTCTATCAGCCGTGCCATTTTGGCCGGCCGCGCCCGAATTATCGGGTATCTTTCTGTGGACGACTTTCGCGCGGCATAACCGTGCGAATCCGGCTGACATCGTGCGCTGCCCGACCGTTGGTACAATTCGGGCTTCGCACCAGAGGCATGTCGTCCGCACATCGTGTCGTGCCGGCATCGCCCTTTCGCTTTAGTTGCTGCAGGTTCTATGAACGCTCAGAAGTACGATCTCGTGATCCTCGGCACCGGGCCCGGCGGCGAAGGGGCTTCGATGCAGGCTTGCAAGCTCGGCAAGAACGTGGCGGTCGTCGAGAAGTACTACAAGATCGGCGGCAGTTGCACGCACCGCGGCACGATCCCCAGCAAGGCCCTGCGGTATGCGATCTACCGCATGACGGATACGAACCACAACCCGCTCTACCGCGAGACGGGCTTCTCGGCCAATTTCAGCTTTGGGCAACTGCGGAAGTCGGCCGCCGGCGTGATCGCCAAGCAAGTCGACATGCGGCAAACGTTCTACGAGCGCAACCGCGTGCCGGTCATTCCGGGTGCGGCCCGCTTTGTGGATGCCAACACCATCGAAGCGGTGCAGGAGAACGGCGCTCGCACGCGGATGCATGCCGACGCGTTCGTGATCGCCGTCGGCTCGCGACCGTACCGTCCGCCGGGCGTCGACTTCAATCATCCGTGCATCTTCGATAGCGACACGATTCTCGATCTGAAGGACACGCCGCAGACGATCACGATCTACGGGGCGGGCGTCGTCGGCTGCGAATACACGTCGATGTTTCGCAACCTGGGATGCAAGGTCAACTTGGTAAACACGCGTCAGAAGCTGCTGGAGTTTCTCGACGACGAAATCATCGACGCCCTGGCCTATCACATGCGCGATCGGGGCGTGCTCCTGCGTCACGGTGAAGAGTACGAGCGGATTGAAGGAGTCGAAGACGGCGTCATTCTGCATTTGAAGAGCGGCAAGGCGCTCAAGACCGACGTGCTGCTCTGGGCCAACGGGCGGTCGGGCAATGTCGAAGAGCTGGACCTCGACAAGGTGGGCCTGGTGCCGAACAGCCGCGGCCAGCTCGAAGTGAACGAGAACTTCCAGACGAAGGTTCCGCATATTTACGCGGTCGGCGACGTGATCGGCTTCCCGTCGCTGGCCAGTGCCGCGTATAGCCAAGGTCGCAGCGCCGCCACGCATTATGTGGAAGGGAAGCTCGACCACACGCCGACGAAATCGATTCCGACGGGCATTTACACCAGCCCTGAAATTAGCTCGCTCGGGCTGACGGAACGCGAACTGACCGAGGCCAAGATTCCGTACGAGGTCGGACATTCGCAGTTTAAGAGCCTGGCCCGCGCGCAAATCACGGGCCAAACCGTCGGCATGCTCAAGATTTTATTTCATCGCGAAACGCTGGAGTTGCTCGGCATTCACTGCTTCGGACAAAACGCAGCCGAAATCATTCACATCGGTCAGGCGATCATGGCCCAGCCCGGCGCGGGCAACTCGCTCCTATACTTCATCAACACGACGTTCAACTACCCGACGATGGCGGAAGCGTATCGCGTCGCCGCGCTGAACGGCTACAATCGGCTGTTCTGAGTAAGGCACTAGGCGTTAGGAGCTAGGCGCTAGCGAGAAGTTTAGCCGTCGGGCTTGCCCGACGCGTGTCACGCGGGCGTGAGTCGTCGATGTTTGACTTATTGATTCATGGCGGCGAGGTCGTCGACGGGCTTGGCTCCCCGCGGCGTCGCCTCGATGTCGCCGTGCGGGGTGATCGAATCGCCGGCGTCGGGCAGTTTGCCGCCGATTCGGCTCGGCGGGTTCTCGATGCGCGCGGGCTTGTGGTGACGCCGGGCTTCATCGACGTTCACAACCACAGCGACGGTTGGCTTCTCAAGCACCCCAACTTCGCGAGCAAGACGCTCCAAGGAATAACGACCGAGGTGCTCGGAAGCGACGGGATCAGCTACGCCCCGACCACGCCGGCCCTGGCGCCGCAATGGATTCACCACCTCCGCTCGCTTAACGGCCTGGAACTCGCCGACTACTCCGGCTGGGAGTCGCTCGCCGATTACTACAACCTGCTCGACGGCCGCACCGCACAGAACGTCGTCGCGCAGATTCCGTACGCCAATTTGCGAGTGCTGGCCTCGGGCTGGTCGCAGCGAAAGCTCGATGACGTGCAGATCAAGCTGATGCAGTACGCCGTGGCCCAGAATATGGAAAGCGGCGCGATCGGCGTCTCCACGGGCCTTGATTATGTGAACGAGTTTTACGCTTCGACCGATGAGATCGTCGAAAGCATCGCGGCCATGCGCCCTTACGACGGGCTGTACGTCACGCACGTGCGGTACAAAAAAGGGCTCGTGCCCGCCGTGAAGGAAGCGGTCGACATTAGCCGGCGTGCCGGTGTGCGGTTGCATATTTCGCACCTCAAGGCCGATGCGGCGACGCAGCCGGAACTGCTGGAATATCTCGATCGGGCCGCGGAGGAGGTCGACCTGTCGTTCGACGTCTATCCGTATATGCCCGGCTCGACGATGTTGCATTCCTTGCTGCCGAACGAAGTTTGGGACGACGGGCCGCTCGGTGCCGTGGCGAAGTTGCTCGATCCCGACGTGCGCCGCCGCTTCGGCGAGTACCTGCATACGGAAGCTCGCACGAAGATTCACGTGATTCGTATCGCTTGGTTGCCGAGCAAGGCGAACGCGAAATATCAAGGAATGTCGCTGGCGCAGTACATCGCGGCCGTCGGGCGGTCGCCCGCCGATGCGCTGTGCGACTTGTTGATCGAAGAAAACTTGTCGGTGTTGTGCGTGTTTCACGTCGGCGACGACGGGCTCGTCGAGCCGTTCATTAAGCACGACAAGTTCATGCTCGGTAGCGACGGCATTTTCCAGCCCGACGGACCGGTGCATCCGCGTCAGTTTGGCGCCGCCGCGAGGATGATCGGACGCGTGGTCCGCGAGCGCCGTTGGCTGACGCTCGAGCAAGCCGTGCAGAAGCTGACGAGCGTGCCAGCCGCACGGTTCGGGCTTGTCGATCGGGGCGTCCTGCGCGATGGGGCTTTTGCCGACGTCGTCGTATTTGATCCCGACAAGATCGACGATCCGGCGACGTTCGAAGAGCCGCGGCAACACGCCGTCGGCGTCCGCGACGTCCTGGTCAACGGCACGCCGATCGTCGCCGAAGGGCGGGCGCTAGAAAACCTTGAAAAGTGGCCGGGCCGCTGGCTACGGCGCGGGGCGCGCTAGCCACCGCTTTCGACTGCCGCGTTTATGTCCCGGCGAAAGTGTTAATGCTGCGGTCGCGCGACGATATACTCGCGAGTCGTGTATATCACTTCACTTCGAGACGTTCGGAGTCGGTCATGCGTTTCATGTTCATCGCGGCGGCGATTCTGCTTTTCAAGATCGTCGAAGCAACTGCCGCGGATAACGTGCCCAAACAGTTCTGGTTCTTCGTCGAAGCGGAATTCCGCGACCGCGAACTTCCGGGACTGAAGACCGACGAAGTTCTCGCGTTGATGAAGCGCGCCAAGGACGCCGGCTATCACGGGATGCTGGTTTCCGATTACTCGTTCGGAAAAATCCCCGACGATCCGATGCTCGTTGCGAATTTGGCGCGCGTGCGGGACAAGGCCGACGAACTCGGTCTGAAAGTGGTACCACAGGTAATGCCGGTCGGCGCCTCGAACAGCATCTTGATGAACGACAACAATCTGGCGGAAGGGGTGCCGGTCGAGAATTGCCCGCTGAAGGAAGTCGACGGAGTGCTTGAGGCCGTCGAAGGAGAAGAGTTGTTGCTTGAGGGCGGTTTCGAAGGTGTTTCCAGCGGAGATCTCGGCAACAGCACGTTCGACGTCGCGGGGTGGCGCATTGACGAGCACGACAAAGAAATCATCCGCAGCAGCAGCGTCGAACGGCACACGGGGAACAAATCGCTGGTGATGTCCGATTTCGAGGCCGGCGTCGACGACTACTTTGCCGGCCGCACGGTGACGCTGCTTCCCAGGCGGCAGCACCGCATGAAATTCTTCGTTAAGAGTTCCGACTTCGACGGACAAGTACGGGTATTAATCAAGCCGCGAGCCGCGGCCGGATATCAGCGGATCCTGCAGATCGAGCGGCCGAGCGGCGAGGCTTGGATCGAATGCGTCGTGACGTTCAATTCATTGACCGGCGGTGAAGTCGACGTGACGCTCGCCCTGGACAAGGCGACTAAGGGCAAAATCTTCTTCGACGACGTCGAACTGCGATCAGTCGGACCGACCAACTTGCTCAGGCGCGACGGTTGTTCGATTCGGATCGTTCACGACGACCGCGAGCTTCGTGAAGGAACTGATTTCGAGCCGTGGCGACAAGACTACTCGGAATCTCCGGGCGATTTCGATATCAATGCCGAAGGCCCGCCCGTCAAACTGATGCCCGGTTCGGGAGTTCCCGAGGGCGCCGAAGTTTCGGTCGACTACTTTCATGCCGAGCCGATGCGGTTCGGCGCGAACGTGCTGGTTTCGTGCTGCCTCAAGCATCCGGCGCTCGACGATTGCTACCGAAAGCAGGTACAAGCCTTGCGACAGTTGCTCAGGCCCGACGGGTGGCTGCTGGGGCACGACGAAATCCGCGTCGCCGGATGGTGCCAACTCTGCAACGAACCGGCGACGACATGCGGTCAATTGTTAGGCGACAACGTACGACGTTGCCTCGACATGGTTCACGAGCACGGCGGCGCAAAGCCTGCTTTCGTGTGGAACGACATGTTCGATAAACACTTCAACGCCCAGGACCGCTATTTCCTTAACCGCAGCACGTTTACGGACTCGTGGAAAGGATTGAAGCCCGAGACGAGGATCGTCAATTGGACGAACGACTTATGCGATCGCAAGGCATCGGTCGAATTCCTCAACGGTCTTGGTCACCGGCAGGTCGCCGCGATGTACTACGATCTGGAGGGCGACGAACTTGAGCAGAGCACAAAGTCTTGGCGGGAGCTGATAAGGACGAACGAACTGATCGACGCCGTGCTCTACGCAACGTGGGAGAAAAACTACGATCGGCTCGAAGAGTTCCGAAATTACTTTCCGACGCCCTAATCACGTTCCGGCGAACGATCCGGTGCTTAGCTGCCGTAACCGTACTTTTCGATAAACGGTCGCCAGCGCGTGCGCACCGCCGCCCGCTGCTCGTCGGTCAGCGAATACTTGTTCGTTTGATAGTCGGCGTTTTCCGCGAGGTATTTTTCGATCGCGGGGCGGACTTGCGAATAGTCGCCGAGTTCGAGTTGGCGGTAGATTTCTTCCATGCGGCCGCGGGCGTCGGCCACGAGGTCTTCGTAGCGTACTTCGTACAGGCGCTCGGGCGGAATCAAGGCCCGATCGGCTTCGAACCGATCGTAGATCCGCGTGAACGTCGAAAGTACGTGCTCTTCGAGGCCGGCGAACGTCGGCACTTGCAAGCCGTGCGTTTCGTAGAGCCGTTTCCAAAGATGCACGGTCGAGGGGAACAGTACGTACGGATCGCGGACGATGTAGATAAACCGTGCGTCGGGGAACATTTCCAAGAGCGTGCGGACGCGGGCCGTGTGCGTGGGCGATTTGATGATCAGCCGCTTGCCGGTAAGAAACGTCACCTTTTGCAGAAAGTGATAGAGCGCGTTCTTCCAGCGGGTGCGTTCGGCCTCGCTCACGTCGAGGGTGAGGTATTCCTGATAGGCCGGCGGACGATTCGGAAAGGCGATCGTGAGATACGGCGACGGTATGCCGAGGTTGCAGAGCGCGAACTCGTCTTCCTGCGGACGGTCCCAGCCCATCGGCATGTTGTCCATCGGCCGGCGCGACGGCATCAACCAATAGAAGACGCGCGTGACCCACCAGTGAGAAATGGTGAAGTGATTCGGCGCCATCACCTGATAGGTGCTCGGCGACGTGAATTGCGGATCGAGCCCGAGCAGCTCATGCAGCCACGTGGTGCCGCTGCGCCAGTGGCCGAGGATGATCAGCGGCCGGGGTTGTATTTTTGTGCGGCGGATCGCCGGGCCGAGAATCAGCGATTCGACGAGCCACTGGGCCGTGTTGAGGAAGCTGACGAGCGTGATCAGCACCGCCTTGTACCAGTAGCAGAAGCTGACCTGGAAACGGTTGCGGATCAAAAACAGCGTCCAAGTGCCGTAGCACATGCCGATCCACATCCGCGGCGCCCACTTCCGCTCCTTCTTCTTGGCGGCGGGCTTCTTCGCGGCAGCGGCCGTTGCCGAGGTCGGCGGAACGACGGAACTGGGGGAGTCGGTCATTGTTCACGATCAGCGCGGCACGGTAGCGGCGAAAACGAGCCACTTATCGTACTCACAACGCGGTTTGGGCGAAACGGGCCGTCCCGCCGTCTTCGCGCTAACGTTGCAGCGTCGTCGTGCCGGTCGGGAAACGGTCGGCGACCGCCGTGAGGGCCGCCGACATTTCGTGGGCCACGTCGCTGGAAGTTTGCAGGCCGGTGAGGCGCTGGAGGACGACGCCGCCCGGGGCCGCGATGACCAACGTCGGATAGGCCCTCACGCGGAACTCTTCGCAAAGTTTCGGAACGGCGTCGACGTCGAGCCGGACGCAAATGAAATCGGCCGCGAGTTTGGCGAGTTGCGCATCGGTGCGAAGTTCGCCGAACATTCGCTGAGTGTGGGCACACCACTCGGCCCCGAACAACAACAGCAGCGGCTTACCTTCGGCCCGGGCCTGGGCCGACGCGGCTTTGTAGTCAGTGAGAAACGTCAGACCGGCGGCCGCCGGCGGCGGTGCGGCGGCTTTCGACGGTTCTTGCGTCGCGATGCCAAGCCCTTCCGTACGCCGCGATTCGCGCGCCGTCTCGGTCTTCGTCGCCGCCGGGCCGCAGCCGAGCGTGGCGAGAAGCAGGAGCGTCGGAAGGTGGCGGAAGCGGAGGGTCATGAACAGTCGAACGAACTCGCCAAGCGAATCGCGGAATCTCAATGCCGACGAAGATGCCGGCAAACGACGATTTGTCGCCGCGCGGTTGGAATCGGCCTTCGGGGCGAGGCAACTTAAAACAAATCGATTCCGGCGGCGGAAGAGGAACTAGGAAGGCGACTGCAGACTGCTGAATGCTGGATGCAGAACCGGAGAAGGACTGCCGGCACGACGGTTCGTCGCGTCGGGTCGTAGTTGCCCTGGACATTAGGAACACGTTTGAAGTACTTTCCCGCCCCCACGTCTCCGTCGCATTTCACGCACTTCACACCGCTAGCTTCTTAGAGGGCAGGGATGCCGCCCCCCGCAGCCGTTGCCGGCGTACGTTCCGCCGGGCAACGGGGCTTAGACCTGATTCTGCCGTTGGGCCTGATCACCGCCGTTTTGGTGATCATGGTTCCGCTGCCGCCGTCGCTACTCGACGTGTTCTTGGCCGTGAACATCAGCACGGCCGTGATCATGCTGCTGACGACGATCTACGTGCGCACGCCGCTGGAATTCAGCGTCTTCCCGTCGTTGCTCTTGGCGACCACCCTCGGCCGGCTGGTGCTTAACGTCGCGACGACCCGGCTCATTCTCACGCGGGCTTCCACGCACGGGCTC
Source organism: Planctomycetota bacterium (assembly GCA_017303535.1). GTDB lineage: Bacteria > Planctomycetota > Planctomycetia > Pirellulales > PNKZ01 > PNKZ01. Next base: position 15,675 of record JAFLCO010000004.1, read on the forward strand.
GACGCCGCCGGCGACGTCGTGCGGACGTTCGGCGAGTTCGTGGCCGGCGACAAGATCGTCGTCGGCATCATTATCTTCGTCATCATCGTGCTCATTCAGTTCATCGTCATCACCAAGGGCGCCACGCGCATCAGCGAAGTCGCCGCACGGTTCGCATTAGACGGCATGCCCGGCCGACAAATGGCGATCGACGCCGACTTGAACGCGGGCATCATCGACGAGCGCGAAGCCAAACGCCGGCGCGAGGAAATCACGGCTCAAGCCGACTTCTTCGGGGCTATGGACGGTGCCAGCAAGTTCGTGCGCGGCGACGCCATCGCAGGCATCGTCATCACGCTGGTGAATATCGTCGGCGGTTTGTTCATCGGCGTGTTCGAAAGCGGCATGACGCTCGGCGAAGCGGCGCACGTGTTCACGAAACTGACGATCGGCGACGGCTTGGTCAGCCAAGTTCCCGCGTTCTTGATTTCGCTAGCCGCCGGCTTGCTCACCACGCGCAGCAGCACGGATTCGAACCTGCCGGCTCAGTTCGTCGGCCAATTGCTTTCGCGACCGCAGGCCTTGTTCGTCACCGGCGGCTTCTTGGGATTGCTCGTGTTCACGAGCCTCCCCAAGGTGCCGCTCCTGACGATCGCCGTCGGCTGCATCGGTTTTGCGCTCACGCTCACAAAGAAAGCCGAAGCGGCCAAGAAGACCGAAGAAGCCGCTGCCACGGCCGCGGAGAAGAAGCCGAAAGAAGACAAGATCGAAGACTTGCTCAACGTCGACCCCATGGAAGTGGAGATCGGCGTCGGCCTGATTCGTTTGGCCGATCCGAACCGCGGCGGCGACTTGCTCGATCGCGTGCAGCGCGTGCGGCAGAACGTGGCGGTCGAGATGGGCATCGTCATGCCCAAAGTTCGCATTCGCGACAACATGCGGCTCGAGCAAAACAGCTACCGCATCAAGATTGCCGATGCCGCCGTGGCCGAGGGAACCGTCTACGCGCAAATGCTCTTGGCCATCGACAGCGGAGCGACCAACGGCAAGATTCAAGGTCTCGAAACTCGGGAGCCGGCCTTCGGAACCCGTGCTTACTGGATCGAGGCCAACACGCGGGAACAGGCCGAAATGAAAGGCTTCACGGTCGTGGAGCCCGTGAGCGTGCTGGCGACGCATCTCACGGAGACCGTGCGCCGCTACGGCGACGAAATCCTCACGCGCGACGCCACGAAGCATCTGATCAACCAACTCAAGAATACGTCGCCGGCCGTCGTCGACGAACTCGTGCCCGGTGTCATGAAGCTCGCCGATGTGCAACAAGTGCTGCAGAATCTGCTTCGCGAACAGGTGCCGATTCGCCAACTCGCCAAGATTCTCGAAACGCTCGGCGACCACGCCGGGCGGATCAAAGACCCGCTGCTGCTTACGGAATTCGTCCGCCACAAGCTGGCCCGCACCATCTGCACGCGCTACCGCGACGCGGAGAAGCGGCTATTCGTGGTGACGCTCGACCCGGCTTTGGAAGATCGCATTCGCGCCGGCTTCGAACAAACGGAGCGTGGGCTCTTTATCCGTATGTCGCCGCCGGCGATCGACATGACTTGCAAGCTGATCGCGAAGGAAGTCGAACGACTGACGCTGCAAGGCCGACAGCCGATCGTCTTGGTGAGCCCGCAAATTCGCGCGGCGCTGAAGCAGATGACGACCGCCCAACTGCCGCAACTCGTGGTGCTGAGCTACAACGAAGTCACTCGTGATACGACGATCGAATCGATAGCGATGGTGGCCGACGCCGGTAAGTAGTACGAGTCAGAGAATACGAGAACGCGGAGGCAAACTCCGCGGCCAAATAACAGAAGGGGAGTCACATGGAAGTGAAAACCTATCGCGCTGCGACGATGCAGGAAGCGCTCGCCTTGGTGCGGAGCGACCTCGGCCCGACGGCCGCCGTGTTGCATACCCGCGAAGTGGGCAACAGCGGCCTGTGGAAGTGGCTCCCCGGGATGCGGAAGATCGAAGTCACCGCGGCCCTGGAAGTGAACGTCCCGAGCCGGTTCGCGAATCGCAAAGCGGCCGAACAAGGGCTCGATCTCACGACGGCCGGCATGCGCTCGACCGCGGTCGCCGAAGCATCAACCCGTCGCGCTCCCGCCGCTGAAGCCGGCGGCGTCACTTACGAATCGTCCGTGAGCCCCATGACCCCGCGCCGTACGCAAGTCGCCGAGCAACGCACCGGCGGCGGTTTCGGACCGGCCGATGAAGTGAAAACTCAGATCAGCGAACTTCAGGCCCTGGTCGCCGATCTTTGCCGTCGCTCGGGCGGGACCAGTCATCAAGACCTGCCCGATTCGCTGTTTCGACTTTACACGGATCTGATCGAAGCGGAAGTCGGCGACAGCTTGGCCCGCGATCTCGTCGAACGCTTGCGGCGCGAAACCGGCGAACACGAACGGGGCGACGCGATTATGCTCCGTTCGCGAATGGCCCGGATGATCGAGGCCGACATCGCCGTCGCAGGCCCGATCAATTTAGAAACCGGTCGACGTCGCTTGGTGGCGCTTGTCGGACCGACGGGCGTCGGCAAAACGACGACCATCGCGAAGCTCGCCGCGAACTTTCGACTCCGCGAAAAGAAGAAGGTCGGGCTGATCACGGTCGACACGTATCGTATCGCAGCCGTCGAGCAACTTCGGACGTACGCCGACATCATCGATCTGCCGATGCACGTCGTCAGCACGCCGCGTGAGATGCGCGACGCGGTGAACAGCCTGTCGTCGATGGACCTGGTGCTGCTCGATACGGCCGGCCGTAGTCCGCAAGACGACGTGAAAATTCAGGAGCTGAAGAGCTTTCTGACGGAAGCGGCTGCCGACGAAGTGCATTTGGTGCTCAGTGCGACGGCCGGAGCTTCGGCATTAGCGCGGACCGCGCGACAGTTTGCGACCGTCGGCACGACGCACCTATTGCTCACGAAGCTTGATGAAGCGGCCGGGCTCGGTCACCTGTTGCCTTTGATGCGCGACGGCAAATTGCCGCTCAGTTACCTCACCGATGGTCAGAGCGTTCCCGACGATATCGCCCCGGCCGATGCCGCCCGGCTCGCGCACGCCGTGCTCGGCTTGGAATCGCCGCTGGGCGGTCGCCGCCAACTGATCGGCTAACGGACCTTCGACGCAAACGTACTCATTTCGATAGTTACCGCCATGATGCCCGATCAAGCCAACGATTTGCGACAGCTCGTGCTGCGACAAGGTCGCGGCGGTCTGCATGATGCGCCGCCGCCGAAGCTCGTCGTCGTCGCCGGCGGTAAAGGAGGCGTCGGGACCACGACGCTGGCCGTCAATCTTTCCGTCGCTTTAGCGCGACAAGGGCGCCGGACGGTGCTGGTCGACGCCGATTTCGCCGGGCCCGACTGCGCCGCGCTTTGTCGACTCGACGAACGTTACGGCGGCGCCGACGTTCTGGCCGGTCGCCGCACGGTGCACGAGGTTCTGCAACTCGGCCCCGGCGGCGTGCAGGTCTTGCCGTCGTCGCGCGGTTCGACCGAAGCCGCCGATTGCACGCCGCAGGCACAAGACCGGCTGATCACGCAGCTCGAAGGTTTGGGACCGCACGCCGACGTCGTGGTGATCGATGCCGGCAGCGGCAGCCATCGCGTGATGCGTCGCTTCTGGGACGCCGCCGATCTGGTGCTGCTCGTCACGCATCCCGATACCGTGGCCGTGATGGACGCCTACGCCGCGATCAAGCTCATCTGTCAGGATCATCCGCCCCGCGCAACGCTCTGCAGCGTGGCCAACTGCGCGACCGACGACGTCGCCGCGGCCGACGTGCATGACCGGCTTGATCGGGCCTGCCGGCGTTTCCTCGGCTTGCACTTGCAGTCGGCGGGCTTCGTGCCCTTCGACCCGTGCGTGCCGCGCGCCGCGACTCAGCAACATCCGTTCTTGCTGGAAGCCGCCGAAGGTGCCGCGGCGCTGGGCCTCGAACGATTGGCCGGCGAAGTCGGCCGACTGATCGAAGCGGAGTCGCCGCTGCACATCCACTTCACGCCGAATAGCGCCGCTATCAACAACCCCACCATCACACACTAGCCCCGACGCGCAAGCGAGGGGGCATGTCGAATATCTGCTCACGATCCACGATCTCGCACGCCTCGAAACTTTTCTTCAATTACTCAGTCGCCCGATGCCGATACTCGGACCTACCGCCGATAGCCGAACTCGCGAAACCGCCGGCAAACTTTGCCGGTCGGGCAAGGTGCGAGTGACGCTCCGGCAAAAGTTCATGTGCGGAGCGCGCGACGGTGCATCGTCAGTTTGCCGGCATCCTCGGGTCGATCGCGTTCACGATTGTCGTGTTGCGCGGTTGGGCCGTCGGCGGAGATGCGGCCGCCGTGATCCCGCGGGCCTTGGGGATGCTGATCCTGTTTGCAATCGTCGGTGCGGCCGCGGGTCGCATCGGTTTGTGGATGGTCGAAGAAGGAGTCGCCGCGCGGTTCCGCGACCAGCTCGCTCAGAAGAAGTCGGCCAAATGACGATCTGCCGAAGTTGCCCATCAAACCAAACGCCTTAAGTCACGTACGCAATAGTTAGTCGCCGCCTCATGACGAGTGCGGCAAACGGGTGAGCAAGATGCTCGCTCGAGAAGCGGAATCCACGTCTGCGGAATTCACGGAGGAACGCATGGCCACGGTCGCCTTTGAAGATATTGCTCAGGTCTGGGAAGCTTTCAAAGCGGATCCCGAAAATCAGGATTACCGCAACCGGCTCGTCGAGCAGTATCTGCCGCTGGTGAAATACAACGGCGAACGCATCTGGGCTCGTCTGCCCGAAGGCGTCGAACTCGACGACCTCATCTCGGCCGGCGTCTTCGGCCTGATGGACGCCATCGACGCGTTCGACATGACGCGCGGCGTAAAGTTCGAAACCTACTGCGTTCCGCGTATCCGCGGCGCGATGCTCGACGAACTTCGCACGATGGACTGGGTGCCGCGGCTCGTCCGCTCCAAAGCCAGCAAGCTCAACGAAGCGATGAAATCGCTCGAAGCCAAGCACGGCCGCACGCCGACCGAAGCGGAACTCGCGGAACGGTTGGAAATGAGCGTCGGCGACTTGGAGAAGATGATGGTCGAGGCCAACGCCGTCGGCCTGATCTCGCTCGACAAGAAATGGTACGAGACCGACAGCTACAAAGACGTCCGCGAGATCGACATTCTCGAAGACAAGAAGGGCGAAGACCCGACGCGCCGCATTCAAAAGAGCGACCTGATGCGGCTCGTCACCAAGGGCCTCAACCGCAACGAGCGGCTCATTATCATCCTCTACTATTACGAGGAACTGACGATGAAGGAAATCGGCGCGACGCTCGACCTTTCGGAAAGCCGCGTGAGCCAAATGCACAGCTCGATCGTGCAACGTCTCCAAGGCCAACTCGAACGCCGCCGCGGCGAATTCGGGGGCTAGAGGCAGTAGGCAGGCGTCAGGAGCCAGGCGGCAGTAAGACAACAGAAGTCGGCGCGACCCACCAAAGTCGCGCCGGCTTTTTCGTTAACCCTTCTCCCACCGGGAGAAGGTGGCCGAAGGCCGGATGAGGGTCACGCTGCACGAAGGTTGGCGCCGCTACTTCAAGAGCGTCACATGCGGCGAACTCACGAGCAGCCCGCGCGAGTCGGTGATGTTGAGGTACAACACCAGCGGCCGCGCATGCGGCACCTTGGCCTGGATCGTGTCGCGCGTGACGATCGCCGGCACGGTCTTCCATTCGCGGCTCTGCCACGTCCCGCGATCGACGGCGTAGCACAGTTCCCCCTTGCTCACGGCCGCGGGCCCGCCGATCTTCGCGCTCGCCGTTCCTTCGACCACGGTCATGGTCCCGATCTTCGGCAGGCCCGGCTTTTTCAAGAGCACGTTGTCGACGAACGTGCCGATCTCTTCCGGTAACCAGCCTGGCGCGTGGCCGTGCGGCATTTTTACGCGAATGCATAGCGTCACCGGCCCCTGCGGCAAGTTGTACGACTTCTGATAACTATCCAGCGGATAGGCGAAGTCGTTCGTCCCGTTGACCCACAACATCGGGCAAGTCGCACCCGGCAAATACTTCGACGGGTCGAACTGCTCGAGCCAGAGCGATTTCTGCTCGGGCACCATCTTCACAAACCGGCCGAGCCAGGCGCTGTTGTCCCCGAGAAAACCGCAGCCGTACACAGGCACGGCGACTTTCAATCGCTCGTCGATTCCCGCGAGGATGCACGTGAGATACCCACCCCAAGAAATGCCGGTCACGCCGATCTGATCTTTATTGACCTCGGGCAAAGACGCGAGCAACGAGTGTCCGCGCACGACGGCCGCCACGGCGTGGTAGCTCCACATGTCGCGTACGGTGCCGGGCGTGAACTCGCCAAACTTCCCGTTGTCGTCCTGGTCGGGCCCGGCGTCGGCATGCGGCTTGCCGTCCGGCCCTTTGCCGGCCAAGTCCATCGCGAGCGCCACGTACCCTCGCTTCGCCCACAGCCGCGCCCACTCGCTAAACGCTTTGCCGCCCCCGCCGTGAACGCAAAGCATCGCCGGCCACGGGCCTTCGCCTTCGGCCGGCTTGGCGAAGTACGCGAACACCCGCGTCGGCTTCCCCTTCAGCGGCACGTTCTCGTAATACACTTCCTGCACGCCTGCCGACTCGCTGCCGAACTCGGCCTTCGGCACCGGCGTAAGCTCGGCCATATTCCACGGCCCGGTAAACCGCTCCGCGGCGAACGTCGTCGAACAAACGGAGGCAACGGACAGCGCAAACGCAAGCAAGTGTTTCAGCATAGTCGTGTGTTGCGTGTAAATTGTGAAAGCGAGCGGCGGGGTTCACCCCCGCCGTCCGGCAATGCGTTTCGCGACATTGAAAAACAACGGACCAAACGGCGGGGATAAACCCCGCCGCTCGCCTGGAACATTCGTTCAAACTTCTATTCCGTCTTCTCCGCCGCCTTCTTCTTCCCGTTATCCACGTCGATATTCAGCTCGACCACGATATTCTCCCCCGGCTCCGGTTGTTGCACGGCGGGCACCGCCAGGCCGGTGAACGTGTTCGCCACCGCCGCCACATCTCGGGCTCCTTCAATCACGAGCCCGCCCGACGGATCATCGAGCACCGGTCGCTTCGTTTGAGCCGTGCCGATGTACGAATCGCTGAACGCGTTGCCGACCACCGGAATCCGCCCGCTCCCCTTGCCGATCACCACGGCCCGGTCGTGCACCAGCGGAAAGCTGTTGCCTGTGACGGCGCAACCATGCGCGTCGCGGAGATCGATACCGCACTTCATCTCGTGGGCGATGACGTTCGCGCTGAGCGTGATGCCGTAGCAGTCGCGGTCGAGGATGATGCCCGTGTCGTTGCATTCTTCGATCATGTTGCCGCTCACGACGGAGCCGTACGTGTTCTCGATGACCACGCCGTACCGCAGATGGTCGTCGACGTTGTTGCCCGTCATGCAGAGGTTGTAAGCATCAATACAGCGGACCGCGTCAAGGTTTTCCTCAAAGTGATTGCCGCAAACGACGATGTCGTGGCAGCCGACGATTTCCAGCCCCGTTTGCTTGTTGTACGTGATGAGGCAGTCGCTCACCCGAGGGTCTTCGTAGCAGTAGTCGAGAAAGATGCCGTGCTTGCCGTGGTAACTCACGGTCACGCCGTGGATGAAAATCTCCTGCACGTAGTTGGCCTCGATGCCGTGCCCCGATTTTTCGTTGCCGGTAATGCGTAGGTCGGCGATTTGTACCCGCCATTTACGGAGCTTGCCGTCTTTCTTCTCGGGAAACTCCGGATGCCGGACGACCAGCGCCGGTTCGCCGGCTTCATTCTTGTTGACGATATGCGTGGCCGAACCGCAGCCGCGGAGCAGCACTTCCCCCTTGAGCAACTTCAGCGGCTCGGTGATTTCGAACACGCCCGGCGGTAGCTCGACGACGCCTCCTTCCTCAGGAATCGCATCGAGCGCGGCTTGCAACGTCGGGTAGTTCGCCGCCTGGATCACGGCCCGAGCGCCGGGCAGCGTGTGCGGTGCGGCAGGCTTCTCGGCTTGCGAGGCGCCGCTAAGTTGATAGCCGGCGAGCGCTAAAGCGGCGGCGAGAACGATCAATAACGAACGCGACATGGCGAGGTCTCCTAAAGGCGGGATTCAGGCGGCGAGCGTCGACAGATTAACACGCGGGAATTTCGTATGATAGAACTGCGCCCGAGCGAACATTTGATCGAATCGTTGAGAACAACACTGATGACGCTCCTCTACTCCGACGATCGCTTTCTCGCACACGAAACCGGCCGGCATCCTGAGCAGCCCGATCGCTTGCGCTCGATCACCAAGCGGCTCGCCGACGAAGGGCTCGATACGAAAGCGACGCGCATCGAATGCGTCGTGGCGACCGCCGCACAGATCGAGCGGTGTCACGATGCGGCCTACGTGAAGCATGTGCGCGACACGATCGCGGCCGGTCGCCTCGGGCAGATCGAGCAAGACACGATCGTCTCGGCCGGCTCGTACGACGCAGCCGTGCTCGCGGCCGGCACCGTGTGTGATGCCGTCAAACGTGTGCTGGGCGGCGAAGACAAAACGGCGCTGTGCTTGGTCCGCCCGCCCGGCCATCATGCCCTGAAAGCGGCGCCGATGGGTTTTTGTCTCTTTAACAACATCGCGATCGGCGCCCGGGCCGCGATTGCCGAGCACGGGCTCGAGCGAGTGTTGATCGTCGATTGGGATGTCCATCACGGCAATGGCACGCAGGACGAGTTCTACGACGACGGCCAGGTCGGGTTCTACTCGATCCACCGTTCCCCCTTTTATCCCGGTTCGGGCGCCGCCGACGAAACCGGCCGCGGTCGCGGCCTCGGCACGACGGTCAACGTGCTGGTCGAATACGGCACGCCCCGGCCGAAATACTTCGAGTTGTTCCGCGCCGGCCTGGAAAAGATCGCGGAACGGATGAAGCCGCAACTGGTGCTCGTCAGCGCCGGCTTCGATGCCCACAAGGACGACCCGATCGGCTCGCTCGACTTGGAGACCGACGACTTCGCGGAACTTACCAAGCTGCTGCAAGCCACGGCCGACACGCACAGCGGCGGCCGGTTGGTGAGCGTCCTCGAAGGAGGCTACAACCTCACGGCCCTGGCGGCGAGCGTGAGCGTCCATTTGCGGACGCTGTTGGGTGCGTAACGGTCTCGGCGCCTCCCGAGCAACGGCGTCGTTGAGTCGATCGACGCTGCCCCGGGCGACTCGCCCGGGGCTAAGACACGAAGCACTTTTCCGAACATAAATCGCCAACTGCAAGGAACACCCTCCGTGGCTTTCCGCCGGCTCCATTTGCAACAGGATTGCTATTGCGCCAAAATCGCAAGTGCGTGCAATGACCGCCGGTTTGCACGCACCCTTAGTTCTAAGTGATTCCGTGCGTGCAAAATGGACCTCGTTGCACGCACCCCATCCGTTTTGCACGCAGTAGCCGTAGCGCAGTTGTAATTGCAAAACGACTGACGATAAGAAGTGATTCCGAGTAGAAATCACCAGTTCATAAACGGCGCGACCGAAGCCCCTCTCCCACTGGGAGAGGGTGGCCGAAGGCCGGGTGAGGGTGACGTCGATCAAAGGTTGGCTCTGGTGATTCATAGAGTCGGACCTTAGCCACCCGGTTCTTCAAACCGGGGGCATTGCGTGTGGATTGTTTGGGGCGTGTTGATCGTTCGGGATGCGGCATGTCCCCTTGCTTGCGCGGCGGGGCTAGTGTGTGGTGGTTGATGATTGTGGCGGATTTACGTCGATTGCCCCCGGTTTGAAGAACCGGGGGCTAAGGTCGGCGCGGCAACGCGCAATTGCGCGTCGCGTATTTTCCCAAATCCGGACCGGCGATTCCAATCACTTTTTGGCCGGCCGCGATTTTTCTGCAGGGCCGTAAAACGCGGCGTTTCGCGAATTTCGAGGAGCCCGCGGAATCGGTTCCGAGCGTCGTTTCCGAAGCGGTATCGTTATATTGACGGACCGTCTCACGCCCCCGGATCTCGATCGGAATCGTTATGAATCTTTGCCGCATCGCCGTTGCCGCACTTTTCCTCGCGCTCTGCGGCGCGCATTCGTCGCCGCTTTGCGCCGATGACGCTCCCGCCCGCCCGTCGGAGACGGGAATCGCTCGCTTCGAGCCGCTCGAAGACCAAGCGGCCGTGTCGGAAATGTTTCGGCTCGAGCCCCACTCCTTTGATTACGCGCTGACGCCGCTAGCCGACGTGAGCCGCTCGACCGACGTCGCCGAGGTCACGTTCCCCTCGCCGGTCACGACGCCGCACGAGTGCAACAACACGGTGCATTGCGAATACTTTCGCGCTCGCGGCAAGGATGGCGAGTTCCAAGGCCGGCGCCCGGCCGTCGTGGTGCTGCATATCTTGGGCGGTGACTTTCCGCTGGCTCGACTGTTTGCCCGTTACCTCGCCTCGACCGGCACGCACGCGCTGTTCGTGAAGATGCCGTACTACGGCCCGCGCCGACCTGTCGACGTTCGCAAACGGATGATCGAAGTCGACCCGCGGGAATCGGTCGTCGGGATGCGGCAGGCGATCTTAGACATTCGTCGGGCCGCGGCCTTGCTGGCTTCGCGCGAGGAAGTCGATCCAGAGCAGATCGGCATCTTCGGCATTAGCCTCGGCGGCATCACGGCGGCGCTGGCGGCCGAGCAAGAGCCTCGCTTTCGCAACGTCTGCCTGATGCTGGCCGGCGGCGACCTGGGACGCGTCAGTTGGGAAAGCCCCGAAGTGCGGGCGGCCCGCGACAACTGGCTGGCTCAAGGTCGCAGCAAGGCGGAGTTCTTCGAGGTGCTCCGCCCGATCGATCCGGCGACGTATGCCGAGCGGCTGCAAGGCCGACGGATGCTCATGATCAATGCCAAGCACGACGAGATCGTGCCGCCGGCCTGCACGGAAAGCCTGTGGGAAGGAGCCGGCCGGCCGCGGATCGTTTGGTTCGACGCCGGGCACTACACGGCGGCCCTGTATCTCTTCCACGGCCTGGCGGAAGTGACGCAGTTTTTTCGCCGCCCGCCGTTGCTATAATCGCGGGCTCTTTCCATTCGCAATTCCAGAGAAGGGGATGTGGGGATAGGAGGAGATATTGGAGATGGAAGAAAACGAGTGAAAACTCCGGTCGCTGACGCTCCCGGTTCGCTGTGCTTGCGACTGCCTTTTTATTTATCTCTTTCATCTCCATTATTCCCTCTCATCCCCACATCCCCCTCTCTGAAAAACAACGCCCTCGCAATTCATAGGATCGCGCATCGCCATGGGTTATCAGCAGACTAAGTCGCATCGTTCGGGCAAGCATTCGCATCATCAGATCGGGCTCGTGCGCGGGCAGTTCGGCAACGTGCCGGAAGATCAGTGGCTCGACTGGATCGCCAAGACTGGCTTCGACGGTTGGGAAGAGGCTTCGTGGGAGCTAGATCTCGCGCGCTGCGGCGACGACGCCGGGGCCGAAGCCTATGCGAAGGAGCGCGTTGCCAAAGCCAAGAGCCGGGGCTTAGAAATCTTCTCACTCGCGGCCCACCTGCAAGGGCAGGTGCTCGGCGACGAACCGAGCGCCAAGACGCTGCAATTCATCGGCGGTGAAGCGGTCGAGGCCTACAAGGCTTGGCGCGGTAAGGGAAACAACCCGCCGCGCACCGATCCGTTCTTCGTGCCGAGCGACGTGGCCGCAATCGCTCACAAGCAAGCGCAGGCCGCGCTCGTCAACACGGTCCGCCTCGCCCACTTCATCGGCAAATTGCAAGACCGTACGGTGCCGGTGTCCGGCTTCGTCGGTTCGCCGGCCCATTGCTGGAGCCACTGGTTCTTGTTCCCGCCGTTGCCGCGGTCGCTCGGCGGGTTCGACATTCCCGACGTGTTCCAGGTGAGCTTGGAACTGCTGATCGAACGGTTCTCGCCGGTGTTCCAAGCCTGCTTGAAGTACGGCACGACGTACGACCTCGAATGCCACCCGAGCGAACGCGCGATGGGCGATATCACGAGTGCCGGCGAATACTTGGCGGCGTGCGACAAGGCCGGCTTCGAAAAAGCCACGGGCTTCAACTTCGACTGCTCGCACATGGAGTGGCAAGGCGTGTCGGGCGTCGATTTCATTCGCACGTACGGCGAGCGGATTCACTGTGCGCACATCAAGGGCGTGCAGGTGAGCAAGCAATACACCCGCAACGGACGGCTCGGCGGCCACAAGCCGATGGGCGACAAACACAACGGCTGGAACTTCGTGACGGCCGGCACGGCCCGCGATGCCACGCCGGTGGAAGAGTTGTTCGTCGAGTTGAATCGGGCCGGCTTCAGCGGCGCGGTGTCGATCGAGTGGGAAGATAACGACGTCGAACAACATGCCGGAGCCAAGGCGGCGCTGGCCAACGTCCACCGCTGCGATCAACCGCCGAGCATGATGCGGCACGACGAGCAACTGAAGGCGTAACGCGATTTCCTGTTTAGCCGTCGGGCTTGCCCGACGTGTACCTAGTTCGGCGAAACTCGCCGGGCAAGCCCGGCGGCTAAACGGTGTGAGCTAAAAACGAAAACGCCGAGCTTGGGACAACTCCCAAGCTCGGCGTTTTTTCGTTGTGCGTTATTCGGCGCGTTGTTGTTGGACGCTGCGTCGCTTACTTCGCGGCGTCGAGCGCGGCTTGCAGCACGCTCTTCGGCTTCGCGCCGACGAAGCGGTCAACCACTTCGCCGCCCTTAAAGATCATCAACGTCGGAATGCTTTGCACGCCGTATTGGCCGGCCGCTTGAGGGCTATCGTCCACGTTGACTTTGCCGACCTTGATCGTGCCGGCGTATTCGGAGGCCAGAGCGTCGATCATCGGCGCGATCTGACGGCACGGGCCGCACCACGGGGCCCAAAAGTCAACGAGCACCGGCTGCGAAGATTGCAGCACTTCGGTGTCGAAGTTGGCATCCGTGAATTCTACCGTGTTGGCGCCCATGACTCGTACTCCTCTGAACCAAAACCGTTGACGTGATTGAAGATATGCCGCGAATAGCAACGGGAATTATAGGGACGTGCCCGACAGCGTCAAACCATCGACGCGTCGGGTGGCTGGGTCTGGAGCGTACTCGCGAAGGCCCAGTACGCATGACCATGCACTGGGGCACCGCATCGCTATACCCCAGCCACCCGAAAACGCAGCCATCCGTTCCTCTGATAGTCCCCTTATTCGCCCCGGCAAACGTCGGGCCGTAGCAGGCCGGTTTTGTGCCCGCTACAACCTTGTTGTCTGCCGTGTACAGAAGTTGGATGCCGCTTGCGCGCCGGAGTTACGCCATGCCCGCCGATTCGTTTGCTTGCTATCTCGTCACGAAAGAGGGCTCAAGTTTTCGCGGCGAAGTGACGACGCGCGGCTTGGCCGACTTGCCGGCCGGCGAACTCTTGGTGCGGGTCGATTATTCGTCGCTCAATTTTAAAGACGCGCTCTCGGCGACCGGCAACCCGGCCGTGACGCGCAAATTTCCGCACGTGCCGGGCATCGATGCGGCCGGCGTGGTCGAGCAGAGCGACGTGAGCGAATATCGACCGGGCGACCGCATCGTCGTCACCGGTTTCGATCAGGGGCAAAACACTTGGGGCGGGATGGCCGGCTACGTTCGCGTTCCGGCGCGGTGGGCCGTGCGGTTGCCGGACAACCTCAGCACGCGCGACGCCATGCTCTACGGCACGGCCGGCCTGACGGCGGCGCAGTGCGTCGAGGCGCTCGCGGCTCGCGGCGTTACGCCTGAGAGCGGCGAAGTCGTGGTGACCGGCGCTTCCGGCGGCGTCGGGTCGTTGGCGGTCGGCATCCTGGCGAAGCTCGGCTACAACGTAGCGGCGGTGAGCGGAAAGCCCGAGGCCGGCGAACTGCTCAAGCGTTTGGGAGCGCGGACGCTGCTCACGCGGGCCGACGTCGTCGACGAGAGCACGAAGCCGCTGCTGACGGCCCGCTTCGCCGGCGCGGTCGACACGGTCGGCGGCAAAACGCTCGGCACGGTGTTGCGCAGCCTGCAACGTGCCGGAGTTTGCGCGGCGTGCGGATTGGTCGGCGGCGTGGAGATTCCGATCACGGTCATGCCGTTCATTCTCCGCGGCGTCGACTTGGCGGGGATCGATTCCGTCGAATGCCCGATGCCGCAACGCGTGCGGATCTGGAACAACCTGGCCGACGCGTGGCGCCCGGCCGCGCTCGAAGAGCTGGCGCACGAAATCACGCTCCGCGAAGTACCGCGGATGGTCGAGAAGATTCTCCAGGGCGGGATCATGGGCCGCGTGATTATTCGACCGGAAGCGTAGATGGCGCAAATAAGCGTCGTCGATCGTTTTCCGTTCAATAGCCGCGGGTGAATACCCGCGGCGCGGCGACCCCAGGTATTCACCTGGGGCTATTGAAGGATGTTGCTCTGTTGTCGCTCTCTAAGTTGAACGTGCGACGTTGCGGAAGTATTGTATTGATCTTCACGCCCCCACGAGGACTCCCGCCATGTCGCATCGCCTATTTGCTTTTGCCCTACTCGCCGTCGCGCTTGTCGCCGGCGTTTCGCGCGCCGCCGATCCGAAGCCGCTCAAGGCACTGCTGATCGTCGGCGGGTGCTGCCACGACTACGACTTCCAGAAGCGGATCATCGCCGACGGCATCGCCGCGCGGGCTCACGTCGAATTCACCGTGGTGCACGACGGCGGCACTTCGACCGATGCCAAGATCAAGCTCTACGAAGATCCGGCCTGGGCCGACGCGTACGACGTGATCTTGCACGACGAGTGCTTCGCGAACGTCAAGGAACAAGAGTGGATGGACAAGGTGCTCGCGCCGCACAAGGCCGGCAAGCCTGCCGTGCTGCTGCACTGCGCGATGCACTGTTACCGCAGCGGAACCGACGAATGGTTCAAGTTCTGCGGCATTCAATCCTCCGGTCACGGTCCGCAGGTGCCGATCGCACTGACGAACCTTGACCCGAACCATCCGATCTCCAAGGGTTCCAGCGATTGGACGACCATTCAAGAAGAGCTGTACAACAACCTGAAGGTGTTCGACACGGCCCATCCGTTGCAACGCGGCAAGCAACACGTGAAGGCGAAAGACGGCACCGAGCAGGACGTCGAATACGTTGTCACTTGGACGAACACGTACAACGAGAAGACCAAGGTCTTCGCGACGACGCTCGGCCACAACAGCTACACCTGCGCCGATCCGCGGTATCTCGACATGGTGACCCGCGGGCTGCTCTGGTCGTGCGACAAGCTGGAAGACGCGTACTTCAAGCCGTTCGACGCGGCGAAGCACAAGTTCGAGTGGCAAGACAATCTGCAACCGCCGCAGCTCAAAGGCCCGAAGCCGACGAAGGCACCGAAGAAGAAGTCGTAGGCATTCGCGGTATTTTCGGGCAAAAAGCCGTGGAAAGACGAGGGATTTCGCTCCCCTACAATCGCGATTTTGCGAACTAAACTAGAGCAGGGGCGAAATGATCGTCATTTAGCCGCGGAGCTTGGCTCCGCGCTCTCGGCATGTCGACAACCACGATTTCTGCTCGGCAAAGCGTGAAGAGCGTCGTTTTTATGACGACGCTCGCGATCGCCGGCTGCGCAAGCGCCATCGCGGCCGAGCCGCCGCCGGCGTCGATCGTCGGCAGTTGGCGGTTGCAGGCTCAGAAGGTCGACAAGAAGGCCGAGCCGTTCACGATGACGTTTCTCGAGAGCGGCACGCTCGAGTTTCTGAGCGACACCGTCTCGATGACCGCCACGTATGAAGTCGATGACACGACGACGCCGCGACGCGTGTCGCTCCACTATCGCAACGAGCCGGCGCCGTGGCACGGCATCTACCAATTCCGCGACGGCCAACTCTGGCTCTGCTTCGGCGACGCCGGCGTGCCCCCGCCGACGAAGTTTGAAGGGGGCAAAGGCCAGGCGCTGTATAAACTCGTGCCGACGAAATAGCGCCGCCCAGCGGCACGCGGCACCATCGCACAGGCGTGATCGCGCATACTAGCCCCGAAGCGCAAGCGAGGGGGTATTCCGAGGCGACGTCCGGCACCATGTCCCCTTGCTTGCGCGGCGGGGCTAGTATTTGAAATTGGCGTCGCTGCTAACTCTGCCCCAACGGCACTTCGGCCGGAGCCGGTGCAGCGGCCGTGACCGGAGCCCGACGCCAGCCGTCGGGCGTGCGGCGGAAATGTTCGGTGAGCGCCGAGGCGAACACCCCTTCGGCCTCGCGCCAAGTGTAACGATCGACCGTGATCTCGTCGGTCGCGCACGCGATGAGGTTGAACGAGTTCGGCTCGTCGCGCCGGCGGGTCGACGTCGTCGTGCCGGCCTGCACGACGAGTGCGGCAAACTGCTTGATCGCATACCGCTGCGACGTATCGCCGGCATGGGCCTGATGAAAGTGCCCGGCGAGTAATAAGTCGGCCCCGCACTTCGCTAGCACGGGCATCGCTTGGTCGGCCCGCCCGACGAGATCGTGCCGCTCATAACTGGCCGGCAAGTCGAGCGGATGATGCGTCACCAGCACTCGCACCGCCCCGCGCGGCGCGGCTTCGAAACGGCGGCGGACCTTGTCGATTTGCCCGCCGTTCAGCCGGCCGTCTTTAAACGTGAACGAGCGGGCCGTGTTGAGCCCCTGGATCACGATCTCGTCGTCCGCAAAATGCGGTTCCGTTTCCGCGGAGACGTACTTGCGATAACGCTGCAACGGCAACAGGAAGCGACGAAACACGTCGTAAAGCGGCACGTCGTGATTGCCCGGCACCACGATCTGCGGCGTGGGCAAGCCGGCCAAAAAGGCCGCGGCCGCCTGATACTCTTCCTCGCGCGCTCGTTGCGTGAGATCGCCCGACACGACGACGACGTCCGGCCCGACGACGCCGATTGCCGTACGCAGCGGCTCCACGGTCGCCGGATCGATGCGACCAAAGTGCAGATCGGAGATGTGGACGAGTTTACGCAAAGGAAGTGCGTTGTGCTTTGTGCGACGTGCTTGCCCTTCACTTCAATAGCCCCAGGTGAATACCTGGGGCCGCCGCGGGTATGTACCCGCGGCTATTGAACAGAGACGTTTGTTGCCGGCGTGACGATCGGGGCGACGACCTTCAGCGCCCTCGGACGAATTTTATACTCCAGGGGCGAGTCCAACTGCGCGATCTCCCCGTCGGCCGCCACGCGCAAATGGTCACGCTTCGTGCGAATGGTCAGGCTTTCCGTTTCGATCGTCTGAAAATCGTGCTCGTCGCGCAGCCGGCCGAACAAGGCCCGGAGTGCGAAGGTGAAGAGCCGCCGGCGGCCGACGTCGCGCGTGAGGTACACGGCGAGCCGGCCCGTGTCGAGCCGGTCGCGCGTTCCCATCCGCAGGCCTGCCATCGCATAGGGATTGTTGCCGATGAACACCAGCGGCGTCTTGCAAACCTTGGCGAGGCCGTCGGCGTTGACGGACACGCTGATCATCGGATAGCGCCCGAGCACGGTCCAAAAGGCCCGCGCGAAGGCCGACCATTTGTGTTTGCCGAGCCGTTGCTGTTGCTCGCGATGTTTCACCAGTTCGGGATAGATGCCGATGCTGGAGTTGTTCACGAACACGCGTCCGTTGACCTCGCCGACGTCGACCGTGCGCACTTCCCCGTCCGCCAAATTGCGCACGGCCTCGGGGAGCGTGAGCGGAATATTGAGATCTTTGGCGAAGTGATTGAGCGTTCCCATAGGTAAGACGCCTAGTACCACGTCGGTTCCCACGACGATTGAAGCGCAAGCGCTCACGGTGCCGTCGCCGCCGGCGGCCACGAGCATCCGGCAACCTTCGTCGACCGCGCGGCGGGCATTCGTCAAGAGTTCTTCGCCGCCGGAAAACGAGCGTACTTCGCCGGCCACGCCCGCTGCGGCGAGCGCCGCTTCGAGCTTCACCTGGCAATCGGTTTTGTCGTCGAGTCCGGCCTTAGCGTTGACGAGCACGATCATGGAAGCCGCCGAACTTGACGGAGTACCGTGGGCGGCGACCGTCGATGAGCGATGCGTGTCGTGGCGCTGGGTGTGTTGGGTGGTATTCATGGCGGACATGGCTTCGCAAACGTTAGGCCGCGTCGGTCGTCGTCCGATTAAGTCGCGAGGCTCCGGCGGGGCGTGGTCGCTCACCGGCCAACAACACCACGGCCGGCGAGATTTCGACCAGTGCCCGATCCGCACGGTATCGAAAGATAGCGTTTGCCGCACGCGGGTCGACTTTCCGCATTCCCGTCGCTGCGATATCGTGAAAAACCCACTCGATCGACACCACCTTCAGCGGCAACCGAGATGACCGACGAACCGCGAACTTCGCCGGCCCCGCACGCCTCGTCGGCCACCGACGTTCTTCGAACGCTCGAGGTCGACCCCCGTCGCGGCCTCGACGACGCCGCCGTGGCCGTTCGCCGCCAAAAGTACGGACCCAATCGCTTACCTGAAGGTGAGCATCGCTCGGCCGTACAAAAATTTCTCGATCAATTCAAACAGTTGGTCGTCGCCATTCTGCTCGTCGCCGCGGTCATCGCCGGCGCGCTGGGCGATCTGCTCGACACGGCCGCCATCCTCGCGATCGTGCTGCTCAACGCCGTACTCGGGTTCGTGCAAGAAGAACGAGCCGAGAAGGCTTTGGAGGCGATGAAAAAGCTTTCGGTGCCGTCGGCCCGCGTGCGCCGTAGCGGCGGCCTTGTTTCGGTGCCGGCCGAAGAGTTGGTGCCGGGCGATGTGGCCGAGGTCGAAGCCGGCGACAGCGTGCCGGCCGACCTGCGGTTGCTCGAAGCCTACGGTTTGAAAACGCAAGAGGCCGCGCTCACCGGCGAATCGGTGCCGGTCGATAAAGACGCGGCTTCGACGGCCGAACCCGAGGCCGTGCCCGGCGATCGACTCAACATGCTCTTCTTCGGGACGACTGTAGCCGCAGGCAAGGGAGTGGCCGTCGTCACTTCGACCGGCGCGGCGACGGAGCTGGGCCGCATTGCCGGCTACTTGGCCGAAGATGCCCGGGAACCGACGCCGCTGCAGCGCCGCTTAGAAGGCCTCGGTCGGTGGTTGGCGGGCGGGTGCTTGGCGATCGTCGCGGTGATCGCCGCGTTGCAGCTGGCGCGCGGCTACGCGTGGTCGGAAGTGTTGTTGCCCGCCGTCGGGTTGGCCGTGGCTGCCGTGCCGGAGAGCTTACCGGCGGTCGTCACCGTCACGCTCGCGCTCGGCTTGCAACGTTTGGTGCGGCGGCAGGCCCTGGTTCGCAAACTTCCGAGCGTCGAAACGCTCGGATCGGTCAACGTGATCTGCAGCGACAAAACGGGCACGCTCACGCGCAACGAGATGACCGTGCGCGAAGCGTGGGCCGGCGGTGCCCGCTACGAAGCGACCGGCTCCGGCTACGCGACCGACGGCGAGTTTCGCACGGCCGGCGACGTTGCGAAAAAGCTTGCCGCTCACGACGGCGACTTAGAGCACGCACTCTGGATTGGGCTCGTCTGCAACAACGCGGCGATCCGGCCCGCGAAAGAGGGCGAGGAAGCGAAGGTCGTCGGCGATCCGACGGAAGCCGCGCTGCTCGTGGCCGCGGCCAAGCGAGGCGTGACCACGGAAAAGCGTCCTGCCGAGCGCGAATACGAATTACCGTTCGATTCGACCCGCAAGATCATGTCGGTCGTCGTCAGGTCGGATGACGGACCGAAGCACTTACTGACCAAAGGTGCGCCGGAAATGATCGTCGGACGTTGCCGAGCGATCCTCGTCCGCGGTCGCGAAGTAGCGCTGAATGAAGAGCATCGCAAGTCGCTCTCCGAAGCCGAGGCCGGCATGGCGTCGCGAGCCCTCCGCGTATTGGCCTTGGCCTATCGCGAACTGCCGCACGAGACAAAGCTCGATGGCGCGCTTGAGGCCGACGCCGTCGAACGGGACTTGGTCTTCGCAGGGCTCGTCGGCATGATCGACCCGCCGCGCGATGAAGTCCGCGACGCCGTGAGGCTCTGCCGCGGTGCAGGCGTGCTCCCCGTGATGATCACCGGCGATCATCCGGCGACGGCTCAAGCGATTGCCCGCGAACTCGGAATCATGGACGCCGAGCGGCCGCAAGCCATGAGCGGCCGCGAACTCGACGCCGTCGACGACCACGGGCTGGCCGAGCGCGTGACGACGACGGCCGTCTATGCCCGCGTCACGGCCGAGCACAAGCTGCGGATCATCCGCGCCTGGCGCAGTCGCGGCGGCGTGGTGGCGATGACCGGAGACGGCGTCAACGACGCGCCGGCCATCAAAGCGGCCGACATCGGCATCGCCATGGGCATCACCGGCACCGACGTCACGAAAGAAGCGTCGGACATGGTGCTCATGGACGACAACTTCGCGACGATCGTCAGCGCCGTCGAAGAAGGACGCGGCATCCTCGACAACATCAAGAAGGTCATTCATTACCTCCTGTCGTGCAACGCCGGCGAAGTGCTGCTGATGTTCTTCGCGGCGCTGCTGGGAATGCCGACACCGCTGACCGCGATTCAAATCCTCTGGATTAACCTAATTACCGACGGTTTGCCGGCGCTGGCTCTGGCCACGGAACCGCCGGAAGAGAACCTCATGCAGCGGAAGCCGAAGTCGGTCGATGCGGCGCTTATCTCGCGCAGCCGCGTCGTCGAAATCATCGGCCATGGGCTCTTGATGGGCGTCACGGCCTTGGCCGCCTTCGTATGGATGCAGTCGCTGTATCCCGACGACCTCCGCGTGGCTCAAGCCGTAACGTTCGCCGTCATCGCTTTCGCCCAATTGTTCTATGCCCTGGCTTGCCGCAGCCGGCGCATCACGCTTTGGCGGCTCGGGCTCATGACCAATCGCACGCTGCTGGCGGCCGTGGCACTCTCGGGCCTCTTGCAGATCGGGGCCGTGTACTTGGCAGGCATCGACGATGCTTGGCGCCGGCCCGAGGTGTGGCCTGTGTTTCTGCTGGCGATTGTGCCGATGGCGCTGGTCGAAATGGTCAAGCTGCTGCGCAGGCCCCGAGCCGCCGCTTAGCTCAAACCGTCGGGTGGCTGGGTCTGGAGCGTACTCGCGAAGGCCCAGTAGTTTTACGTCTCGCAAACTTGGGGCACCGCTTCGCTATGCCCCAGCCACCCAAGGTCTTGCGCAATGTATAGGGCGTGCGAAAAAGCGACTGGCCGGCCATGTTCCGACGCGGGTCGATGTGAATGCCGCCCTGGGGCCGAAACGGCCGGAATCCGTGTGGAATTCGGGGTCCGGTTTGGTTTAATAAAGAGATCGCTCCCGCCTCGCCTTCTCGCCCTCCTTCGGCACCCTCCGCCATGAGCTTTGCTGCGTCTTTGCGCTGCGCGACGTTGTCCCTCTTCGCGGCTTTCGCATCCGTTGCGAACGTCGTCGACGCGGCCGAATCGATTTCGTTCAATCGTGACATTCGCCCGATCTTGGCGGAGACCTGCTTCCACTGTCACGGGCCCGATCCCGGCTCGCGCAAAGCCGATCTGCGGCTCGATCGCGAAGAGAGCTTCTTCGCCAAAGACAACCCGCTCGTCGTGCCGGGCAAGCCGGAAGCGAGCCCGTTGTGCGATCGCGTGCTGTCGCGCGATCCCGACGAACAGATGCCGCCGCCTGACGCGCACAAACAACTGACGGACGAGCAGCGCCAGTTACTGAAGCGCTGGGTGGCCGAGGGAGCCAAGTGGCAGCCGCATTGGTCGTTCCTTCCGCCACAGCGTCCGCAGTTGCCTGCCGTGAAGAATGCGGCCTGGACGAAAAACCCGATCGATCGCTTCGTTGCGGCCGGGCTTGATGCCGCCGGATTAGAACCGGCGACCGAAGCGACGCCCGAGACGTTGTGCCGGCGCGTGTATCTCGATCTCACCGGCTTGCCGCCGACGCCCGAAGAGTTGCAGCTTTACTTGAACGACAGCGGGACTGATCGCTATGAGCGGTTGGTCGAACGGTTGCTGGCCTCGCCGCGCTACGGCGAACATCGGGCTCGCTACTGGCTCGATGCGGCCCGTTATGCCGACACGCATGGTTTGCATTTTGACAACTATCGCGAGATGTGGCCATACCGTGATTGGGTCATCAACTCATTCAATCGCAATCAACCTTTCGACGAGTTCACCGTCGAGCAGCTTGCGGGCGACTTGCTGCCGAATCCGACGGTCGAACAAAAGATCGCGACCGGCTTTCATCGCTGCAACATGACGACGAACGAAGGGGGCACGATCGCCGACGAAAACCTGGCGAACTATGCCCGCGATCGCGTGGAGACGACGAGCTGGGTTTGGCTCGGGCTCACGGCCAACTGTGCGGTGTGCCACGATCATAAGTTCGACCCGATCACACAGCGCGACTTCTATTCGATGAGCGCGTTCTTCCGCAACACCACGCAAGGCTCGCACGACGGCAACATCAAAGACACGAAGCCGGTGCTGTTTTTGCCCGGCGCGATGGATGCTCCGCGCTACAATGCCCTGCCGACGGAACTCGCGGCGGCTCGTGACGCTCAGAACAAGCGGCGGGGCGCGGCGGCGAAAGCCATCGATGAGTTTCTAACGCAAGTGAAGCCGGACGAAGTGGATTTGGCGGCTGCGGGCTTAGTGAAGCATGAACGATTGGTCGGTGGCCAAGCGCCCGCCACGGCCGAACCGCTGGGATGGCGGCCCGACGGTAAGTTCGGCCCCGCGCCGGTGTTGCCGGCCGGCGAAACGATCGAACTCGGCGACGTCGCCGGCTTCGGGCTCGATCAGCCGTTCAGCGTTTCGCTCTGGGTCCGCCCGGCCGTGAACTTGAACGACGGCACGCTTGTTGCGCGGTCGCCCGTGAAGGGGGCCGGGCCGAGTTGGGAGTTGTCGCTGTTTCAAGGAGGCAAGCTCTCGCTGGCGATCAATAGCGCCGAGCCGAAAGGTTCGTTGCGAGCCATTTCGCGTCGGCCCGTCGCTCGCCCCGGCGTGTGGGTTCATGTCACGGCGACTTACGACGGCTCCGGCCGTGCGGAAGGCATCACGCTCTTCACCGGGGGCGAACCGCAAAACGACGCCAACCGCAGCGGCGGTCCGCTGACGCCGGTGGCTGCAAAGACCCAGACGCCTGGGGTGCTGCGACTGGGCGCCCGTGCGGCGGCCGCCAATCAGTTCGCCGGCGGCTCGCTGCAAGACGTGCGTATTTACGCGCAACGCTTGCCCGCCGGTGACGTCAAGACGTTGTCGACATTACACGATCTGCGTAACGTCGCTCGCATCGCGCCGGCCAAACGCAACGCGCAGCAGAAGGACCGGCTGACGATGTTCTTCTTGGAGAACTTCGACAAGCCGTACATTGCGGCGCGCGAAAAGGTGGTGTCGCTCGAAGACGAGCAGCGCGCGATCGAAGCTCGCAGCACGATCACGCACGTGCAAGAAGAGAAGATGAACTCGCCGGCGATGGCGAACATTCTCTTGCGCGGCGATTATGCGAAACTCGGCGACAAGGTCGACCCGACGGTCTTCGCCGCCTTGTCGCCGCTGCCGGCCGGCGCGGAACGTAACCGGCTCGGGCTGGCCCAGTGGCTCGTCGACCCTAAGAATCCGCTGCCGGCGCGGGTGACTGTGAATCGCTTCTGGCAGGAAGTGTTCGGCACGGGGCTGGTGAAAACGGCCGAGGACTTCGGCATTATGGGCGAAGCGCCGAGCCATCCGGAGCTGCTTGATTGGCTGGCCGTCGAGTTCCGCGAAAGCGGCTGGGACGTGAAGCACCTGTTCCGTTTGATGGTGCTCTCGAACACGTACCGTCAAGCCGCCGTGGCGACGCCTGCGAAGCTTGCCAAAGATCGCGACAACCGGCTCCTCTCGCGCGGGCCCAGGTTCCGCATGGACGCCGAAATGATTCGCGACTACGCGCTAGCCGTGAGCGGCGAACTCGCCGGCCGGATGGGAGGCCCGAGCGTACGGCCTTATCAGCCGGAAGGAATTTGGGACGTCGTCGGTCTGCCCGGCGGCAACACGCGCGAGTACAAGCAAGACACGGGCGACAGTCTCTATCGCCGCAGCTTGTACACGTTCTGGAAACGAATGGCCCCGCCGCCGAACTTGGAAACGTTCAACGCACCGGCGCGGGAGTTTAGCTGTTTGCGACGTGAGCGAACCAATACGCCGCTGCAGGCCCTGGTGACGCTCAACGACCCGACGTTCGTGGAAGCGGCCCGCAACGTGGCCCAGCGCGTGCTGCAAGCCTCGGACGGCGAACCGCAGCAAACTTTGACGCTGGCCGTCGAGCGGATACTCTGCCGCGCGCTGAAGCCGGAAGAAGCGAAAGTTTGGGAAGCGGCGCTTGCCGATCTCTTGAGCTACTACCACGGCCATCGATCGGACGCGGAAGCGCTGATCAAGACCGGCGAAAGCCGGCCGAATCCGACGCTCGACGCGGCGCAGCTCGCCGCGTGGACGAACATTTGCAACGCGATGCTGAATTTGGATGAAGTGCTGAATAAGTAACGAGCGAGATATATTGTCGCTCCGTCTCCTGCCGACTGCCCACTGCCTCCTGCCCACTGATACGCCATGCATCCTCTCGACGACTTCCGCACGCTCGAAACCCGTCGCCAGTTTTTCTCGCGCGGCAAAAGCGCGATCGGCTACGCCGCGCTAAGCACGCTGCTCGGGCAAGGCGTAGGCAACGCTTATGGCGCGGCTGCGGCCTCCGCGACCAGTTCGCCTGCCGCGGGTCTCAAGAAACTCGGCCCGCATTTTCCGGCCAAGGCGAAGAACGTCATCTATCTGCACATGGTCGGCGGCCCTGCGCAGATGGACCTCTACGACTACAAGCCCGAGATGGCGAAGTGGTACGACAAGGACCTGCCGGACTCGATCCGCAAAGGCCAGCGCCTGACGACGATGACCTCGGGACAGGCCCGGTTTCCTATCGCGCCGTCGAAGTACAAGTTCGCCCAGCACGGCAAGTGCGGCATGTGGGTCAGCGAAATGCTCCCCGAGACGGCCAAGTGCGTCGACGAAATGTGCTTCATCCGTTCGCTCAACACGGAAGCGATCAACCATGAGCCGGCGATCACGGCCATGCAAACCGGCAGCCAAGTTTCCGGCCGGCCCTGCTTCGGCAGTTGGGCGGCGTACGGGCTCGGCTCGGCCAACGAAAACCTGCCGACGTTCGTCGTGCTCGTCGCCGTGCCGACGAATCGGGCTCAAGAACAAGCGATCAGCGCGAAGCTCTGGTCGTCCGGATTTCTCCCCGGCCATTACACGGGCGTGTCGTTCCGCTCGAAAGGCGACCCGATCCTGTACATCAACAACCCGGCCGGCGTGCCCGACGAAGTTCGCCGCCGGATGCTCGACAGCATCCGCACGATCAACGAGCAGACGCTGAAGGCGGTCGGTGATCCGGAGACGCAAACGCGAATCGCCCAGTATGAAATGGCGTTCCGCATGCAAGCGAGCGTGCCGGAACTGACCTCGCTGGCCGATGAGACCGAGGGGACGTTCAAGCTGTACGGTGAAGACGCGCGGAAGCCGGGCTCATTGCCGAACAGCATGCTGATGGCCCGACGATTGGTCGAGCGCGGCGTGCGGTTCGTGCAGATCTATCACAACAACTGGGACCACCACAGCGACCTGACCGGCCGGATGCCGGCGCAAGCCAAAGACCTCGACCGTGCGACGTACGGCCTGATTCACGACCTCAAGCAGCGCGGCATGCTGGACGAGACGCTGATCATCTGGGGCGGCGAATTCGGCCGCACCATTTATTCGCAAGGCGGACTGACGAAGGACAACTACGGCCGCGACCACCACCCGCGCTGCTTCACCATGTGGATGGCCGGCGGCGGTGCGAAAGGCGGGGCGATCTACGGTGAGACCGACGAGTTTAGTTACAACATCGTGAAAGATCCGGTGCATATCCGCGACTTCCACGCGACGACGCTGCAACTGCTCGGCTTCAACCACGAGAAGTTCACGTACAAACACCAAGGGCTCGACTTCAAACTCAGCGGCGTAGAACCGGCACGCGTGGTGAAGGAGCTGATCGCGTAGCGGCGAATGCCGAGATCGCTAAGCCGCGCGGCGTTCGACGGCCGGCAAGAGCGGCGTTCGAGCGCCGGTGCGGCGTTCCCAACTGGTGAAACGGCGGGCGAGTTTTGTGTCGCCGTAGAGTGCCGCGGCCACGCACCACGCCACGGCCGCGGCCGCCAGCGTATCGCTCACGTAGTGCATGTCGCCGATCACGCGCTGGCAGGCGGTGAGCGCGGCCATCGTCAAAAAATACTTCCGGGCCTGCGGGTAGTTGGCCGCCAAGCCGAGTGCGAGGCCGAACGCCGTGGCCGTGTGGGCCGACGGAAAACTCTGCAGCGCGTTGCCCGCCGTGCCGAAGGGGAACCAACCGCTGAATTGGCCCCAGGCCGTACCGTCGGCCCCGTGAGCGAGCCATTGATACGGCCGCTCGCGGGCGATGCAGAGCTTCACGATGTTGGCGCCGATGCCCGACCCCCAGGCCGCGCACATCAACCGCACGAGCTTCCGTCGACCGGTCGGATCGAGCGCCCAAACGGCCGCGAACATGAGCAAGATCGCCGCACCGTCGCCGAAAAGTTCCGCTTGGTTGATCAATTGCACGACGATCCGCGGCAGCCCCGTGTGCAAATCGGCCCGCGCCGCGGCGGCATCTGCGAGCGGAATCGCCGCCAAGGCCGCGACAATCAAACATGCCGGCACGAGCCAAGCCTTCGGCTGAGGCGATTGTGCGGAAGAGGCGACGGGCAGTGGAGTCGGCGGAGCGTGCATGCGTCGTTCGGCGGGATCGCGGGCGGAGGATCGACTTCGATAAATCGGCGGCGGCGAACTGTAGACCGGCCCGGCTTGCGGCGGCAAGAACAGTTCCCCGAAGTCGCGCTCTCGGCGGCTGCCGGCAGCGCCTGCGTTCTCATGAAAACTATCTTTCGACAATTGCCAAATAGTCGCATTGTGAGCCGCCGGCCGCTTGTCATACGATACCGGCCGCATGAGCAAGCGTAGCGGCGTGCAGGACGCACCGACCGCGAAGAATCGCCCGCCGTGCCGCAAGGATGCAAGCTCTCCGTATGCGCCTCGAAGTGCGTCAGCCGTGGGTGGTGTTCGTCGCCGCCGTCGTCGTCTTCTTCACCATGCTCGGTCGTCCCTATCTTTGGGACGAAGATGAACCGAAGAACGCCGAATGTGCCCGCGAAATGTACGAGGCGGGCAATTGGTCCGTGCCGCAGTTCAACTACGAGCTGCGAACCGACAAGCCGATCCTGCTCTACTGGCTCATGCTGGCCGCCTACCACGTCGGCGGCGTCTCCGAGTTTACGGCTCGTTTCTGGTCGGCCGTGCTGGCCGTCGGCACGACGATGCTCGTCTATCAACTCGGCCGGCGGTTGTACGACGCCCGCGTCGCGCTCTGGTCTGGCCTTGCGATGGCCACGTGCCTGATGTTCGCAATCAGCGGCCGCGCCGCGACTCCCGACTCGACCTTGATCTTCTGCATTACGCTCACGCTCTATCTCTTCGTCCGCTTCGGCGGCGTCGAGGCCTCGCCCGACGGCTTCCGCTTGCGGCGCGGCGGCTACGTAGCGATGTACGCGGCGATGGGCTTGGCCGTGCTGGCCAAAGGCCCCGTCGGCGTCGTGCTGCCCGGCGGCATTCTGGGGCTATTTTTGCTCTGCCGCAAACAACAAGAACTCGCGACCGTCACGTTCGCTCCGGAAACGCTCGCTGCGCGTCCTTGGTATCGCCGCGCCTTCGGCAATATCACTCAAGCCCTCGCGCCGCGGCGATTGCTCGCGGCCGCGCTGGAACTCAAGCCGCTGGTGCTATTGGCAGTCGTCGGCCTGGTCGCGCTGCCGTGGTACGTGACGGTCGGCCTCAAGACCGACGGCGCCTGGCTCGCCGGCTTTCTCGGCAAGCACAACGTGGCCCGCTTCACCGGCTCCATGGAAGGGCACGGCGGCCCCGTCGTCTATTACCTCTTCGCGATCCTCGTCGGCTTCTTCCCCTGGTCGTGCCTGCTGCCGATCGGCATTTATCGGCTGGCGGTGCGCCTCCGCGAAAACGACGCCAACCCGCACCGCGCGGCCGATACGTTCGTCGCCTGTTGGGCGGGCCTCTACGTCGGGTTCTTCTCCCTGGCGAGCACGAAGCTCCCCAGCTACGTCCTGCCGGCCTACCCGGCCTTGGCGATCATCACCGGCAAGCTCATCGAAGAACGGCTCCGAGCGCCGTCGCTCGTGCCGCGCGCGTGGTTCCGCTGGGCGCTCTACACGCCGGCCATCATCGGCGTCGGCATTTGCATCGCGCTGCCCATCGTGGCGGCGTACCTCTTGCCGGGCGACGCTTGGCTCGGCGCGATCGGCGGCGTGCTCGTCGTCGGCAGCGGCGTGCTCGTCTACTTTGCTCGCCGCGAGCAATCGCAGCGAATCATGATCGCTTACGCCGCGATGTCGCTTGTCTTCACCGTCGGGCTCACGGCCGGCGTCGCGAGTCGAATCAGCATGCATACGACGAGCTCGCAAGTCGTCGCCGACGTTCGCCAACTCACCGGATCGCAACCGTCGCTCGTCGCCTTCCGCCACTACGAACCGACGCTCGTCTACTACGCCCAGCGGCACGTCCCCTCGGTGGCCACGGCCGACGAACTCGCCGCTTGGCTCGCCGAACATCCAAATTCCTGCATCGTCACCCGCGACGAACATCTGCTTGCCTTGGAAGCCGCACTCGACGCCAAGCCGCAAATTGCCGCGCGGCACAAGCGCTTCTTGCGGCGTCGCGGCGAGATCGTGGTCGTCGCACCGCCGGCCGTTTCGGTCGCCGCCGAAAGCCCTGCGGTTCTGAAGAGATAATAAATCGAGGGGTGCCGTTGGTGGCTTGCCCACCAGTGCCTCCTAGCATCGTCGAATAAGGCACTGGTGGACGAGCCACCAGTGGTACCCGAAACAAGACAACCGTCCCTGCGTCGCTTCGTTCACCCCTCGTCGTCCGCTTGAGGAATGCCGCTATGGCCGGCCGGTCGCAACCTGCGTCCCGTTGGATGGAGCGAATCTCCGGAGCCGTGCGCCGCCGCGCGCTTGCCTGGCGTCGCGCACTTGGCGGCCCACCGCCGGCCCTCTCGGCGGCCAAAGCTTTGAACTGGCTCGAAGAATGTGCGATGCGCGGCAACGGGCTCGCACCCACGTGCGGTTCGACCGCCGTTTGTCCCGGGCTCACCGCCGCCGCGATTCCCACGCTGTTGAACTTCGGTCGCACCGAAACGGCCCTCTCGTTCGCCTATCGCCTGCTGGCCATTCAAGCCCGCGACGGTTCCGTGCCCGACGCCGGCCTGCTGCACACTTCGATATTTAATACGGCCCAAACGGTTCGCGCCTGGCGCACGCTCGTCGACGCCGATCTGCTGCCCGAAGCTTTGCCGGCCATGCGGAAGGCGTGCGGCTACCTCGTCTCGCGCATCTCCGACGACGGCTCGCTCCGGTTTCCCGCGGGCGGCGGCTCGTTCGAACGTTGGTCGACCCCCGCCGTGCAGCTCGCCGGCTTCTCCGAACTGCTCGCCGCCGCGCGACGTTTTCAAATGCCGCAATGGCGGCTCGCGCTCGCTCGGGCCGTCGATCGCGTGGCCCGTCGCGACGATGCGAGCGTCGGGCAGGTGGCGTCGCACGTCATGGCGCACGGCGTCGAAGCCTTGCTGGAACTCGCCGAGGTCGACGCCCGCTGCGAATACTTGGCACGCCGGGCCCTCGATCAAGCCTCGGCCTGCCTCAGTGCCGACGGTTCGCTCCCCGTCGATCTCGCGCATGAGTGGACTTCGTCGGCCGGCCTGGCGCACTTCGCCGCGCTCTGGTTCCGTGCGGGCGACCACCGAGCCGGCTCCGCCGCCATGCGGCAACTGGCCCGACGTCAAACGCCCGCCGGCGGTTGGACCGGTAGCTGGGGTCGCGGGGCCGCGTTCTTTCCGAACCACGGTTCGGCTTGGACCGCGAAGTTCGCCCTCGACGCGCAACGGCTGCAAGTCGCCACGGCCTTCGCCGACGCCCCGGCGACGCTGCTCGAACCGCCGGCCGACGACGATGCCCGCCTGCGCTTAGTGCTCGACTTGGCCGACGACGTTGCCGCGCGCTGCGGCCCGAGTGCCCGCATCGCCGACGTCGGCTGCGGCAGCGGGCGCTTTCTGAGCCGCATCGCCGCGAGCCGTCCGCGGTTGCAACTGACCGGCATCGACCCGTCGCCCGCGCTCTTGGAACATCTGCCGCAGCGCGCGACCGGCCTGCCCGGCGACTTGCTGCGCCTGCCCGCGGCCGACGGATCGTTCGACGCCGCGTTCTGCATCGAAGCGCTCGAGCACGCGTTGGTGCCGGAGCGGGCCGTGGCCGAACTCTGCCGCGTGGTCCGCCCCGGCGGCCGCGTCGTGATCATCGACAAAGACGCCCGGTTCCAATCGCTCTCGCTCACGGAACCGTGGGAACAATGGTTCGCCCCGCAGTCGCTGATGCAGCAATTGGCGGAACACTGCGACAACGTCTGCTGCGCCCCGCTCCCAAGCGGCCCCCAACAACAAACCCCCGGCCTCTTCCTCTGCTGGAGCGGCACTAAAAAAGCCGCAGCCGCGACAACGATCGCGCCACCCCAACGCCGCGCGGCGTAACGTTAGCCCCCAATTCTTCAGCCCGGTGGCAATGGACGGGGCGAACTGTGCCACCCAGCGCAAACTGTGCTCTGCAAGAATTGCTTGATCAATGCGCGCGGTGTAGAACGACTGCAAGTATCTGCCAGCGAAACAAGTACGCGGCGTCAGCAGGGTTGTCGGACAGACTTTCGTATCCCGCGCCGGCGCGCGTTTATAACAAGTTAGACGAAGGCGACGGCG
This sequence comes from Planctomycetota bacterium, assembly GCA_017303535.1. Lineage (GTDB taxonomy): Bacteria > Planctomycetota > Planctomycetia > Pirellulales > PNKZ01 > PNKZ01. The sequence continues at coordinate 46,507 of JAFLCO010000004.1, forward strand.
ATGGCTCCAATATCTCGATTGTCCCGCCACCCTGTTCTTCTCGGTTTCGTCGCTGGTTGGGCAATTGGATTACTTTGGTGGTCCGGACTCATGATCTCATTCGGTCCATCCGCGCGCGTTACCCATACCGCAGATGGACAATGGCATGAAGAGCCAATCACAGTTGGGAGCCGTATGGCTAAAGGACCTGTTATGGCAATCCCTTGGGGCGTTGTGGGGTTGATTGTTGGTGCAGTCAACTTGTGGTTCCGAGGTTATAGCCTTCCTGTCATGGCGATATTGGGGAGTCTTGCCGGTGGCGTGTTTTCATGGTGTTCTCGCCCGTTTGACGGATGGCTCGCCCTCACGATGCCCTTTGACTGTTTGGTTGGTACAACAATCGGATCTGTTTTAGGAATCACGATTGCGTCACGTTTTGAGAAGACAGGCCAAAGCCGAACCAGCCATTGGACTTGAGGCGGCGGCATTTCGATTTTTCAGTTGTCAATGACTCACTTGCCGCTGCGCAACTGAATGGTAGCGTTAGGACGCAGGGTTGGCGCATGATTCCGGTCGAGACCGGAATCTCTTGCGGTCTCGCGGGGTCAAGAAGACGGCCGCAGCAACGACATGGCGTCGCTGCAGCGTTGAGCCGCGCAAACCTTAGCCCCCGGTTCTTCAAACCGGGGGCAATCGACGGGGCGAACGTGTCGACGCCCACTTCACACACTAGCCCCGAAGCGCAAGCGAGGGGGCATGTCGCCGAGTAATGTTCTATCGCATGCCTGCCGACAGGCCGCATTGCCCCCGGCATAAAGTGCCGGGGGCTAAGTCGACGTCTATGTGCATTTCCCGCAGTGGCCCTTGAGCAGCACTTCGGTGAGTGAGCCGATGACCGACTTTTTGCTGCCCGGGGCGGGTGAGATGTCGACCTTTACTTCGTTCAAGCAGCTGACCTCGCCGCAATCGACGCAGACGAAGTGCGGGTGCTTGGCGTCGTGCGCGTGTCCTTGGCGGCGCACTTCGTAGCGCCAGACGTGGTCGCCGAGTTCCGAGCGCGTCACGATGCCGGCTTCGGCCAAGTCCATCAGGTTGCGATAGACCGTGGCCCGTTCCAAGCCTTGCGACTCGAGCTGATCGGCCAAGTCGGCGTGCGACAGCGGGCTTTTGGAACTGAGCAATTGCTGCAACACGGCCAAGCGCGGCGCGGTGCTGCGCAGGCCCGACGAGCGCAGTTCGTCCTTCAATCCGTCTAACTTACCGGCGACTTTGGCGGGCGGCTTCTTCGTGGTCTTTTGCATGTCGTGATGCGCGGAGAAACCGCAACGAGTGGCGCGCCGCGGAAATCGGGCGCTATGTTGCAATTGTAATTCTGTCGCACTTTGGTTGCAAACCGCGCTCTTTATAGGGCTGATTTGTTCGTGTGCCATGCCGTCACGACGAAGTCGGGTCGGCATGAATCGACCTCGATTAAAACATGCCGACCTCGCCTGCGGCGATGACGGCATGGCACGGCCGGCTGGTTGTGAAGGCCGACCGGTCGGTTTACACTGGCCAGATTGGAAACCACGCGCCGGCGTCGACAGTGCGCCCGCAGCCGCCCGGCCGTGTGAACCCGGCCCGAAATCGCATGCCCCCCGCCGCCGCACCGCCGTCGTCCGCTGCTGCCGCCGACGCGTCGACCAACGACGCCGGAGCGGAGTTTATCCGCGTGCGCGGGGCTCGGGTTCATAACCTGCAGAACATCGACGTCGACCTCCCCCGCGACAAGCTCACCGTCATCACGGGCCCCAGCGGATCGGGCAAGAGTTCGCTGGCCTTCGATACGCTCTTTGCCGAAGGGCAGCGGCAGTACGTCGAGAGTCTATCGGTGTACGTACGGCAATTTCTAACACAATTGCAACGTCCCGACGTCGATCTCATCGAAGGTCTGCAGCCGACAATCTCGATCGACCAACGGGCCGGCACGCAGAACCCGCGCAGCACGGTCGCCACCGTCACCGAGATTCACGACTACCTGCGGCTGCTGATGGCCCGGGTCGGCGAACCGTACTGCCCGCACTGCAACGAGCCGATTCGCCGACAGACGCCGGAGCAGATCGTCGACAACCTCGCCGGCCTGCCGGTGGGGAGCAAGGTGATTCTCTTGTCGCCGCTGGTGCGCGGCCGCAAAGGGAAACACCAAGAGGCGCTCGACGCCGTGCGCAAGGCCGGCTTCGTGCGCGTGCGGGTCGACGGCATGGTCTGCGAACTCGACCAAGTGCCGGAGCTTGCGCCGCGGAAGGCCCACACGATCGAGGCGATCGTCGATCGGTTGATCATTCGCGACAACCTGCGCCCGCGGCTGGCCGAGAGCGTGCAACTGGCGCTGAAGCACGGCAACGGCGTGCTGACGATACTTTCGGCTCGCACGAATGCGCCGGCCGCGGTGCAGACCGCGCCTCCGGCCGGAGCGGCCCCTGCGGCGGCCCATAAACATGCCGGGCCGAACGGGACGAAACCGATCGGGCCGCCGAAGAATGGGAATGGTGCGAATGGCGGCAGCGGTACCAATGGAAATGGCGCGAAAGGCGGCGCACATGGCGGTTCTGCCCACTCACCCCTAACCCCTCTCCCGCAAAGGGGAGAGGGGAAAGCGGATCCGGCATCTGGCGCAGGTGGCGACGCTGGGAAGCCGGCCGAGGTTTCTGATTGGAAGGAAGACCTCTTTAGCACGCTGAGCGCTTGTCCGAATTGTCGGATGAGTTTTGAAGAATTGGAGCCGCGAACGTTTAGCTTCAATAGCCCCTACGGCGCTTGCCAAGCGTGCGAAGGGCTCGGCTCGCGGTCGGGCTTCGATCCCGACTTGGTGATTCCCGATCGTTCGTTGGCGCTGGGGGCCGGGGCGATTGTGCCGTGGCGCGAGATGCAACCCGACGAACTCGAGCGCCGTCGCCAAGACCTGGCCGAGTTTATGAGCGAGCGCGGCATTCGCTGGAACACGCCGCTCAAGAACTTGAAGTCGCAGGATCTGGAAGACCTTCTGCACGGGGCGGGCAAGAAGTTCGTCGGCGTTCTCGCCTTGCTCGACGAAGAATACGCCGCCGCTACGGCCGGGCAGCGCGACGAACTCGAACCGTTTCGCACGAGCATCCCGTGCGCCGTCTGCCACGGTTCGCGTTTGCGGCCCGAAGCGCGATCCGTGCGGTTGGCCGACCAGACGATTCAATCGATCAGCGACATGCCGGTGAGCGACGCCCGCGCGTTTTTCGCGCCGCTACGGTTCGACGCCGAGCGCGAAATGATCGCCCGGCCGATCATCACCGAGATTCTCAAGCGGCTCGCGTTCTTGGAACAAGTCGGCATCGGCTACCTCACGCTGGCCCGCAGTGCCGATACGCTTTCCGGCGGTGAACTCCAGCGGATTCGCTTGGCCACCGGCATCGGCACCGGCCTGGTCGGCACCTGTTACATCCTCGACGAACCGTCGATCGGCCTGCACCCGCGGGACAATCAACGGCTGATCGACGCGCTGCGCGCCCTGCAGCAACTCGGCAACACCGTGCTCGTCGTGGAACACGATGAAGCGATCATGCGGCAGGCCGATCACCTCGTTGATATCGGCCCCGGCGCAGGACGGCACGGCGGCAACGTCGTCGCCTTTGGCACGCCCGCCGACGTCATAGCGAACGAGGCTTCGATCACCGGCGGCTATCTCAGCGGCCGGCTGACGATTCCCGTTCCCACGGCGCGGCGGAAGGTGAACCTCAAGAAGGCGATCACCGTCGAAGGGGCCTCGGCCAACAACCTGAAGGAGGTCACGGCGAAGTTCCCGCTCGGCGTGTTTACGTGCGTCACCGGCGTGAGCGGTTCGGGCAAGAGTTCGCTCGTCAACGAGACGCTGGTTCGCGCGGTGCGCCGCGAGCTGCTCGGCGCGGGCCCTAAGCCGGGCCCGTTCAAAAAACTTTCGGGCCTGCAGCAGATCGACAAGCTGATCGAGATCGACCAAAGCCCGATCGGCCGCACGCCGCGCAGTAACCCGGCCACGTACACCGGGCTGTTCGACGAAATCCGCAAGGTGTTCGCGGCCACGCGCGAGGCGCGGCAGAAGGGTTACAAAGTCGGCCGGTTCAGTTTCAACGTCGCCGGCGGCCGCTGCGAAGATTGCGAAGGCCAGGGCGTCCGCAAGATCGAGATGAACTTCCTGCCCGACCTCTACGTGCCGTGCGAAACGTGCGGCGGCGCGCGGTTCAATCGGCAGACGCTCGAGGTGCGGTACCGCGATAAATCGATCGCCGACGTGCTCGACATGCCGATCGACGAAGCAGTCGACTTCTTCGAAAATTTCCCGCCGATCCACAGGATGCTCGCGTCGCTGCGGGAAGTCGGCCTCGGCTACGTGACGCTCGGCCAAAACTGCACGACCCTCTCCGGCGGCGAGGCCCAGCGCATCAAGCTCGCCGCCGAACTGGCCCGCACCGCCACCGGCAACACGCTGTACGTGCTCGACGAACCGACGACGGGCCTGCACTTCGACGACGTCCGCCGGCTGCTCGAAGTGCTCGGCCGCCTGGTGGACTTGGGTAATACCGTCGTGGTCATCGAGCACAACTTGGACGTGATGAAAACGGCCGACTGGCTCGTGGATATCGGGCCCGAAGGAGGCAGCGCCGGCGGACAAGTGACGGCCGTCGGCACGCCGGAAGAGATCGCCGCGCTCGACGACAACGCGACGGGCCGGTTTCTGCGCGACGTGCTAAAATAGGGGCGGCCTTATTGCCGCAGCTAAAGAAGTGTTCGCGTCATGGAAGAACCCAAGCTCGTTCCGCGCCGCAACTTTCTTCGTCGGGCCACGTGGGGCACCATGAGCGCCGCGGCGGCTGCGTTTCTTTACACTTGGCGCGTGGAGCCGCATTGGGTCGAGCTCGTCGAGCGCGAGTTGCCGGTCGTTGATTTGCCGCCGGAGCTCGACGGCAAGACGCTCGTGCAGTTGAGCGACTTGCATATCGGTCGGCTCGTCGACGACGACTATATGACGCGCTGCCTCGAATCCGTCGCGGCGATACAGCCTGATCTTGTCGTGATGACCGGCGATTGGATGTCGTGTGACGGCGCGGAAGAAGTCGAGCACGTGGCGCGTGTGCTGGAAAGTTTGCAACCGGCACGGCTCGGCACGTTCGGCATTACGGGCAACCACGACTACGGGCGGGCCTGGGCCAACGAAGGGGTCGGCGATCAACTGGAGCGGCGTCTCGCGGAACTCGGCATTCGGCTCTTGCGTAACGAAGCCGCTACGGTTGAAGGTCTCAATCTCGTCGGACTCGAAGACCTCTGGAGCCCACGCTTCAATCAACCGACCGCACGCCGGCTCTTGGCGGAGGCGACCGGCTCGCCGTCGATCGTGCTGTGCCATAATCCCGACGCTTGCGATCGACCGATCTGGGGCGACTATCAAGGTTGGATTTTGGCCGGCCACACCCACGGCGGGCAATGCAAGCCGCCGTTTCTGCCGCCGCCGCTGTTGCCGGTGCAGAATCGTCGGTACACGAGCGGCGAGTTCGACGTCGGGCCCGGCCGGAAGCTCTACATTCACCGCGGCGTCGGCTATTTGCGACGCGTTCGTTTCAACGTCCGGCCGGAAATCACGGCCTTCACGCTTCGGCGGGCAACGACTTAGAGAGTTTCCACATGGACTTCCGCGTCGGGTGGCTGGGTCTGGAGCCGAAGGCGAAGGCCCAGTAACTAGACGTCGCTCACTGGGGCACCGCTGCGCTATGCCCCAGCCACCCCGTGACATCATCGGCAAAGAATCTATTTCTGTTCGCCTTGCCCGATGCCGGTCGTGTAGGCGCGGTACTGATCGGCGTACTTCGCCGGCGGAGCGCTGCGGCGGGCTCCGCGCAGTTGCCGCGAGTCGTCGTCACCCGCGGTCGCCCCTTGTTGCTCGGTCGTGCGCGGTCGCAGGCCGAGGCCCTTGAGCGTGTCTTGATATTGCTTCTGGGCCGTGTCCGCTTGAGGGCCTTGTTGCTGAGCCGCCTTGCGCATTTCGTCCCAGCGCCGCACGAACTGCTCCATCGCTTCCTGCGAACCGAATTTCTTCAATAGCTCCGGATCGACGGTTCCCTTCTCGACGTCGTTCTTCAACTTGTCGAGCGTCAGGTCGGTCACCTTCTTCGTGTATTCGAGATTCGCTTCGTCGCCGCCCGGCTCGGGAGCTTGGCGCGGCTGCGGATGGAAGTCGCCTTCCGGAGTTCCGCCGCCGCCGGAATTCGAACCGCCGGGCTTGCCTCCTTGTTCCATGTTCTGCGGATTGCGTTTCGACCGATCTCCCTGCCGATCGCCGCCCGTGTTGGCCGACTCGCTTTGACCGCCGGCTTCGTTGCCCCCTTGGCGAGTGTTCGAGCCGGCGCCTTTTTCACCGGATGCTTCGCCGCCGCTGGGTTGCTTGCCGCGAACCTTGTCGCCCGCTTGGTTGCCGGTCGCCGAATCGCCTTGCTCTTGCGCGGCGCCGGCCCCTTGATCGCCGGCTGTGTTCGAGCCTGCCGCGCCGGTTCCCTTTTGGTTCGATTTCTGCCCGCCCCCCTGTTCACCTTTGCCGTTGCGGTCGCCGCTGGAGTCGCCGCGGGCGTCCGATTCGCTCCGGCTGCCGCTCGGGCTCTTGGCCTCGTTGCCTTGGCCCGACTCTTGTTGATTCTGCGACGATGCCGCACCGCCCGGGTCGCGCGGCTTCGACATCTCTTGCTGCTCGGGCGAACCCTCGTTGTTGGAGTTCCCCTTCGCGCCGCCCGAGCGATCGCCGCCGGCCGGCTGTTGGGCGTTGGCCGAGGGCTTGGCGTTGCCTTCGGCCGTCGGACCTTGTTCGCCGGGGCGCTGCTCGGGCCGCTTGTCGTCTTTGTTCGGGGCCGTGCCGCCGGTGGCGCCGGAGTTCCCTTGCTGGGTTTGCTTGCCTTGCTGGTTCGGCGTCGGATTGCCGGAGTTCGGCTGAGCACCTTGACGCTGCTCGCCGCCCGGTTGCTGCATGTCTTGTTGCGGACTGTTGCCGCCCGGCTTCGGGCCTTCGGCCTTGTTGCCGCTCGGGTTTTCGCCGGCGGCCGGCTTGTCGGTCGGTCGGGCTCCTTCGGTGTTGCCGGGCTTGTCGCCGGACGCCGGTTGCTGCTTGCCTTGCTCGGCCGCGTTGCCGCCGTCCGTCGGCTTGCGGCTCACCTCGCGGCCTTGGCCGTTGTTCTCGCCGGGCCGCTGTTCGTTCGCGCCGGAGCCTGCGCCGTCCTGGCGTTGCATGGCTTCGTTGGTGCCGCCCTGCGTTCCATTCTGCTGGTCGCTCGGCTGCTGCTGGTTCGTCCCTTTACCGCCTGATCCGCCCGACTGTTCCGGCTTTTCTTGATCGGATTGACCGCCGGCGTCTTGCCCGCCACCGGAGCCGCCGCGTTTGCCGCTGCCCGCCTCGTCTCCCTTCGGCTGCTGATCCGGACGCTGGCCGGCCCCCGATTTCTGATCGGCCGGTTCTTGATCGCGACCATGCTTGTCCGGGCCGCCGGCGTTCGGCTGATTCTGCCGATCCGCGCCGGTTCCTTCTTCGCCCGGCTTGCGCATCTCGGAATTCTGACCGTCGCCCGACTTTTGCTGTTGGCCCGATTGCTGATTCTGTCCTTGCTGCTGCTGACCGGACTGTTGCTGCTGACCCGGCTGCTGGTTCTGCCCCTGTTGCTGATCTTGGCCCCGTTGTTGCTGCTGTGATCCAGGCTGCTGCTGTTCCTGTTGTTGCCGTTCACCGGCCGAGGCTTGTTGATTGTCTTGCTTCTGATCGCCCGGCTGTTGTTGCTGCTGCCCGTTGCCGGCCTGCTTGTCGTAATGTTTCTTCAGTTCTTCGAAGATGCGGCCCGGGTCGTTCTGGTCGAGCGGTTTCTCATCTTCGCGGTTGCCTTGTTGGGTGCCTTGCTGCTGGTTGCCGGCCTGTTGCTCGGGCAAGCCGTTTTGCTTCTGGTCGCCTTGCTTCGAGTCGCCCTGTTGCTGGGCCTGTTGCTGCTGACCGTTCTGCCGATCGCCGGCTTGCGACTGGCCTTGGCCGTTTTGCTGCTGACCGTTCTGTTGGTCGCC
>JAFLCO010000040.1:0-2172 GCA_017303535.1 Planctomycetota bacterium
GCGGGTGACGCTCAGCATTGAGAAGAACTTCTCCGTTACCTTCAGCGGGCCGGGACTCACGTTGGACCGAATCATCTGTTTGAGCGAAGCGCTCTTGGCCAAGGCGCGGCGGGGACGAACCCGGGGGTTCGAACTCCCCACGCTCGTCAAGATGTTCCGCGATCAAGCCCGCTCGGCCAAGGAGGCTTGAGATGTTTTGGCGGAACAAGCGCGCGCGAAATTCCCGGCGGAGTTGCCGCTGGCCGTTATCGCGGCCGCTGTTGTACCTCTCGGATCAAGACGCCTTCACGCTGGCCGACGCCTGCGAAGGCATTCAGGTTTTCGGGGCGACCGGCAGCGGAAAGACGACCGGCAGCGGCCGGGAAATCGCCCTGGCCTATCTCAGGGCCGGAATGGGCGGGCTGGTGCTCACCGCCAAGCCCGACGAGTGCGAACAGTTCCGTCGCTATTGCCGCGAGACCGGACGACTGGCCGATCTGAAAATCATGTCGGCCTCGGCGGCGCTGGCGTTCAATTTTCTGGACTACGAACTCAAGCGCTGCGGCCCGGGCGGCGGACTCACCGAAAATCTGGTCAATTTGTTTTCCGAAGTCCTGTCGGTCGCGGAACGCCAAGCCGGCGGCTCCGGCCGCGAGGACGAAGGTTATTGGCGACGGGCGCTGCGACAATTGGTCCGCAACTGCCTCGACTTGCTGATGCTGGGACAGGGACGGGTCTCCATCGCGGATTTGTACCGACTGGTCGTGTCGCTGCCGACTACGCCGCAGCAAGTCAACGACGAAGCTTGGAAACGGCAGTCGTTCGCGTTCGCGACGCTTGAGGCCGCCGATCAGGCCGGTAAATCGGAACTGCGCCGCCGGGACTTCGAATTGTGCGCGGACTACGCCTTGTTGGAGTTCCCCGCGCTCTCGGACAAGACCCGGTCCATCATCGTCAGTACTTTTACCTCGATGATCGACGTCTTCCAGCGGAGCGTCTTGCGGGAACTCTTCGGCACGACGACGACCGTCACGCCCGAAGCGATCGCCGACGGCGCGATTCTGGTCATCGATCTGCCGGTCAAAGAGTTCGGCGAGGTCGGCCGCTTGGCTCAGGTGCTGATGAAATACTGCTTCATGCGGGCCATCGAGCGGCGACCGCCGGCGGACGACATGCGCCCCGTGTTTCTCTGGGCCGATGAAAGTCAAAACTTTACGTCCGATTACGATTTTCAGTTTCAAACGACGGCACGCAGCGCGCGCGTCTGCACGGTGCTGCTCACCCAGAATATCTCGAACTACTACGCCACGCTCGGAGCCGGCGAGGCGGGCAAAGCGCAAGCAGATTCGCTGCTGGCGAATCTCAATACCAAGATCTTCCATGCCAACGGGGACGCGGTCATGAACGACTGGGCCGCGGCGCTCATCGGCCGCTCGCGGCAATACTTCGTCAATTCCAGTCAGCAACATTCGCCGGACATCGTCTCCCTGCTGCTCGGCCTCGGCGGCGGCGGGCAGTTCTCCGGCGGCGTTTCGGAAGTCATGGAGTTTGAGGTCCAGCCGCGGGTGTTTACGACGTTGCGCAAAGGAGGTTCGATCAACGCGGGGCTGGTCGACGCGATCCTCTTTCAAGGAGGCCGCCGGTTTCAAGCCGGCGGCCGGACTTGGCTCCAGACGACGTTCCAACAGCGCTATTGATTTCCCACTGCGGAGGTTTCCATGTCTTCGGTCAATCAAGACGGTCCGATCACCAACGAAGGTTTGCTCCACGCGGCGCTCTTCGTCTGTCGCGGTTTCGCGACCTCGCTGGAGGTCTTCCTACATCGCGGGTTCGGCAATCGGTATCTCGGGCTGCAGGCGGCGGCCGTGCTGGTCCTGGTTCCGCTGTTCGGCTGCGCCTGGGAGGGGCATGATCTCACGGCGCTGTTGCTGTTCCTTCCCGCCTATCTGTTGATGTGTCTGGCCGCGCGCGGGGATACGTTGCGCCGCCGGCGCCGCGGCGAATATTGCCACTCGCTCTACTCGGGGTGGCCGCGCTTGCTCAAGCCCGGAGCGCGGCTGACGGAACTGGGCTGCAAACAGTTCTGCGAGCCGCTGCTGGCCTTCGCCGCCGGGTTCGTGGTCTATCAACTGAATGAGCGGCCGTTCGGCGGGTACTTGATGTTCTCGGCGGTGTGTCTGGCGATCTCCACGA
>JAFLCO010000040.1:2231-28901 GCA_017303535.1 Planctomycetota bacterium
GCGGGCCGAGAACATGAACGACGCCGTCATCGAACAAGAACTCCTGGCGGAGCGGTTCCGCCGGATGCGCGGGGAGCGGTAGCAATCGGAGCACGTGTCATGGCAAAAATCGGCGAAGAGCATCTGTCGGCCTGGCTGCGACAAGGTTTACGGGAAGCGCGCGGCGCGCTGTATCCCGAAAGCAACGTGGCGCAGCAGCCGGAATACGGGTTGTACGGTACGAAGACGCCGGGCGAAGTCGCCCAAGATCGTCGCGACGAAGCGCGCGACCTCGAAGACGAGCAGCGGCCGGAAGGGGACTCGGTGTTGGCGAGCCGCCTGCGGCAGGCCGAAGCCCGCGGCGGCCGCGCGGAGCCGGACCGGGACAGGGACCGCGACCGGTAAGCCGCGGCCGGCGCGAAAAATCATCACGTTTCCATCGTCACGGAGCCCGCTCATGGCCGTGGGAGAGATTTCGTTCGACGTCCCGGAATCGACCGCCCTGCTGACCGCCAAGCAAGTCGCGGCTTGGCTGCAGATTTCCGAGCGCTCTCTGTGGCGGATGCGCAGCGCCGGGCAATTGCCCGCACCCTTGCGACTGGGCGGCGCGGTCCGCTGGCGGCGGGAGGAACTTGCGGCTTGGCTGGCGGCCGGCTGCCCTCCGCAGCCGAAGCCGGCCTGACGCTCGTCGGCCGAATCCCATTCTGCGCTTGCCTTATTGTGATCTATAAGTTACAATTGGTCGGGTCATGGAAGTGTTGCGGTATGTCACGGAAGCGGGCAAGGACGTGTTCGGCGAGTGGTTCAGGGAACTGAACGACGCGCAGGCCAAGGCGCGGATCGCCGCTCGGCTGACGCGACTGGCCGTCGGCAACTTCGGCGATTGCAAAACGCTCCGCGAAGGCGTCTCGGAACTCCGGGTCGATTGGGGCCCCGGCTATCGCGTTTATTTTGCGATGTCCGGGCGGGCCTGCATCCTGCTGCTCTGCGGCGGCGATAAGCGGAAGCAAGCCGCCGACATTAACCGAGCCGTCGCCTATTGGCGCGACTACCGACGAAGAACGGAGAAGGCATGAAACGTAAAGCAAGCATCGCGCACCACAAAGCGCTCGTCGAGGAACTCCGGGACGATCCGGAGTTCGCCGCCGAATATCTGCGCGCGGCGATAGAAGATACCGACGAACCGCAAGTTCTGCTGCTGGCGCTGCGGCAGGTCGCCGAAGCCCGCGGCGTCGCCCGGGTGGCGAAAGCCGCCGGCGTCGAACGGGAAAGCCTCTATCGGGCCCTCAGCAAAAACGGTAATCCCCGCTTCTCGACGCTGGTCGCCGTGACGCGGGCCTTCGGACTTAAATTGACGGTGGAAGCGGCCGCGCACTAAGCCCGGCCACGCGCTTGCGGCCACGGACGGCGAAGTTCCTGCTCCTCGAAAATCATTCGTCGCGAGACCCCGCACATGGCGTCCCTCTTCAAGCGTCGCAAGGGCAAGCACGAGCCGTACACGATCCAGTATCTCGACCACACGGGCAAGCGTCGCACCGCCAAAGGCTTCACCGACAAAGGCCTCTCCGAACAACTGGCGGCCAAGCTGGAAACCGAAGCCCGACTGCGGCGGACGGGTTTGATCGACGCCGATCGGGAGCGGCTCGCGCTCACCCGGCAAACGCCGCTGGAAGAACTCCTGACGGCTTTTGAATCCTCCGTCGCCGATAATTCGCCCAAGTATGTGAAGCTCACCTTAAGCCAAGTCCGTCGGGTGTTCGCCGGGGCCAAGTTCATGAAGCTGGCCGACATCGAACCCGAAGCCGTGCAGGCGTTCCTGCGGGGCTTGCGAAGCGGCGACGACGGCATCGGCGCGCGGACTTACAACCAGTACCTGCAAGCGCTCGGCACGTTTTGCAATTGGTGCGTCGCGAGCAAGCGGCTGGCGGTCAATCCGCTGGCCGGGATCGAACGACTCAACCAAGCGGTCGACGTCCGTCACGCCCGCCGGGCGCTGACGGCCGCGGAGGTCGCTAAGCTCGTCGATTCAGCTCGATCAAGCGGCGTCCGCATTCAAGGGTACTCGGGCGAAGAGCGGGCGCGCATTTATCTCACCTCGTATCTCACCGGCTTGCGACGCAATGAATTGGCGAGTCTGACCAGGCGGAGTTTCGACCTGGACGCCGTGCCGCCGACGATCACCGTCGAAGCGGTTTCATCCAAGCATCGCCGGAAGGATGTCTTGCCGCTGCATCCCGAATTGCTCGGTATGCTACGCGAGTGGCTCAAGGGGATGCAACCCGGCGAGAAGCTGTTTCCCAAACTCGCCGCGCGGAAAACCTGGCGGATGGTCAAAAAGGATCTAGAACGGGTCGGCATCCCCTACGAGACCGAAGCGGGCATCGCCGACTTCCATGCGGCCGGTCGGCATACGCATATCACGGAACTGCTTCGTAACGGCGCTTCGCTGGTCGAAGCCAAAGAATTGGCCCGGCATTCCGACATTAAGACGACGTTGCGTTACACGCATATCGGCATCCAAGATCAAGCCCGCGCCGTGGCGGCGATCCCCGTTCCCAAGAACGAGCCGGCCCCGCCGCCGGGGGCGAGCGCCGCGCTGCACGGGCGCTGCATTTTGCGCGGCGTCGAGAGTCATTCGCCGGCAGCGTCTGACGGCGACGACGATGTCCGAAAACGACGGAACCCTTGCGAGGGCAAGGGTTTTGTCGCCGGTTGTCACCGGAGTTCAAAAACTGTCAATGTCGGGGCGACAGGATTTGAACCTGCGACCTCTTGCACCCCATGCAAGCGCGCTAGCCAGTCTGCGCCACGCCCCGATGTTTCGCCGCCGATCGACTTGCATCTTCGTTGCACTCGTTGCAAGGTGCCCGCCGTGCGTTGTCGATCAGCTCATTACGAAGTCATGAGTATCGCAGATTCCCCCGGGTAGTTCAACGGCACCCCTGCGGCGGTCGGCGTCCGTAAACCGGCCGGCCGGCAGCGAATTGTTCGAGAATGCGGGCTCTTTGTTCCAACGCAAATGCCCGTGTGTAAAGCGGTCGCTCGGACGAATCCGTACGACTTTCGCCGGCCTGCGAGTTATCGTGACGGGCGCCACACCACATCTGCCTCATCGCCACAGGTTCGCCATGCCCGCCTTCAAAACGCTTCTCAGCTTTCGGTCGGTAGTCTTCGCCGCCGCATGCTCGGCGATGATCGCCGCCGGTCTTCAACGCGACGCGCTGGCCCTCGATCGCTTGCCGTACAATCATGCCGGATTGGCCGTCGATCTCGGCGTCGGCTTGTGGGCTTGGCCGGTGCCGTGCGATGCCGACGGCGACGGCGACTTCGACCTCGTCGTATCGTGCCCGGATAAACCATCGAACGGCATTTGGATATTTGAGAACGCGACCGGCGACACGGCGAAGAGCAAGTTTCCGGTGTTCAAGCCGGCGCGGTTCGTCAGCCGCACCACTCACTATGTGTTGCCGAGTTACACCGATACTTCGAAATCGCCCGACGGCGGCCTGCGCGTGCTCACGCCCGGCGCGGAGTACCCGAACTTCTTGAAGACCGGGCTCGAAGAAAAGGTCACGCTCGGCGTCTCGTCGAAGTTCTACAAGCCGCCGGGCCCCGCGACGAAGGGTCCCAAGATGCGGCACAACGAGTGGCGCTACGCCGACTACGACGGCGACGGCGCGCTTGACCTCGTCGTCGGCATCGAAGATTGGAGCTACTACGGTTGGGACGACGCCTTCAACTCGTCCGGCAAGTGGACGATGGGCCCGTTGCACGGCTTCGTCATGCTGCTGCGCAACTCGGGCACCACGGCCGAGCCGAAGTATGAGAAGCCGGTCAAGGTGAAGGCGGCCGGCAAACCGGTCGACACGTTCGGTTGCCCGACGCCGAACTTCTGCGACTTCGACGGCGACGGCGACCTCGACCTGCTGTGCGGCGAGTTTCTCGATGGCTTTACATACTTTGAAAACGTCGGCACGCGCACGCAGCCCGAATATACGAAGGGCAGGGTGGTGCGCGACGACGCGGGACGCCGCACGGCGATGGACCTCGAGATGATCGTGCCGATCGCATTTGACTGGGAAAAAGACGGCGACTTCGATCTCGTGGTCGGCGACGAAGACGGGCGGGTCGCGTTGGTCGAGAACACCGGCAAGCTCTCGGCCGATCGCACGCCGGTGATGCTCGCTCCGCGGTACTTTCAACAAGAGGCCGACACGCTCAAGTGCGGCGCGCTCGCCACGCCGGTCGGAGTCGACTGGGACGGCGACGGCGATACCGACATCGTCAGCGGTAATACGGCCGGTTACCTGGAGCTGTTCGAAAACCTCAGCGGACCGAAAGTCGAGCATCCGAAGTGGGCGGCGCCCGTGCGACTCGCAGCAGGCGGCAAAACGTTTCGCGTGATGGCCGGCCCGAACGGCAGCATTCAAGGCCCTGCCGAAGCGAAGTGGGGTTACACGACGCTCAACGTCGCCGATTGGGACGGCGACGGCCTGCACGACGTCGTCTACAACTCGATCTGGGGCAAGGTCGAGTGGCTCCGCAACGAAGGGACGAAGACGTCGCCGAAGCTCGCCGCGCCGCAGCCGATCGAAGTCGAGTGGAACGGAACGCCGCCGAAGCCGGCTTGGACTTGGTGGCAACCGCAAGGGAAGCAACTCGTCACGCAATGGCGCACCACGCCGGTGCTGCACGACTTTAACGGCGACGGACTCTTGGACTTGGCGATGCTCGACGTCGAAGGGTATCTCTCGCTGTTCGAGCGAACCAAGCAAGGCGATAAGCTCGTGCTGCTGCCGCCGCGGCGAGCCTTCTGCAACGAGAAAGGAGAACCGCTACGGCTCAACTCCGGTACGGCCGGCAAAAGCGGACGTCGCAAGCTCTGCGCGACCGACTGGGACGGCGACGGCCGCGTGGATCTGCTGCTCAACTCATCAAACGCCGATTTCTTGAAGCAGGTTGCGGGGCCGAACAGTTCGAGTGCCGCCGCTTCTTCTTCGTCGTCTGACGGCAAGCCTATGTGGTACTTTCAACACGTCGGCGCATTGGCCGAAAAGAATATCGAAGGGCACGACGTCAGCCCGGCGGTCGTTGACTTCGACGGCAACGGCATCCCCGACTTTCTCGGAGGTGCCGAAGACGGGCGGTTCTACTACCTCAAGAATCCGCGGGCACAATAGCCGCAACAAAATAACTGGGGCACCGCTTCGCTATGCCCCAGCCACCCGCGCAAGCCTGCTCATTCAGGCACTTGCAGCTTGCACCACTCGTCTTCGGCTTCGGCCAACTGCGCCGTGAGGCTGGCGACTTCATTGTGCAGCCGCAACGCCTCGGCCGGATCGGTCGCTTCCATGAGTTTCCGGTTCGCCGCCTTCTTCTGATCGTCGAGGCGGGCGATCGTTTTTTCGAGCGTGGAAATCTGCTTGCGGAGTTCACGCTCGTTGCGTTGCGGGTTCGCGGCCGTCGGCTTGGCGGCGGCCTTCGCCGACGCGGGGGCTTTCGACATTTGCGTCGCCAATTCGCGCTCGCCGGCTTCGATCTCTTGATTGACCGAGTACAAGTACGACTCGTAATCGCCCCGGTAGTTCGTCACGCCGCCGTCGCGCACTTCGATGATGCACGTCGCGACGCGCTTCATGAAATGCCGGTCGTGGCTCGTGAACACGACCGTCCCTTGGTACGCCAACAGCGCATCGGCCAAGGCTTCGATCGTGTCGACGTCGAGATGGTTCCCCGGTTCGTCGAGCACGAGGATGTTGTGCTTGCTCAAGAGCAGACTGGCCATGCAAAGCCGCGCCCGCTCGCCGCCGGAGAGGACGGAAATCTTCTTCTTCACCGCGTCGCCGCGGAAAAGCAGGGCCCCGGCCATATCGAGAATTTCTTGATCTTTGGTGCCCGAGGGGGCGTGATACTCCAGAAACTCCAGCACGGTCTTCTTCTCGGGCAGGCTCGTGTAAACGTGTTGGGCGTACGTTCCCACATCGCAGCCGTGCCCCCAACGGAGTTCGCCTTCCAGCGGTTCCAGCGAATCAACAATGGTCCGCAGAAACGTCGTTTTGCCTTGGCCGTTGTCGCCGACGATCGCGGCTCGGGAGCCGTGCTCAATTTCGAGATCGATGCCGGTCGCAATCTTGCGTTCGCCGTAACCGATGGCGAGATCGCGGCAGCGCAACGCCGGGCCTTTGCGCGGGTCGACCTGCGGCGGACGGATGCGGGCCGTCGGTTCGTCGCTTGCGATCTCGGCGAGTTCCAGCTTCTCCAGCTGTTTGCTTTTCGAACGGGCTCGGGTCGCCGTGCTGGCGCGGGCTTTGTTCTTGGCGATGAACGTTTCGAGGTGTTTGATCTTGGCGGCGATCGCAGCGTTCGAGCGTTCTTCGTGTTCCCGCTGCTCGCGCTGGTATTCGAGAAACGCTTCGACCTTGCCGGGAAACATCGTCAACTTCCCGCGCGACAAGTCGAGCGTGTGGTCGCACACCGATTGCAGGAAGGCCCGATCGTGCGAGACGATCAAGCAGGCTTCCTTATAGTGCCGCAGGAAGTGCTCGAGCAGAATCTGCGTCCGCAAGTCAAGGAAGTTCGTCGGTTCGTCGAGCAAGAGCAGGTTCGGTTCGTGCAACAAGAGCGCTGCGAGCTTCACACGGGTTTGCCAACCGCCGGAAAGTTTCGTGACCGGACCGTTGAGATAGTCCCCCTTGAGTTCGAACTCGCCGGCCACTTCGCCGCACTTCCAATCGGGCCGGCCGCTGTCGCGCATCAAAAATTGCAGGGCCGATTCGTCGGGCAGAAATGGATCGTGCTGACGCAGATAGCCGACTTGCAGTTTGGAACTGCGAATGACTTCCCCTTTGTCGAGTTGCTCTTCGTCCAAGAGCACGCGCAGCAGCGTACTCTTGCCGGCGCCGTTGCGGCCGATGAACCCGACCTTCTCGTCGTCCGTGATCACGGCATCCGCTTCGTCGAGCAGAATCTGATCGCCGTAACGCTTCGATGCGTTTCGTACTTGCAGCAACACGCCCATCGATCCGACTTCCTTCGTGACAAAACTTCCAACGAAACTATTCGGCCCAAGGGGCCAACTCTTCCCACCGTGTGAAATCGGCGGCCAACTTGTCTTCTAGCGATTGCAGGCGGGCCTTGGCCGTCGCGATCTTGTCGCCCGATTGCTGGTAAAACTCGGGCGCGGCCATCTCTTCGTGCAAGGCCGCGATTTCGGTTTCCAGTCGCTCGATATTCTTTGTGACGTTCTGCAGTTCCTGGTTTTCCTTGAACGTCAGCCGGCGCTTGCGGCCGTCACCGTCTTTGGCTTTCCGCGTTTCGGCTACCGGCGGGGCGGGCTCGGCGGCGACCTTCTCCGCTTCGGGGCGTTGCCGGAGCCAGTCGTCGTAACCGCCGACGTACTCTTTGACGCCGCCGGGCTCAAACACGATGGTGCTCGTCACGACGTTGTTCAAGAACGCCCGGTCGTGGCTCACCAGCAGTACGGTGCCGTCGAACTGCACGAGCCGATCTTCGAGCAGTTCCAACGTTTCGGCGTCGAGATCGTTCGTCGGTTCGTCGAGCACGATGATGTTCGCGGGCTTGGCGAAGAGCTTTGCCAGCAACACGCGATTGCGCTCGCCGCCGGAAAGAAACTTCACCGGCGTGCGGGCACGTTCGGCGCTAAACAAGAAGTCTTGCAGATAACCAATGACGTGCCGCGACTTGCCTTCGAGCTTCACGACGTCGGAACCGTCGGCGACGTTGTCCTGCACCGAGGCTTCCTCGTCGAGCGCCTGCCGTAACTGATCGAAGTAGGCGATCTGCAGATTTGTGCCGAGCTTCACTGTGCCGGACTGCGGCGCAAGCTGACCGAGCAGCACGCGAAGCAACGTCGTTTTGCCGGCGCCGTTGGGCCCGATCACGCCGATCTTATCGCCGCGAACGATCGTGGTGCTGAAGTCGCGCAACACCGGCTTGTCGGCATAGGAGAAGGAGACGTCGTCGACGTCTGCCACAAGCACGCCGCTGCGCTGGGCCGTTTGTACGTCGAGCTTCACGGTCGCGGTTGCCGTACGTCGTTGGCTCCGCACGCGACGCATTTCTTCCAGGGCTCGCACACGCCCCTCGTTGCGTGTTCGGCGGGCTTTGATGCCGGTGCGAATCCAAACCTCTTCTTCGGCCAAGCGCTTATCGAAGAGCGCGTTTTGTTTTTCTTCGGCCGCGAGGGCTTCTTCTTTACGAACGAGGAACGTGTCGTAGTCGCACGACCAATCGAAAAGCCGGCCCCGATCGATTTCCAAGATGCGGTTCGAGAGCTTCCGCAAGAACATCCGATCGTGGGTGACGAAGACGAGCGTCGTATTGCAACGGGCCAAGAACGCTTCGAGCCAGGTGATCGATTCGATGTCGAGATGGTTCGTCGGCTCGTCGAGCAGCAGCATGTCGGGCGACGACGCCAAGGCCCGAGCTAGGAGCACGCGCCGCTTCCATCCGGACGACAAGGCGGAGAACTCGGCCGCCGCGGGAAGTTCCATCTGGGCGATGATCTGCCGCACCTGCAGGTCGGCCTTCCAGCCGGCCTCGTGCTCATGCTTATCGGCGGCGACGCCTTGCTCGACGATCTCTTGCACGGAGCCGAATAGATCGAGCGGCACGTCTTGCGGCAACGAGGCCAGTTGTACGCCGGGCGAGAAATGGATCTCGCCGCCGTCGGGCTCCACTTCGCCGCAGAGCATTCGCAGCAGCGTCGTCTTGCCGGAGCCGTTGCGGCCGAGCAAGCCGATCCGCTGCCCGGCGTCGATATTGCACGAAACGCCGTCGAGCAAGGGAGGGCCGCGAAATCCGATTTTCAAATTGCGAATGGTAACGAGCGGCATAGCAGACGAACGGCGGCTTACGGCGAGGATCTTATAGAAGGACAGAATCGTCCATTATGCCCGAAACGGTCGTTTTGCGTGAGGGCGGTCGCCGCTGGATCGTCAAGCGAACTTTTTGGCCGGCCAAAAACGCGCTGGAATTGATCTCGTAAAAGTGGAAAATACGGGGTTGGTTCTTTGACAATTTGGTGTGAATAGTCGACTCGAACAGCGAGCCGCTCGGCGTCAGCGACCGGAGTCGTTTCGCTGTCGAGAGTTGCGGCGTTTGGTTGGAGGGTCTGCTCCCTCATCCGCGGCTTCGCCGCACCTTCTCCCTCACGAGGGAGAAGGGATGTTTCAACGCCGTCTAAGAATCGACGTAAGTCGCGCAACACAATTGGGACTTACGTCGACGCGCGCTGCGTACATCTGGGACGGGGTGCGTACTTCGCGCGCCTTTTAGTACGCACCGCATACTTAGGAATTAAGGGTGCGCACTAATTTCGAAAATAGTGCGCATTCGTAATTGCAACTGAATTGCGCTTTCGTCGTAAGTCGCGCAAGCGTTCGAGCACTTACGTCGATTCTGGCCGGCGGCCGGGGACCGAATTAGCGAGTTTTTGTCGAGCGATTGATCTTTCGCGGGGGGAGCGGAGTCATTTCGGCCAGGGGAATGATTTCCGCCGTGCGGGTTGTGGTGTCGAGTACGGCGATCGTCGGTCGGCGGTACGTCCAGCCGCTGGTTTCGCCGGGGTTGATGAAGAGCCGGCCGGCCGCGTCCGTCTCGACGCTCGGCTTGTGGGTGTGGCCGTAGACTACGACGTCGGCGCCGTCGTAGTCGCCGCGGAAGAGTTCGAACTGGTGCGTCACGAGAATCTTGGTGCCGTCGGCGGCGCGAAACCCGAGCGGCGGCTCGCCGACGGTGCCGATGATTCGCAAGCCGCCGAGCAGGCCCGGCTTGTTCCCTTCGTTGTCGCCGAAGCAGCCGATGAGTTTGCAGTTCAACTCACGAAGAACGGGAATGACGAAGGTCGACACGAAATCGCCGGAGAACACGACCAACTCGCACTCGCGGCGATTGAATTCGGCGACCGCTGCGCGGGCGTGATCGAGATGGTCGTGGATGTCGGCAAAGATTCCGAGGAGCACAAGAAGAAGTGGGGAAGGTGGAGTGGGGAGTGGGGAGTGGGGAATGACGGAGAACTGCAGGCGTTGCCGATGCCGCTCGTCGCAGTTCGACGGTCAATATAGCCGCGTTGAGAGGGTTGCAAACGGCTGAAGCTCCAAGCGGACACCGCCCCCGTGGGAAGGGTGCTCAACATGGACTTCTCGGGAGAATCGGTGCCGGCGGCGATCGAATTTACAGACCTTTTACAATGGCTCGACGGGCCTGTGACACGTGAAATCGTGCGGGTTTCTACAATCCGTCGATGTTGAATGTGGGTGACGATGCCTGGCTCCGCGGCAACCAAACTGCCGTGAGCGAATAGCTCGAAACTTCCGTTCACGCGGTTTGCGTTTATCAGCGTTGCGGCATGAAGGCCGTGACGAGCACCTTCACGAGGAACTTTCGATGTCGATCGACACCCGCCCGGCTTCGCATTTGAAGTCGCCCCTGCCGCACGAGCACGCTCCGAGCGTGCCGCCGGCCGGAGAAGCGACGCTGTTGGATATTCGCCCGGATCGCTCTCGCAAGGTTCGCGTCACTTCGAATGCCCAGGGCGAAGACCCGTTTCGCGACGGCATCGACTGGCCCGTGCTGGTATGGTTCGGCGCGTTGCACGTCGGGGCTTTGGCCGCGCCGTTCTTCTTTTCTTGGCAAGGGCTGGCGCTGTTCGCCGTGATGCAGTTCATCACCGGCAGCATCGGCGTGTGCATGGGTTATCACCGACTGCTGACGCACGGCAGCTTCCAGACGTCGAAGCCGATGCGTTGGTTGTTCGCGTTCCTCGGCGAGATGTCGGGCGAAGGGACGGCCTTTCAATGGGTTGCCACGCATCGGAAGCATCACGCGTATAGCGATCAAGACGAAGATCCGCACTCCCCGCGTCACGGCGGCGTATGGGCTCACATCAAGTGGATGCTGCCGAACTACGGCCGCAAGTATCACGATGAACTGTACCAACGCTACGCCCCGGACTTGTTGAAAGATCCGGGCATGCACTTCCTGCACAAGGCCTTCTTGCCGCTGCACTTCCTGATGGGCACGGCGTTCTTCGCCATCGGTTATGCGATGGGCGGCTGGTACATGGCGGCCTCGCTGCTGACGTGGGGCATGTTCTTGCGGCTGGTGTACGTGCTGCACATCACGTGGTTCGTCAACTCGGCCACGCACATGTGGGGCTATCGCAACTACAAGACGACCGACGACAGCACGAATCTGTGGTGGGTCGGCGTGTTGGCCTTCGGCGAAGGTTGGCACAACAATCACCACGCCTATCAACGCATGGCCAAGCACGGCCACCGCTGGTGGGAATTCGACATCACGTACATTCAAATCCGCGTGCTGGAAAAGCTCGGCCTGATCTGGAACGTGGTCCACGACGTGCCGGGCCGCAAGCTGCACGCGGAAGTGGATCACGCGTAACGTTTAGCCGTCGGGCTTGCCCGACGGGTCTTGCGGCGCGATTTGCCCCGGGTATCCACCCGGGGCTATTGAACAGACAACGTCGCAGTAGCGCGTAACAAAAAACAGAAACGGCCCGAGGAGCAGTTTCCTCGGGCCGTCTTCTTTTGTGTTCCGCTCTAGCTTCCAGCGTCTAGCCTCTAGCTTCTGCTCGCAATCAGCGCGGCTTGTTCGGCAGGGCCAACGGGTTTGTCGCTTGGCCGAGCACCGCTTCGTTGCGATCGCGATAGTGCGGCATCAAGCCGTCGAGCCGGCAGGTTCGCAAGATATCGTGGTTGCGGTCGCTGAGGCCGCAGATGCGGAGACAGCCGTCGTGGATGCTGAGTCGCTTTTGCAAATAGACCAGTTGGCCGACGAGCGACGTGTGCAACATCGGCACGTTGCTCAAATCGAGCACCAGCCGATAGGTGAAGTTTTGCTCGACGAGGTGCCAAATACTTTCGGCCAGCGGCGGCGTGTCCCATTCGTTGTCGTGCTCCGAGCGAACGGAGACGATCAGCCAATCGGGGCCGCGTTCCACTTCCATGATCCAGCCGGGCGAGATGACGACCATCGGAGCGATTCCTTCCACGATGAGTAGCCGCGAGGCTCGCCGCTCTAATGCGTCGAGCGCGAAGTTTATCATAGCGAAACGGCCGGACGTTACAAAGAATCGACGCCGGCAATTCGTGCCGGCATTTGAAACGCACGGGGCCCGCTCACCGATCGAATCCGTCGGCACATTCAGAATAGGTTGCCCTGAGCCGGCTCTTCCGGCACTTCTAGGCCGAGGTGAACGTACCCGGCGCTGGTGACTTTTCGACCGCGCGGCGTGCGGATGACCAGTCCCGCGCGCAGGAGGAACGGTTCCACTTCGTCGACCAAAGTATCCGGCGGCAAGTTCATCGTGTGAGCGACCGCTTCGACGCCGACCGGTCCGCCGTGGAACGTTTGCGCGATCGTGAGCAAGTACTTACGGTCCTGCCCGTCGAGGCCGAGCTTATCGATGGCTTGCATCTTCAGCGCGGCGTCGGCCACGGAAAGCGTGACGTTGCCGTCGTGCTTGCTCGTCGCATAGTCGCGCACCCAGCGGAGGCGATTGTTGGCGAGACGGGGCGTGCCGCGGCTGCGGGTCGCGATTTCGCGGCAGGCTTCCGGAGCGATTTCGGTGTTCAACTTGCGGGCGTTGCGAGCCACGATCTCCGCGAGTTCCTCCAGCGTGTAGAACTCCAGATGCTCGCGCATCACGAAGCGATCGCGGAGCGGGGCGGAGATCAGGCCGGCGCGGGTCGTCGCGCCGATCAACGTAAACGGCCGTAGCGGCATGTTGATCGTCCGGGCGTTCATGCCGTCGCCCAGAGTGATGTCGATCCGGAAGTCTTCCATGGCCGGATAAAGAAATTCTTCGACGACCTTCGGCAGGCGGTGGATTTCGTCGATGAACAACACCGAGTTTTCCTCGGCGTTGGTCAGGTACGGCACCAAATCTTTGGGGGCCTGCAAGGCCGCGCCGCTGGCGATTTGGAAGCCCACGCCCATCTCGCGGGGAATGGCCATGGCCAATGTCGTCTTGCCGAGGCCGGGAGGGCCGTCGAAGAGGATGTGGCCGAGGATCTCGCTGCGCTTGCGGGCCGCGTCGAGGGCGATTTCCAGGCGAGCCGTCACTTCGCCCTGGCCGACCATATCGCGAATCCGCTGCGGTCGTAAGGCATGATCCGCTTCGTCACCGGGCAGTGCTTCCAGGTCCGACGCGTGATACACGCGGCGGCCCAGCGACTGGTCGTCATCGTCGGCCGGAGGCCCGCTTACGATTGTTTCACGGGGCATGGCAAAGGGAGCTAGGAGAAGAGAGCTTGGAGCGAAGAGCCCAATCTAGCGGAGATGCTGCACAAACGTCCAGAGGACGATCGTTGTCAGTGGTCCGTTGTCCGTGGCAGAAAGAACCATATTTATGCAACGGACAACTGACGACGGACCACGGACAAAACTACTGATTCTTCTTGTCGTAAATGATCTGCAGCAGTTCCTGCACGTCGGTGAATTTCTTCTTCGAGCCGAGCACGCCGTCGACGAGCTTGCGGGCTTCGGCTTCCGAGTGACCGAGGCCGCGGAGGACTTCGTAGGTTTCGCTGATGACGTCGTGCTTGCCCGACGCTTCCGGCGGGACATCGCGAGCCACGAGCAACGCGAACTTCGGCACCTTGCGACGGAGTTTGGCGATCACACGTTCGGCCATCGCGGGACCAATGCCGGGGAGCGACGACAAAACCTTCGCGTCCTGGTCTTCAATGGCCGAAGCGACTTCGCCTACCGGGCGGACCATCGCACGCAGCGCCTTCTTCACGCCGACGCCGTCGACCGAGCAGAACAAATCGAAGAACTCGCGCTCGATGATGTTCAAGAAGCCGATGATCCGCGGCGTCAAACGCCCCTGCATCGGATTGCCTTCCAGGTATTCGATCGTGTGGAGGCTGATCGTGTCGCCGAGGCGATTCTGCAGCGACCGTCGCGTGTATTCCGAGATGAGAACTTCGTGCTAGAACGCGTCGACGGCCAGCGTCAGTTCGTCCTGCGCCACGGCCACGAGCTTGCCGGTGATTTTCGTGATCAATTCAGAATCCGTTCAGTTACGAAGTCAGCGATGTGCGGGACGGCGGGCCAGCGCGGCCCATTCGCGGTTGGAGTAATAGTGGCAAAGGGCGATCGCCAGGGCGTCGCTTACGTCGGCCGGTTCGGGCACGGTCGCCAGCTTGAGTTCAAACCGCACGGCGTGCTGCATCTGTTCTTTCGAGGCGTGGCCGTTGCCGGTGAGGGTCTTCTTGACCTGGGTTGCCGCGTAGTTAACGACCTCCAGCCCGGCTTTCGCGGCCGCGAGACAGATCACGCCGCGGGCGTGGCCCATGAGGATCGCCGTCCGCGGGCGTTCGTAATGCGAGTAAAGTTGCTCGATGGCGACGACGTCGGGCTTGAGCGCCTCGATCACTTCGCAGACGCCGTCGTGAATCTCGCGCAGCCGCGCGGTCAGCGAATCCTTCGTCTTTCCCCGCACGACGCCGGCTTCGCGCACGATCGGCCCGCCGGCGGCGACTTCGAGTACGCCGTAGCCGGTGATGTTCAGGCCGGGATCAATGCCGAGGACGATGGGCACAAGAAAGTTCAGGGTTCAGGGTTCAGGGTTCACAGTTCGTGAACCCGTTTAGCCGCATCGCTTGCGATGCGACTCCGAAGTGCGCATACGCGAAAATCGCTTACTTCTGCACGCTCCAACTCGTGCCGTCGGGCCGATCTTCCAGCACGACGCCGATCTCCGCCAAGCCCTTGCGGATGCCGTCGGCCGTGGCGAAGTTCTTGTTCTTGCGAGCGTCGGCCCGCACTTCGATGAAGAGCTTCATCAGCTTGCCGACCAATTCATCGCCCGCACCGGCCGACGAGCCCGGCTTTTGCACGGGCGAGCGGAACAGGCCGACGGTGTTCGCGAGTTCGCGCATCACCGAAGCGCCGCGCTTGAGCACGGCAAGCTTTGCGGCGTCGCTCTTGCCGGCCCCTTCAAGCTTCTCCGCGTCAACAAACCGATTGAGCAGCCGGACCAATTCGAACAGGTCGCCGATCGCGCCTCCCGTGTTAAAGTCGTCGTCCATCGCTTCGAGGAACTTCTTGCGATGCTCGGCAACGGCCTGCTCGATGGCATCGACACCGGGAGTGAACTCGCCTTGTTCGCGTTTGGCGGCGGCCGCCAAAGTGTAAAAGTCCTCGCCCGTCACGCGTTTGTAGCGTTCGAAGAAGCGATAGAACTGATCCAAACCTTTTTCGACGTCGTCGATCCTCTCTTCGCTGAAGTCGATCGGCCGGCGATAGTGCGTCGACAAGAGGAAGAAACGAATCGTTTCGCCGGCGTACTTCTTGAGCAGTTCGCTGAACGCCGCCGCACCCTTGCTTTTACCGATCTTGCCGGCCTCTTGAGCCGCTTGATCGCCTTCAGCCACGCTACTTGCCGCACCGACCTCGCCGGCCTGACGCGAGCGACCGCCGACTTTGCCGCTCTCGCCCGTGGCCTGCATCAGTCCGTTGTGCATCCAATACTTGGCCAGCGGCTTGCCGTGGCAGCACTCGCTCTGAGCGACTTCGTTTTCATGGTGCGGGAACACCAGATCGAGCCCGCCGCCATGAATATCGAACGACTCGCCGAGGATCTTGCCGGCCATGGCCGAGCATTCGATATGCCAGCCTGGTCGACCTTCGCCCCAAGGGCTCTTCCACGACGGCTCGCCCGGCTTCGCCCCTTTCCACAACGCGAAATCCGTCGAAGATTTCTTGCGACCCGCGGCACCGCCCCCTTCGCCTTGCATGGCTTCGAGCGACCGGCCGCTGAGCTTGCCGTATTCGCGATCGCGGCCGACGTCGAAGAAGACGTCGCCTTCCGCTTCATAGGCGAAGCCGCGATCGATCAACTTCTGTGTGAAGTCGATGATCTCGGCCATATGCTCCGTGGCTTTGGGGAAATGGTCGATCGTGTCGATGCCCATCGCGCCGAGGTTGCGGTGGTAGTCGGCCGTCATCTCTTCGGCGACCGCCTGCATGGTCATCCCGCGTTTGCTGGCTTCCGCGATCAGCTTGTCGTCGACGTCGGTAATGTTGACGACCCACGTGACTTGGTAACCGACGTAGGTCAGGTACCGCTTGATCGAGTCGAAAATGATCGGGCCGACCATGTGCCCGATGTGGCTGGGCTTGTACACCGTAGGTCCGCAAAGATAGATGCCGACCTTGCCGGGCTGGAGCGTTTCGAGCGGCTCTTTGGTTTTGGAGAGCGTGTTGTACACGCGCAGCGCGTATTTCGGCGCGGCGGCGGATGTGGAACGGCTCGGAGCGGCGGCGGCGGTCGTGTTCACGGCGAAAGACTCTTCGTGAGTGCGAATGGGAATTTATTCGGCGTCTATGTTCTAAAGCCCAGGGACGGCCGTCCCTGGGGCACCATCATCAATCGTCAACCTTCTCGATCAGTGCCACGCATTCGGCCATCATCGCTTCTTGCCGGCCGACGGGCCCGACATGTTCGCCGGTCTTTGCTTTCACGCCGACACAATCGGCCGGCACTTCGAGCAATTCGCCGATGTGGCGGCGGATTGCGTCTTTGTACGGCGAGAGCTTCGGCAGTTGAGCGAACACGATGCAATCGACGTTCACGACCCGCCACCCGCCGGCTTTCACGCGCTCCAGCGCTCGGCGGAGCATGTCGGCCGAGTCGCGGTTGCGGTTTTCCGGGGCGTTGTCGGGAAACATTTCACCGATATCCCCCAGCGCCGCGGCCCCGAGCAGTGCGTCGGTGACGGCATGCAGCAGGACGTCGGCGTCGCTATGGCCGACGAGCCCGTGGCTGTGCGCAATGTCGACGCCGCCGAGCTTCAGCGGCAGGGCCGGCCCCAAGCGGTGGGTATCGTGTCCGATCCCGATTCTGACGGCGCGAGTGATACGCCTCCTCCGTGGCTGCGTGTGGCGGTGACAGAAAATATGGTGGCGGCAATCCATTCTGCCGCACCGTTGAAATTTTAGCGAAACGGGGAAATCGCCACAACGCCGGCAAGTGCGGCCGGCAAGGTCGAATGTTCCGAAACCGCAGGGTGCGTATAATGCCGCCTGCCGATAACGAGCGCGTCGACAAGCGATGCGGCTAAATGGGCCAAGTTATATTCTTCGCGCGTCGTAAACCCTGAACCGCGAACCCTGAACCTCGAACCGCGAAGCGCCGCATGCCCGTCGTTGAAATCGAAGGACTCACGAAGTCGTACCGCGTTTATCAGAAGAACGAAGGTTTGCTGGCGGCCGTTCGCGGACTCTTTCACCGCCAATACCGCACGGTCGACGCGGTCCGCGGCATTGACCTCACGGTCGAGCAGGGGGAGTTCGTCGCCTTTCTCGGACCCAACGGTGCCGGCAAAACGACCACGCTCAAACTTCTCTCCGGCGTCATCCATCCCAGCGGCGGTACGGCCCACGTAATGGGCTACGTCCCCTGGAAGCGCGAGCACGCGTATCGCCGACGTTTCGCCCTGGTGATGGGGCAGAAGAACCAACTTTGGTGGGACCTTCCGGCGCAGGAATCGTTTCGCCTGCACCAGCAGATCTACCGCATCGACGCGACGGACTTCGACCGCACGCGCGACGAACTGACCGAACTTCTGCAAGTGCGGCAATTGCTCGGCCGACCGGTGCGCGAACTTTCGCTGGGCGAGCGAATGAAAATGGAACTCATCGCGGCGCTGCTCCACTCTCCCGAGGTGTTGTTCCTCGACGAACCAACGATCGGCCTCGACGTCGTCGCCCAGCACAACATTCAGCAGTTCCTCAAGCACTATCAAGAGGTGAGGCAGATCACGATTCTGCTGACGAGCCATTACATGAAAGACGTGGCGGCACTCTGCCGCCGCGCGGTGATCATCGCTCAAGGGCGAATCATGTACGACGGTTCGCTCGCCGGCATCGTCGATCGTTTCAGCGGCCATAAAGTCGTCACGCTCGCCTTCGCCGACGACGCCGAGCTTCCCAATCTCGCGAGGTTCGGCACGGTCGTCGAGGCCCGAGCGCCGAAGGTGAAGCTGCGGGTCGACCGACCGAAGGTCGCCGAGATGCTCGCGGCCGTGCTGAGCCAGCATGTGGTGAGCGACGTTTCCGTCGAAGATCCGCCGCTGGAAGAAGTGATCGCCGACATGTTCCAAAGCGCGGAGGCGTCGCTGGCGACGGCCGACGCATGAGCACCGCCGCGGCAACTTTCGTATCTCGCTTCGGCGTCTGGTGGACGATTCTCCGCATTTGCATCGAGGAGCGGCTCGTCTATCGGGGCGACTTCGCGCTCGGCACGCTGATGCGGTTTCTGCCGATCATCACGCAGACGTTCTTGTGGACGGCCGTATTCGTCGGCGCGGGCGGACCGGCCGCGATCGGCGGCTTCACGCGCGATGAGTTCATCGCCTACTACCTACTCACCTACGTCGCTCGAGCCTTCTCCAGCATGCCGGGCCTCGCCAGCTCGATCGCCGCGCAGGTCCGCTCGGGCGAGATCAAGAAGTACCTCGTGCAGCCGATCGATCTGCTGACGTTCCTCTTCCTCTCGCGGTTGGCCCACAAGCTGGTGTACTACGCCGTCGCCACGGCGCCGTTCGCCCTGGTGTTCTACATCTGCCGGGGCTACTTCCACGGTTGGCCCGACGCTCCGACGCTCGGCGCCTTCGTGCTCTCGCTCATGATGTCGTTTCTGCTCGGCTTCTTCTTGGAAGCCACGCTCGGCATGATCGGCTTTTGGTTCCTAGAGGTTTCTTCGCTGTTGTTCGTTTATATGCTGTTCAACTTCTTTTTCTCCGGCCACATGTTCCCGCTGACTATTCTCAGCGAGCCGTGGCGGACGATCGTGCTCTATCAGCCGCTGCAGTACCTCGCGTACTTTCCAGCCGCCGTGTTTCTCGGCAAAGTGCAAGGGCCCGAACTCGTGCAAGGGCTCCTCGGCCAAGCGGCCTGGACCTTCGCGTTTATCGTCGCGGCCCGCACGGCCATGCATTTTGGGCTGAAGCGTTATTCGGCATTCGGCGGATAGCGAAAATCCCGGTGACAAGCACCGGGGCTAAATAGGAACTGCCATGCAACCGAATTACTTCGCCGTCTTTCGCGAGTTTGCTCGCAACTCGCTCGTGCGCGAAATGACGTTTCGCGGCAATTTCATTCTCGATTGCATCTCGTCGCTCTCGTGGGTCTTCATGCAGCTCGGGCTGTATCTCGTGATCTTCGAGCACACGAATCAGCTCGGCGACGGCACCGGTTGGAGTCGCTGGCCGTTTTTCGTATTTCTCGCGACGACGCTGTTCGTCAATTCGCTCGTGCAGTTCTTCTTCATGACCAACATGGAAGAACTGAGCGACCTGATCCGCACGGGCAACCTCGACTTCGCCCTGCTCAAGCCCATCGATACGCAATTCCTGCTCTCGATGCGCAAGTTCGAATGGTCTTCGCTGGCGAACTTGGTGTTTGCCGCGATTCTGCTCGGCGTTGCGCTGACGCACTTAGATTTCACGCCGACGCCGCTGCAAATGCTGCTCTACGTCTTCTACGTCATGTGCGGCGTTGCGCTCCTTTACAGCCTTATGATCGGGCTCGGCTCGATCAGCGTTTGGCTCGGGCGCAACGAAAGCTTGTACGATTTTTGGTTCTACATCACGAATTTTTCCCGCTACCCGATGGAGATCTACAGTGGCCCGTTCGGCACGCCGCTCCGGCTCGCGTTCACGTTCGCCGTGCCGATTTTGCTCGTCGCCAATGTTCCGGCCCGATTGATGGCCTGGCCTTTAGCGTCGCAAGATTGGCGGTTGGCGGCCTACGCGGCGGTCGCCTCGATCGTGGCGCTCGTCGCTTCGCGCAAGGTGTTCTACAAGGCTCTCGACGCCTACCGCAGCGCGAGCAGCTGACGTCGAACGTGCCATACCGCAAACGGGCTCATGGCGAGTCGCACTCGCGGCAGTTAGAATAGGCGGCTTCCTAGCACGCCGCGAACCCGCCGTAGACACCGCCGATGAAACTTGCCTTCAGTTCCAACGCCTACATGAAGTTTTCGATCGAGGAGACCATCGATCGAATCGCTCGCATCGGCTACTCCGGCCTCGAGGTCTTGGCCGACGTGCCGCACGCTTGGCCGGTCAACTTGCTGCCCGAGCGCCGCAAGTCGATCACCGATTCGCTCGTCAAGCACGGGCTGCGGGTCTCCAACGTCAACGGCTTCATGATGAACGCCGTGAACGACCCGCGGCAGCCGTATTGGCATCCGTCGTGGATTGAGCCGGACCCGAACTATCGGGCGATTCGCCGTGAGCACACGAAGCGGGCCCTGCAACTGGCCGCCGAGATCGGCGCGAAGAACTTGCAGACCGAACCGGGCGGACCGCTGGAGCCGGGCCAATCGTGGGACGACGCCGCGCGGACGTTTTACGATGAACTGATGCCGTGCGTCGAAGTGGCGGAGAAGTATCAGGTCGGCCTGCTCATCGAACCGGAGCCGGGCCTGATGATCGAAAAGTTTGATCAGTACCTGAAGTTCGTAGAGATGATTCAATCGCCGTACGTCGGCCTCAATTTCGACATCGGCCACGCCTACTGCGTCGGCGAAGACCCTCAAGATTGGGTCGCGCGGATGGCGCCGTATACCCGGCATTATCACTTCGAAGACATCGCCCCCAGCCGGGTGCATGCTCACATGGTGCCGGGACGCGGCGCGATCGACTTTGAGAAGACCCTCGCGGCGATCCAAGCCACGGGCTACGACGGCTTTATCACCGTCGAACTCTATCCGTACATCGACGACCCCGACGCCGCGGCTCGCGAAGCGTTCGATTACCTGCAAGGGTGCGCGAAGCGACTGGGGATTGTCTTCGATAAATGACGAATGACGAAGACCGAATGTCGAAGGAAACTCGAATGACGAAGTATGCGAAACGTCGTTCGTGTGAACCCTTCGATCCTTAGGCATTCGTCATTCGGATTTCGACATTCGTCATTCACCATGCCCGACGTTAAAGCCCTCCTCCAACTCTGCCGCCTCCCCAACGTCTTCACGGCCGTGTCGAACGTGGCGGCCGGGTACTTGCTCACGCATAGCGACCTCACGGATTGGCCGGCCTTTGTGTTGCTCGTCGGTTCTTCGGCGTTGCTGTATACGGCCGGCATGGTCTTGAACGACGTCTTCGATCTCGCGCAAGACACGGCCGAGCGACCGCACCGGCCGATTCCGTCGGGCCGGATTGCGCTCGGCACGGCTCGCGCGCTGGTGTGGACGTTGCTACTCGGCGGCGTGGCGCTGGCCGGGGCCGTCACGGCTTGGCGGCAAACGATGACGCCGATCCTCGTCGCCGCCGCGCTCGCCGCGATGGTCGTCCTCTACGACGGCCCGCTGAAGCGGACGCCGCTCGCCCCCCTGGCCATGGGAACCTGCCGCTTCCTAAACGTGCTGCTCGGTATGAGCCTCGGCACGATCGGCACTATGAATTGGCACCCGATACACTGGTGCGTCGCGGCCGGGATCGGCATCTACGTCGTCGGGCTCACATGGTTTGCCCGCACGGAAGCGCAAGCCGCGAGCAATCGATTCGGACTGTTCGCGGGGACCCTGGTCATGCTCGCCGGCGTCGGGCTGCTCGGCTACTTCCCGCGACTGGCCGACGACGCGTTACCGCCGCTCTTATGGCCGCTGCCGAACATCCAACTCGGCTGGGTCTGGCCTGCGATGTGGATCCTGTTCGCATTCTTCACGATCCGTCGCGCGCTGCCGGCCATCGTCAATCCGTCGCCGCGACTTGTGCAATTCGCGGTCAAGCAAGCGATCTTCGCGATCATCATCTTCGACGCCGCGATTATCGCCGCCGTCCACACGCCGCTGCCGTACTCCGTCGCCGTCGTCGCGCTGCTCTTCCCGATGCAGATTTTGGGGAGTTACGTTTACTCCACGTAATTACCGCACGCGCGTCGCGAGCGACGCGGCTAAACGGCCCACCCTGAACCGTGAACCCCGAACCCTGAACTTCCTTGTTTTTCGGCTACAACACCAACGGCCTCGCCCATCACGACGCTTACCAAGCGGTCGAACTCTTGGCCGATCTAGGTTACCGGGGCGTCGGGCTGACGATCGACCATGGGTTGCTGAACCCTTACGGCGGGCACGTCGCTTCCCGCATCAAACAGATGCGACGCTTGCTCGACGAACGCGGGATGCGGAGCGTCGTGGAAACGGGTGCTCGCTTCCTGCTCGACTCGCGCACGAAGCACGAGCCGACGCTCATGACCAGCGAGCCCGACGGTCGCGATAAACGAATCGAGTTTTACAAACTCTGCATCGACGCGGCCGCGGAACTCGGCAGCGACTGCGTCTCGATCTGGTCGGGCATCTTGCGTGACGGAGCGGATGAAGCGACCGCCTGGCGTCGGCTCGTCGGCGGTTTGCGTACTGTGCTCGACTACGCCGACCAGAAGCAAATGACGATCGGCTTCGAGCCGGAGCCGGGCATGTTCGTCGATACGCTGGAAGGCTATCGCCGGCTGAAAGCCGAACTTCCGTACCCGAGGCTAAAGCTCACGCTCGACGTCGGCCATCTCCAATGCCAAGGGGAGCTACCGCTTGGCGGCCAGATCGAAGCCTGGGGCTCCGAACTCGCGAATGTTCACATCGAAGACATGCGGGCCGGCGTGCATGAGCATCTGATGTTCGGCGAAGGAGAGATCGCCTTCGGCCCGGTGCTCAAGGCGCTGCTTC
This sequence comes from Planctomycetota bacterium, assembly GCA_017303535.1. Lineage (GTDB taxonomy): Bacteria > Planctomycetota > Planctomycetia > Pirellulales > PNKZ01 > PNKZ01. The sequence continues at coordinate 24,931 of JAFLCO010000040.1, forward strand.
GTGTCGGCTACGCAGGCGGCGTCTACGTGGAACTCAGCCGCCACAGCCATGACGGACCGTCGGTTGCGGCGCGATCAATCGAGTTTCTGCAAGCGACGCTCGACGAAGTGAGACGCTAATCTACCTCGGCAAACGGCCTAACTGCCGAAGGCCGGGGCCGACCATTGGTTCGAGCGGCCGCGATAGGCTTCGCCCGGCGGCGTCGTGTAGCCGTCGGGGCGTGCGCCCTCGACGCGCGGGCCGATGTCGTTTTCCGGATACGGGTCGAAACGCTGGGCTTGCGTTTGTTGATACTTGGCCGAGCCGGGGCCGAAGATTTGCGGCTGGGCCGTGCCGCGGCAACCGGCAGAGACGACGGCCGTGCCGTAGGCGATCAACAACAATGCTTTGCGAACCATAAATGCTCCGGCCCAGTCCGTGGCCTAGGGTCGCGGATAATACCGCGGCGGCCCGACCGGCCCAACCCCGAGTTGCCCCGGATGCCGGCAATGCCGCTGGAAGACGTATCGTCCCCGGTTTGCAATCGCTTTAAGCGACCGCCGGGCGAGCGATTATGACGCTCACACGCCTCGCGTCTGGTCGCGTCGTGCCGGTTACGGAAGATAGGACGTCAGCAGGGTCGTCGGTCGCGTGGCGCGGAACTCCACTGATTTCAAACACGCAGGCACCAAACACGTGTCCCCGAGCGGCAACGGTTCGCCCGCCGCGGAAGCTTCCCCGCCGACGACCGCGGCGATGTGAAACCGGTCGTCGTTCGCCGGCCGCCAAGTTTCGCCGGCCGCCAACGTCACGCGCTCGAGCACAAACTTGTCGCACGCGACCAAGCGTTCGACCCGCGGATCGTTGGTCGCCTGCGGAACCTGCGGCGAGCGCGGGCCGGCCGCGTAGTCGATTGAATCCATCCCTTGCTCGATGTGGAGTTGCCGTGGCTTGCCGTCGGGACCTGTGCGGTTCCAATCGAAAAGGCGAAACGTCGTGTTGCTCGCCTGTTGAATCTCGGCGATGAGCAATCCTGCGCCGGGTGCGTGAACCACGCCGGCGGGCAAGAACAAACAATCGCCGACCTCCGGCTCGAAGCGATGCAGGCAGAGATCGCTCGTGCCGTTATTCACTTCGCGAGCCAGGGCAGGGCGGTCGAAGCCACGCTTGAGTCCGGCGTAGATCAGGCTTCCCGGTTCGACGCCGAGCATTACCCACGCTTCAGCCTTGCCGAGGTCGGGCGGATCGAGCATCGCCGCGCGAGCGTCGTCGGGATGCACTTGCACGGAGAGCTTGTCGCGGCAATCGAGAAACTTAAACAGCAACGGGAAGCGCGGCTGCGGCGCGTGCTTCCCTAGGAGCGCCGGGCCTTCCTCGGCGACGAGTTCCGCCAGCGTGCGACCGGCCCACGATCCCGCGGCGACGACGCTTTGGTCCTGTCCGTGATCGACGATTTCCCAACTTTCCGCGTAGTCGTTCTCCGGCCCGAGCGGTTTGCCCAGCGCCGTACCGAGGCGACGACCGCCCCACAGGGCTCGCTTAATCAGCGGTTGAAAACGAAGCGGAGCGTCAGGCTGGGCCAAGGCTGTTTTCCTGCGGCGGCGTGATGAACGTATGTGTGCCATGCCGTCACGGCGCAGCCGGGTCGGCATGTTGCGGTCGCGGCGAGAAACCGTAACGGCATGCCGACTTCGCCTGCGGCGATGACGGCATGGCACAGAACCGTTTTCCTGCGGCGGCGGGCGAGATTGTGAACGGCCGGATCGCTTGGTATTATCAAGATGTCGCGGATTTAGGGAAGTTCGACGGGCGGCCGTGGAGGTCGCCGAGCGTCGCCTCTTTCCGGTTGCCGCGGCCATTCTTTCGCCGCTTAGGCGCGCCCGTCGACGTTTCGACGGCGTTTTTCCCGCACGACCGGTCCTCGTCGGACGATTTCGGCGGGAAATCCCTTTTCGCAGCGAGCCGCCCATGTCGACCACTCCTTCCAAACGTTCCGGTAAGAACGACGAAGACCTGTTCGCCGAAACCACGATGACCTTCGGGGAGCACCTCGATGAGTTGCGCGTGTGTCTGTTTCGTGCGATCGTCGGGCTGGTGCTGGGGACGATCGTCGGACTGTTTCTTGGCAATGATGTTGTTGAAGTGATTGAGCATCCACTCACCGAGGCACTTAAAGACTACTACGAATTGGCAGCCGAGAAGGAGTACAAGGCGTGGGCCCAAGAGCAAACGAATCTCGGCCGTAGCGTGCCCTACAACTTGAGCGAGATCAAGGCCATCGCCAAGCCGGCGACCGCCGAGCAGAAAGAGCTGATCTACGAATTGGAGTTCTGGCACCCGACGACGATTCTTGGAGCGTTGGAACATGCGCGAACGACGCCGACGACCGAAACGTCACCGAATCCGACCACTCCGACTGCAACGGCCATGGCAACCGGAACGCGCCCTATAGCGGCCGGCACTACGGCCAACGTTGACGCCACGAAATCTTCAGACGCCAATCCTCAGGACAATACGCCGGGCGACGCGAAGACCACCGAGAACAAACCGGAAAGCGGAGCCGAGGCGGAAAAGAAGGACGAGCCGATTCGTTACACGCGCGGCGATCTCGAACCGATCCTGCTCTGGCACCCGATCGACAGCGACAACCGCTTCAAGCTGCAAGCGACCGGCACGACGGAAGTGTTCACGGTCTGGCTCAAGGCGGCGCTCGTGATCGGCGTATTGCTGTCGAGCCCTTGGGTCTTCTACCAGATTTGGTCGTTCGTCGCGGCCGGGCTCTATATGCACGAACGAAAGTACGTTTACACGTTCCTGCCGTTCAGCTTGGGGCTATTTCTGCTTGGCGCAGCGACGGCCTACATGTTTGTCTTTGAGCCGGTCTTGAAGTTTCTTTTCAGTTTCAATCAGGATCTGGGTATCGATCCCGACCCGAAAATTAGCGAATGGCTCGGGTTTGTATTGCTGATGCCGCTCGGGTTCGGCGTGAGCTTTCAGTTGCCGCTGGTGATGCTGTTTCTCGAGCGTATCGGCGTGTTCACTGTGAAGGATTTCCTCGAGAAGTGGCGGATCGCGGTGCTCGTGATCTTCATCATTTCCGCGGTACTGACGCCGGCCGACCCATACAGCATTTTCTTCATGGCCGTGCCGTTGACGTTCCTCTACTTCGGCGGCATCCTGCTGGCGAAGTACTTGCCGAAGAAGTAGCGGCGGAGTTTATTCGAAGGTAGCGAGCGGCGGGGTTTATCCCCGCCGTCCGGAAAGCGACGCAAATGCAGACGGCGGGGATGAACCCCGCCGCTCGCTTTGTCGCTACGAGTTCAACGTCCCTTTGGTCGACGGCACGCCCGTCATGCGGCCGTCGAACTCCACCGCCATGCGAATGGCCCGGGCCGCGCACTTGAAGATGCCTTCGGCGATGTGGTGGCTATTGCGGCCGTGGTGCAACACGACGTGCAAGTTGCACAAGGCGTTCGCCGCCACGGCTTGCCAGAAGTCTTCGACGAGTTCGCTATCGAACTCGCCGATCTTGTGCGCGGGAATCGGCGCGTTGAACACCAAGTAATACCGGCCGCTGAAGTCAATCGCCGTTGTGACAAGCGTTTCTTCCATCGGCAGCGTGAAATGGCCGTAGCGACGAATGCCGGCCTTGTCGCCTAAAGAAGAACGAATCGCTTGGCCGAGGCAGATGCCGACGTCTTCGACCGTGTGATGCTGGTCGACTTGTAAGTCACCATTGCAACGCACCTTCAGGTCGATGGCCGCATGTTTGGTGAGCAGCGTCAGCATGTGGTCGAAGAAACCGACGCCGGTCGCAATGTCGGCCTTGCCCGAGCCGTCGAGCGTGAGTTCGAGTTCGATTTCCGTTTCGGCGGTCTTACGCTGGATGCGAGCTTGGCGATTCATCGTGGTCACAAGGAGTTCGAGCAGGTTTCGGCCGACGGCAATTCTACCACGCGGCGACCGATGGCAGCTGGTCCGACTGTGCCGAT
>JAFLCO010000400.1 GCA_017303535.1 Planctomycetota bacterium
GATTCCCGGCATTTGAAATCTCTCCGTACTGTGAGCCGAATCAGTTAATCCAGGGGGAAGGCTTTTGGGGGGAGTCAAGCGAATGTAGCAACTCTTATCGATATTGGATGCCTGTTTTTACTCTAATTCAAAGTGTATTTAATACGGCTCCGCACGCGGCGATTCGCATCCGCACACCCCCCCGCAATAGCTCCACCACTCGCGGCTTTCGCCGGCATTTTTGCCTAACTCCGATGCGAAGCCGCGTGGCGTCGAGACCGCTCGACAATTCGTTCGCGCCGCAGGTCGCAAGCAATCCCTAATTGTGGCGGTCGCTTTCCCCGTCTGCGCTCGACACGAAATTTGTCGGCGAAGCGCCTTACGACAGCTTCGGTCGGTGAGCAGTGAACCGAATACTTCGCTGCGGGAACCTTACGAACGACGCGCGATTCGTAAAGGAATCGCTTATCACGCAGTCGTGGAACGCTGCTTGTTGACCGGCGCGAACATGCAAGGCATATCTCTTCGGCAAACTTTTACGGTGCCGGAAGCACTGCAGGTTGCCGCGGAGATTACCTCGTGTCTCGAGACCGCCGACATGCAACGCCATCTTGCGAACTTCCGGACGCAACCCTTTCACGAAGTCCTAGTCGTCGATCGACTGCGACCCGTCGGAGAAATGCTCGAACGCTGGTTGAGAGCGGCCCGCTGCCGCACGACCGTCGTTTGCGACTACGACGAGGCGCGACGATCGATTGAATCTTCGCCGCCCGATCTATTGATCGCCGATATCGATCCGCCCGAAGAAATGGGATTCGAACTCCTCAGGCACCTTCAGGCCTGCGAGCAAGACATCCCCTTCTTAATGCTCGCTTCGCCGCAAGATCCGCGCGAAGCGGTCAGGGCTTTGTCGTGCGGCGCTTGGGGATACTTGCTGAAGCCGCTGCAATTGCGCGACGTCGTCTTTCAGACGCAGCGCGCTTTGCGACGCCGGAACCTCTCGCCGGAGGAAGAAGAACGAGTCTTGGAAACCATCTGCAATCGCCGCGGCAAACGATTTGATGCGGCGTTGTTCGATCGGTTTTGCGGTACGCTGCCGTCGCTCGAATCCGCGGCGGATGAATTTCAGTCTCCCTGTAACGCCTGCCTGCTCCACAGCGAGCCGGATCAAGATATGTGCCTCGGTTGCGGAACGAACGGGCCGATGCCCGCCTTCATCAACATTCATCACGGCTAACGCCGATTCAAGGACTCCCAATATGAACGGCGCCGATAAAGAACTGATCAACGAGTTCATCGTCGAGTCGCAGGAAGGCTTGGCCAACATCGAACAGCAGATGCTGTCGATCGAGGCCGGCGGCGCGGACGTCGATCTGGAGTTGGTCAACGCCGTGTTCCGCACGATGCACACAATTAAGGGCACGGCCGGATTTCTGGGCCTCGATCGAATCGGCGCGCTCGCGCACGGCTTGGAAGAGTTGCTCGACGAGATGCGCAATCGCGAACTCGTCCCGAGTTCCGAATTGGTGACCTCAATCCTGCGCGCCGCCGACTTCATGAAGGGGTTGATCGAGGCGGTCGAGACGTCTAATGACGTGGACATCGGCGAATATATCGCCGAACTGCACGAGTGCCGACGTGGAAGCGACGTCTCCGGCGCCACGATCCCCGAAGCTTTGGCCACATCGCAAGGCGACGGCGGCGCTTTTGAGAAAGCCGCGGTCTTCGAAATTTACGCCGGCATCCAAGAGTGCTACGAACTCGTGGAACGCGTCAATCGGGCCCTTATCGCGACCGGCGTGCAGGCGCCCGCCGAAGCGGCTTTACGTGAGTTGTGCCGAACGACAAGCGTCATTCGCGACAAGGCCGCGACGCTTCGGTGCGACGCGGTTCTGCAAGTATGCCAAGCCGTCGAGCGCGTTCTTCACGCGATCCGCGACGGCGAGCGCCTTTGGAACGAGCAAGTGGCCCGAGCGCTTTGCGAAGCCGTCGGAAAGTGCCGCGAAGGACTGGCGCTGGCCGAAACGACGGGTAGCGACGCCGGGCTGGTGATCGACGCGGTTCTTAAGCTCCTCGCGGTCGCCGATGTGGCCGACCAATCGGGGAAGCGAGCCGACGCGGAGGCGAAGGCCGCCGAAACGGCTTCTAACGCGAAAGCGGCGACCGAAGCTCGCGGCAGCGCATCCTCGGGCGCTTCGGAAGGGAACATTCGGGTCGACGTCGCGCTGCTCGACAAGCTCATGACGCGCGTCGGTGAGTTGGTGCTGGCGCGGAATCAAGTGTTGCAATATTGCAATGGGCTGAATGATCCCGCGTTTCTCAGCACCGCTCAGCGGCTCAATCTGATCACCGCCGAACTGCAAGAAAGCGTCATGAAGACGCGGATGCAACCGATCGGCAACGTGTGGACCAAATTCCCCCGGGTGGTTCGTGACCTAGCCGCTCAGCTCGGCAAGCAGGTCGTCATCGAGATGGAAGGGAAAGAAACGGAACTCGACAAGACGATTGTCGAGGCCATTAAAGATCCGTTGACGCATCTCGTACGCAATTCCATCGATCATGGCCTCGAATCCCCGGAAGTTCGCCGCGCCGCGGGCAAACCGGCGGAAGGACTGCTGCTGCTTCGCGCCTATCACGAAGGCGGCCAAGTCAACATTGAGATTACCGACGACGGGGCCGGCCTTAATTTGGAGCGGATTCGTCGCAAAGGCATCGAGCGCGGGCTAGTGTCGGCCGATCAAGCGGCCCGCATGTCCGATCGCGAAGCGGCGCAGCTCATTTTCGCCCCCGGGTTCTCGACCGCAGAAACGGTGACGAGCGTCTCCGGCCGCGGCGTCGGCATGGACGTCGTCAAATCCAACATCGAACGCATCAGCGGCACCATTGATCTGCAATCGGAACCGGGCCGCGGCACGACGGTGCGGATCAAGATTCCGCTCACGCTCGCCATCATTCCGGCGCTGATCGTCGGCAACGACGGCGACCGCTACGCCATCCCGCAAGTCAGCCTGCTGGAGCTTGTGCGCCTCGAAGGCGACGAAGCCAAGCAAGGCGTTGAGTTCGTTCATGGTGCGCCCGTTTATCGGCTGCGCGGCAAGCTTCTCCCGCTCGTGCATCTCTCGGAACGGCTAGGGCTCCGGCGCGACGACGTCGAATCCGATGTCGTCAACATCGTCGTGCTGCAAGCCAACGATCGCCGCTTCGGCTTGGTCGTCGACAAGATTAACGACGCGGCCGAAATCGTGGTGAAGCCGCTTAGCCGACAGCTCAAAGGCCTTTCGGAATACGCCGGCGCAACGATCATGGGCGACGGCGCCGTGGCGCTGATCCTCGACGTCATGGGCCTCGCCATGGCCGCGGGCCTCACGGCCGAGAGTCGCGATTCGCAATCGTCGACTTCGGCATCCGGCAACGCCGCGGGTACGGCCGAAACTTTGCTCGTCGTCGACCTCGGCGATACGCGACGCTTCGCGTTGCCGACTTCGATGGTCTCGCGACTGGAAAAGATCGCCGTCGGCACGGTCGAGCAGACGGACGGCCGCGAGGTCGTGCAGTATCGCGGCGCGATCCTGCCGCTGGTTCGACTCACCGACGTGTTCGGCGGCGGCTGCGGCGATGAAAGTGAAGAGCTGAACATCGTCGTTTACGCCGACGGTTCCGGTTCCTGCGGCTTCGTCGTGGGCCGCATCGTCGACGTCGTCGAGACCGAGGTCGCCCGGCGATCGCAGGGTCGATCTTCGGACAATTTGCTCGGTACGGCCGTGATTCAAGGTCGAGTCACCGACATTGTCAACTTGCCGCACTTAGCTCAAGCCGTCTAACGCTCCGTATTTCAATCCGCACTTTGAGTCTTCGAACATGGCCACCACAAGACAGTTCTGCACGTTTCGCGTCGCCGACTTGTTTCTCGGCATCGCCGTCGAGCATGTGCAAGAGGTGCTGCGCTATCAACAGATGACGCGAGTGCCCCTGGCGCCGACTTTCGTCGCCGGACTGATCAATCTGCGCGGGCAGATCGTCACGGCCCTCGACTTGCGGCATCGACTGCGCTTGCCTGCCCGACCGGTCGAACAGTTGCCCATGAACGTCGTCCTCCGCGACCGTGACAACGCCGTGAGCCTGCTGGTCGACCGCATCGGCGACGTCATGGAGGTCGACGGCGACCTACACGAACCGGTTCCCTCGACCGTTTCGGACGACATGAAAGCTCTTTTCGCCGGGGCCTACAAACTCCCCAATCAACTTTTGCTGGTGCTCGACGACGAACGTTTGCTGAACGACGGCGAATCGGCGAAGCCGACCGATTGCCTGCTCGCCGGCTGATCGAATCCGACCGCTCATTTCACAGTTTCAAAACCGACCGACCACATCTTTCTCGGAGTTCTTCCCATGACCGTCGCTGTTCGCAACACCAAAGCCGTGAAGGCCGCCAAAGCCCCGAACTTACAAGCTCGTTTGGTCGAGCTGACCAACTTGCTGGCGGCCATCGGGCAGTCGCAAGCCGTGATTGAGTTCAACATGGACGGCACGATCATCACCGCCAACCCGAACTTCTGCGGCGCGGTCGGCTACACGCTGGAAGAAATCGTCGGTAGGCATCACGGTATGTTCGTCGAAGAATCGTACCGCAACAGCGCCGAGTATCGCGATTTCTGGGCACGCCTCAATCGGGGCGAAAACATGCCGGGTGAGTACAAGCGCGTGGGTAAGCACGGCAAACAGATCATTATCCAAGCTTCATACAACCCGATCGCCGACGCTTCCGGCAAGCTTGTGAAAGTCGTGAAGTTTGCCTCCGACATCACCGACATGGCCCGGGCCCGCGCCGAAGCGGCTCGCGTCAACTCGATGATGGAGCAAGCTCCGATCAACGTCATGTTCGCTGATCGCGACTTCGTCATTCGCTACGCCAATCCGGCTTCGATCAAGACTCTCAAGACGTTGGAAAGCCTGCTGCCGATCAAGGCTGATCAACTCATCGGTCAATCGATCGACATCTTCCACAAGCGGCCCGAGCATCAACGCAAGATGCTCAGCGATCCTCGCAACTTGCCGCACCGCACCAGCATCCAAGTCGGCCCGGAAACGCTCGACCTGCTCGTCAGCCCGATCTTCGACGAGAACAAGCAGTACCTGGGCTCGATGGTTACCTGGGAAGTGGTGACGGCCAAGCTGAAGATGGAACAAGACATTCGCGACAATGCCGAGCGCGAAAAGGTGAAGGCCGCCGAAATGTCGACGGTGCTCAACGCCGTGAACGCCAACGCCTCGACGCTCGCCGCATCCGCCGAAGAACTCACGGCCGTCAGTTCGCAAATGGCTTCGAACGCCGAAGAAACCTCGGCTCAGGCCAACGTCGTCTCGGCCGCCGCCGAGCAAGTAAGCAAGAACGTGCAAACGGTTTCGACCGGCGTCGAAGAGATGAACAGCGCGATTCGCGAAATCGCGAAGAACGCCTCGGATTCGGCCCGCGTCGCCCGCCAAGCCGTTTCAACCGCCGAAACGGCCAATCAGTCGGTCGCGAAGCTCGGCGCCAGCAGCTTGGAGATCGGCAAGGTCGTGAAGGTCATCACTTCAATCGCCGAACAAACCAATCTGCTCGCGCTCAACGCCACGATCGAAGCGGCCCGCGCCGGCGAGGCCGGCA
>JAFLCO010000401.1 GCA_017303535.1 Planctomycetota bacterium
CAGCCAGCGCGAATTTGCTGAGCGCATAGAAACAGTGACTCAGCGCCACTTGCGGTTCGGCGTCGTCCGGCTCCAGCGCAGCCCAGCGCTCGAGCCACGGCGCGGCCTGCGCGTATTGTTCGGCATCGAGCAATGCGCGACCGTAGCGGCGCGGCACGTCGGCCGATTCCGGCGCGAGTTTTTGAGCTTGGAGAAATTCCTCGTCGGCCTCCGCGTAACGATCGCGGGCCACGAGCAGTTCGCCCAGCGCGAGGTGCGGCACCGTTTGGTCGGGCGCGTATTTGACGGCGACGCGGTACCAGCGTTCGGCCTCGGGCCAATCGCGCCGGACTTTGTAAACGTCGCCGAGCCCGATCGCGCTTTCGATGGCGTCCGGGCGGATGTTGTGGGCCGTGCGGAATTCGCGAATCGCGTCGTCGTACTTTTTGAGGGCCAAGTAGCAAGTGCCCGCGTGGTAGTTGCCCCAGAAATAATCGGGGCGAATTTCCGCGACGCGGAGAAAGTGCTCGATCGCTTGGTCGTATTGCTTGTCTTGGCGATAGCGAAAGCCGAGATTCAAGTTGGCCATGTAGCTCAGCGGAGTGAGGGCGATGCCGTGGCGGTAGAGGGTCCAATCGTCGCGCCAGGTGCGGCATTGCTCGATCGTGCGCGGGACCATCAGCCCGAGGATGGCGGCCGCCACGGCGATCGGCAGCCCGCGATGTTCGCGGGAAGCGATCCACGCGGCGAGCAGCAATGCGAAGCCGAGCATGGGGACGTACATGTAGCGGTCGGCGACCGTCGAAATCGCCTGATAGATAAACGGCACCAAGCCGCTGACGGGCAACAAGGCCACGAGGAACACGGCGTAGCAGCCGAGCCAAATGCGGCGCCGCGGCGAGAGCGCAAGGCCGAGCCCGACGACGACGGGCAACAACCAAGCGCGATAAAACTCCGGCAGCTCGGCGACCATTTGCGGGGTGCGGCCGTAGTCGAACGCCATGTCGAAGGGCCAGACGAGCTTTTTTAAGTAGAACGCGTAGGCGTCGCCGGCGATCAGCGGCCTGCGCTCGAGCGGCGCGATGGCCAACTCGAAGATGTGGCCGTCGCGCTGGTAGTATTTTGTGAGGGCCGAGTCGGCCACGGCGAGTATGAGCCACGGCAGCAGGTGCCACACGGCGGTGCGAATGCGACGCCGCAACAAGACGACGTCGACGACCAGCACGATTGCCGGGCATGCGGCGGCCGACGGCTTCGACAACAGGGCCGCCGCGAAACAGAGCAGCGCGAACCAGTAGTCGCGCCGTCGGCGAGCCGCCGGATCATAAGCCCGCTCGGCGAAGATGCCGCGCTCGGGATCAACGCCGGCCCAGCGCAAGTACAGATTGATCGCCGCGAAGGAGAAAAACGTCGCCAGCGTCCCGCGACTCTCGCCGACCCACGACACGCTCTCGGCCTGGAACGGGTGAAAGCAAAACAGCGCCGCGCCGAGAAAGGCCGCAGGCTCATGGCGGACGAGTTTCAGCAGAATGCGGTACGCCAGCAGCGTGCAGCCGAGATGCACAAGCACGTTGCCGACGTGAAACACGGCCGGGTTCAGCGGCCCGGTCGGATCGCCGGTCGGAAAGAACTGCGCGACGAAGACTTCGAGCCCGTAAAAGTTGTAGCTGACCGGGATATACAGATAGATGTGCGAGTAGGCCCAGAAGTGCGTGAAGCTGCGCCAAGTGAGCGGTTGGAAATATTCGTTATTCGTGACGTGTTGATCGTCGTCCCACGTGAGTAGCTCGAACGTGAACGTGGTCTGGTAGACCAGTAAACAGGCGACGGCCAAGAGCAGGCCGAAGAGGAGTTGAGAGGGGTGCCACTGGTGGCTCGTCCACCAGTGCCCTCGCTTTACGTCGCTTGTAGCACTGGTGGGCAAGCCACCAGTGGCACCCGACGTGACGTCGTTACGCTCGGCGGCCGGCGGCGGTGCGATAGGTTCCACGGCCACGGGGCAGCCTTGCTTCCGAATAATCTTCTAAGTGCCTACCCGAGAACTCCAAACCCCTCACCCCCGGCCCCTCTCCCGCAAGGGGAGAGGGGAGTATTAGGATAGGCTCTAAGTCGCGGAACGTCAGTGCTCACGCTTCACGCGCGATGGCCCGGCGCACCAAATTGTGCGTGATCCGCTGCACGCGTTCGTCGGGTCCATGCGGTCGCGACCAATGCGACCAAGGTAACATATGCCCCGGCGGCGCGGCGAGGCCTTGGGCCCACCAGATCGTCGAGGCGTTGAAGACGAAGTTGCCGCGCGGACCGGGATAGATCGTCGCCGTCCAATGCCCCGGCCGCACGCCGCCGGAGAGCACCGTGCCTTCGCCGACGACTTCGAGGCCGTCAATCTTCGCCGGGTCGCCGTGGTATTCCCAACCCACCAAGCCCGGCACGGCGTCTCCCTTCTTCATGCCGGTGCCTGCGAACATCCAATGTTCCGGCTTGGCACAGATCCAATCGCCGCCGCCGTTGAAAGGGACCGTCGTTCGCGCGCCGACGAGCAGCGCCTCGTCCGGCCCCGCCGAAGGGAACGGGCCCATCATGTGGCCGTACGCCTTCGTTTCTTCTTCGCTCAGCGGGCCGAAGCTCGCGGTGCGCGTGATGATGCGATCGGCGGCTCCGCTCGCTGCCTGTGTAAACGGCGAAACCATGTACGCCGTGTTGGCCGAGAGAAACAAAATGCTGACGCCTTCCCGCACGGCGTTCTGTAAAGTCTCGTATTGCCGCACGTCCCAGTATTCGTCATGCCCCACGCTCAGCACGGCTTTGGTCCGCAGCGGTTCCGCGCGGCGCAGCATGTCGTGATTCGTGCAGTAGGTGACGTCGTACCCGTGCTCTTCAAGCCAATAGCAGAGCGGGTACTCCCACAACAGAAACTCACCCGAGCCGACCGATTGCGGCGCTTCGACGATTTGCGGATAGCGGGCATAAGGGCGATCGAACGACACCGCGACGCCCGGGTGATGAGCGCCTTCGGGATGCGTGTAGAGCGAGAAGTCGTCGGGCCAGCGGTTGTAAGCTTGCCAGGTGTTGTCTGAGACTTGAAACAACACGTCGGCCGGGCGATCGTCGCGAACGACGAACACGACGTAGCTCTGCCAATAGCCGGATCCGCCTGCGACGTCGGAGCCATCGGCGTTGGTGAGCGTCGTGAGTCGTCCGAGATAAACGCCGCTGCGCCAGCTCTTAGGAATGGTGAGCTTCGCGGCGGCCGGCCAGCGACACTCGCGCACGCGGTTCGGGCCGATCTCCGGCACCGGCTGGGGCGCGCCGTCGAGCGGGCCGAGCGTTTCCACGAGCCGAGCGCCGCGGCCGCCGTAGTAGCCCATGCGAAAGATTTCGATCTGAAACTTCGCGGCCGGCGCCGTGCTGACGAAGAACTCGATCTCCTCGCCCGCCGCGACGCTCTGCTTCGAGCAATATCCTTCAATGACCGACGACCGATAGCCGCCGCTCTTATCGAGCTTCACGCGGGTGAGCTGCCAATCTTTGGCGCCGGGAAGCTGGTTCTCGGCGGAGATCACCGTCGACGAACCGGGGGCAGCCGACAATCTTCCTAACGGTTCCCGGGCTTCCGTCGCTGCCGGCAAAGCGGCTGAGGCGAGTGAGGCGGCAACGGCCCCTTTCAAAACGTCTCGGCGCGAAGTTTGCCTAGCGTCGTCGTGACTCATGGATTGCCTTGAAATCTCGATTTCGGAAAGCCAAAAGTGGTCAATTGCCGACCATGGTCAATCACTGATCGATCGTCGCGCAGTCACTATTCCCTGTCAAGTAAATACCTCAGACTTGCTCTGCTTTGAACTCGCGGCCGTGAGAGACTCTATGCAATCTGCCGACGTCGACACCCGTGGCTGTGCCGACGAGCCGATACGTATTCCCGGCAGCATTCAGCCGCACGGATTTTTGCTCGTCCTCAGCGAGCCGGACCTTCGCGTCGTTCAAGCGAGCATCAACGCGGCCGAGCTTCTCCGTATCGGGCCGCACACTACGCCGCTCAAAAAGCGCGTCGAAGAGCTGCTGCCCGACGGCGTCGGCCGCGCGGTGCGTGACGCCTTGCAGAATGAGTCGATCGACCAGCGGCCGCGGCAGATCGCGACGATCGAGATCGACGGCGACCGCCGATTTCTCGTGCTGGCCCACCGGCGCGAGGACCGCCTGATCGTCGAGTTCGAACAAATCGTCGCTCACGACCTCCGCTCGCCGGAAGTTCTCTACGCGCAGTCCACGGAGTTTATCTCCGCGCTACAAGCCGCCGGCGATCCGCATTCGCTGCAAGAGATCGCCGTGCGGCAAGTGCGAAAGCTCAACGGCTTCGATCGCGTCCTGCTCTATCAATTCGACGACGCCTGGCACGGCACGGTCGTCGCGGAAGACGGCAACGATCGCCTGCCGAAATATCTCGGCCTGCGCTTTCCGGCCGACGACATTCCGGCCCAAGCTCGCGAGCTGTATCAACTCAATCGCATTCGCTTAATCGTCAATGCCGACTACCAATCGGTTCCGCTGGAGCCGGCCGTCAATCCGGCAACCGGACGGCCGCTGGATCTGACCTTCGCCGCATTGCGGAGCGTCTCGCCGATCCATTTGCAATATATGCGCAACATGGGGACGCCGGCGTCGATGTCGATTTCCGTCGTGAGCCGCGGGAAGCTGTGGGGACTCATCGCCTGCCATCACAGCGAACCGAAAAACGTGCCGTTCGCGGTGCGTACGGCCTGCGAGTTCGTCGGTCAGATTTTGGCGCTGCAACTCGAAGCGACGCAACGGGCCGCCGAAGCGGAACGGCGCGTCGAACTCAAATCGCGACAATCCAAGCTGCTGGAGTCGATGGCCGCTTACGGACCCGACTTTTTCGACGGCCTCGCCGCCGATCCGGAGTCGCTCTTGGCCATCGCCGGCGCGACGGGCGCGGCTATCGTCGACGACCAGCGGTGCCGCATCGTGGGCCATGCGCCGGACGAGCGCCGCATCCGTGCGCTGACCCATTGGCTCGCCGACAACGTTTCCGACGAGGTCTTCGCTACGGACCAGATCGGCGTGGAACTTCCCGAGTTCGCCGACCTGACGTCCGTCGCCTCGGGTGTAGCCGCGGTCGCCGTCTCCAAGCTGCATCCGAGCTACGTTCTTTGGTTCCGGGCCGAGCGCGCGACCACGGTCTCGTGGGCCGGCGACCCGCGCAAGCCGCCGAAGGTGCCGGGCCAGGAGACGCTGCATCCGCGCAAGTCGTTCGAGATTTGGAAAGAAACGGTGCGCGGCCGCTCGCTGCCTTTTCTCCCCTCGGAGATCGAGGCCCTCGTCGAACTGCGCAACTCGATCATCGGCGTCGTGTTACGGCGAGCGGAGGAAAATGCGGAGCTGTCCGCCGAGTTGCAGCGCAGCAATAAAGAATTGGAGGCGTTCAGCTATTCGGTGTCGCACGACTTACGGGCGCCGTTTCGTCACATCGTCGGCTTCAGCGAATTGCTGCGCGAGCGCGCGGCCGCTCGGCTCACGCCGGAAGACCGTCGGCACTTGGAAATCATCGCCGATTCGGCGCAGACCGCCGGTCAGCTCGTCGACAATTTGCTGGCCTACTCGCGCATGGG
>JAFLCO010000402.1:0-2478 GCA_017303535.1 Planctomycetota bacterium
CCAACAGCAACCAACCGCCGAGGCCGCGAGCCGGCACGTGCGGAATGTTCGCAACTTGAAACTCGGCGACGGCCCGCGCCACGCGCGGCTCCGGCGGCGTGAACGTGCGGAACGACAGCTCTTGCCAGGCTCCCGGCAGGACGGCGTAGAGCGATAACCCGAGCGCCGCCGCAACGACGAACTGTTTCACGACGCGGTCGATCGTCCACTCGGAGCGAACG
This sequence comes from Planctomycetota bacterium, assembly GCA_017303535.1. Taxonomy (GTDB): domain Bacteria; phylum Planctomycetota; class Planctomycetia; order Pirellulales; family PNKZ01; genus PNKZ01. The sequence continues at coordinate 222 of JAFLCO010000402.1, forward strand.
ACTTCGGCCCGCACGTTGGTCGCCGCGCGGCCGCGCAAGTACAGCCGCAGCGCCAGCCACGCGGCCGAGTAGCCGGCCGCCGCGAGGGCGAAGGTTTGCACGGCCCGAGGGTCCAACAACGCCGGATATTCGACGGCCTCGGCGTACCAGGTTTGCTGCGTGATGCCGTGGTGGACGAGCGTACCGACGGCCGCCAGTGCCGCGGTTTGCAACATCGCGAACCAGCCGCGCGTCGGCATCCGCCAGAACAACACGCTCCAAATCGCGGCCAACGCCGACCACGCCGCGGCCGCGTCGCGCGGCACGTTGTGAAGTTTTTCCAGGACGAGCGCCGGTACGGCCCAAAGGCTCGTCGCGGTCGCCGACATCACCAGCGGCTCGACCAGCGAACGTTTCCAGGGAACCGCGTGCGAACGACGGCCCGCAATCAACTCGGCACACCAAGCTAGGCCGAGCATCAGCCCGGCATGCGCGAGGAAAAGCGCGGTCCACGTGTCGGCAAGCGGCGGCAGTTGCGGCCCCCAGTAACGCTGGGCCTGCAGCATGGCCGTGCCGATAAGAATCGACCCGGCGTAAGCCGGCTCCCGCTTCCCGACGACAGCGGCCGCCGCCAATGCGCCGGCTCCATACAGGGCGAACACGTAGCGCACGCCCCACGGATCGCCGGCTTCATCCCAGCTGAAATACGCGAGCAGCCCGACGCTCGCCGCGCCGCACAGGCCGGCCGCCACGACGTACCAAAACGCCGCTTGCCGCGCCTCGCCGACCAGCGGCGCTTTCGACCAAGGAGCGAACCGCCGCAGCGCGACCAGCGCCGGCAGCAGCAACGTCGGCACGACCAAGGCCAGGCCGATCGCGCCGCAGAAGAGCGCCTCGACGGCCTGCCGAACGTCGGCGCCGTTCCAAGCCAACTCGCCGCGCACAAGTTGCAAGCCGACGAGATAGGCGAGCGTCGCACACAGCGCGGCCGGCAGATGCACGGCGCTCACGCCGCTGCGCAGCGCGATCCACGTGAGCAGCATGGCGTCGATCACGGCGACCGGCAGCATCCCGGCCGGCACCGGCCAACTGGCGCCGGCCGCTGCAATGATCACGCCGACACCGAACACGGCCACGGCCGTCCCCGCGATCCGTTCCTTCAGCAGCTCCGGCGCGGTCAAACGCCGCCACAGCAACAGCCCGACGGCCACGAGCGGCCCGGCCATGATGCTCACCAGCGGCGCGAGCCGAGCCAGCGAGAGCGTGAACGAGTCGGCCTTCGCCAACAGCACCCCCAGCGGCAACACGGCGGCGAAGAGCGTCGTCCCCACGACTTGAAACAGTAGATTCGCTTCCGGCTCGCCGCACGTCTCCTGCTTGTGAATCCGCCGCAGTTGCATTCCCGTCGGAATAGTAAATGCCGCAACCGGCACGCTGCCGAGCAACCATAACATTGCGGCATTCATGTCGGGCCCGGCGAACCGGCGGACGACGAGTTGCCACGCCGCGCAGCCGATCATCGCTCCGGCCGTCGCGACGGCAGCCGGCGGTACGACGACCTGCGCCGCGCGATACGTGAGCCAAGCGAACAACGCCAGCGACGCGAACTCGCCGCCGAGCGTGAGCGCGTCGGTCGGCGGACTATTTAAGGTAAACGCGGCGATCGCCAAGAAATTCAGCGGCACCAGGAGCATGGCGATCAGCAGCACGCCGTGCGTCGTCGTCGGCAGCCGCCAGCGACGATGCACGTACAAACCGATGCCGAACAGGGCTGCGGTGACGCCGTTGAACAGGCCGAACTTCAGCAGCGGCCGCTCGGCGATTTGCTGCCAGAAGCTGAGCACCAGCGCGATCGACGAACACAAAATCAGCAAACCGCCGATCAGTTCGCCCCAGCGGATGTTCTTCTCTTCCAAGAACGATGCGAGTATCCGCGAGAACGGCTTGGCCGGTTCGCGCGGCGGAGTTGCAACCCTGGTTGCTGAAGCACTGGTGGGCAAGCCGCCAGCGGCACCCGCACGATCGACTGCGTCAGGCGATTTCTGCTCGGCCTCGCCTTGTCGACGCGCGGCCATGTACGCCGCCACTCGAGTCGGAACGTCGGGCGACGGCGTCACGGTCGTCGTCAGCGGCGGGATCGGAGGCGTGACGATGCCCGCGACGTCGATCAACGGTGGTCCGGTGCCGAGCATCGATCCGGCCACGGGCGTGGTCAGCGTGCCGCCTGGCACGCCGGCGGGTCCGTACACGATCACCTACCAGATCTGCGAGAAGCTGA
>JAFLCO010000402.1:2488-5580 GCA_017303535.1 Planctomycetota bacterium
CGACCGGAGCGACGGTCACCGGCTCCGCGACTTCCGCAGTCGCCGAACTCACGACCGATGCGCTCGCCTCCGCCCCGGTCTCGGCAGGCTCGCCGACGGCCGCGCTTTCCGCAACCGGCACCGGCGGCGCATGTTGCACGGCGTGCGCCCGGGCCTCAAACGCGTGCTCAAGTGCGTTGTACGACACTTGGTCGAGCCAGCCCATGCCGAAGAATCGCTTGGCCGAACGTCTGAGCGACGCCAGGGCTACGTCGCGGCGGCGGAGCTTCGATTGCGTCACCTCGGGCCAGCCGCAGGCATGACAGGCCCGGGCCGCCGTCAACGGAATAGCACACACCGGACACGGATCGCCGGCGGCGCGCAAGTTGGAAATCGTCGCCGAATGCGGTCGGCGCGAATCGCTCGACGTTTCGCCCGAGAGCAAACCGTACAACCAGGCGAAAAACACCCAGATGCCGTGGCCCAGCGCCGCGAAGACGAACAAGCCGAACAGAAATAGCAGAATGGCTTCCAAACGCCCGGCCCCGACCAATCGTTTTCGGGTCGCACGACACTCGGAGGCGCGGCACCGCCAAAACGGCGCAGCCACCCCCGCGGAAGTCTAGCTCGCAGACAAGCCCGTCGCGACAAACACAACAACCGTCATAAACCGCACACCCGGCGGCGGGCTCTCCATACTGCCGCGTACTACGAACGCTCCGGCGGCAAGGTTCGAGAATATAGAGTCGTGCCCATTCGCACAGCGAAAAGGGCTGAGAATATCCGCAACGCTGCACCCTACTCCTCTCCCGCCGGGGGCTTTGCACATTAACCCCTGTTTGCACAAAAACCTACCCGTCTGCACAATAACATAGTGTAGGTCGAGTAAATTTTTCTTCTTGACGCAGTGTCAGCTATATCTTAAAACCGGCTGCATGACGCCAGCAGAATATCTTAGAACCCGTGCAAAGCTAGAGAGCGACTACCGAGCGAAACTACGGTCGCTCGATGAAGTATGGGGAATGCAAAGCGACGACCCGCCACCAGAGCCGATTGAAGGGCATGATTCCGCCCAATTACAGATACGGGGCGTTTGGCGCAAGATCGCACGCCAAGTCATAGATGGGATGCCGATGGGCAATCGGTTTACGATTGTAGAAATCGAAAAAGGTGTTGCCGAAATCAGTCCGATGACTGCAACAGACCGAACCCAAATATCTATATTCTTAAAACAATTAGCGGAGTCGAAAGAGATTGGAGTCGCCGAACCAGGAGGCGGCAGAAGGGCGACGGTCTTCAAAAAGACAAAATAATAAATAAAAAGACCCCGCATCGCTTAAACGATGCGGGGTCTAAAATGCGGAGTCGTCTAACTGGTAGGACAAGGCACTTTAACCGCCCTTATGAGGGTTCGATCCCCTCCTCCGCATTTTTTCAGTCGTCTAATCGGACAGCGACTTTAACCCGCTTCGAGCAAGACTACCGGGTCTGAAATTAGGAGTCAACATATGTTTTTAGAATTTCCATAAGTAGCTCTTCGGCTACTAATTAATCTACTTTTTCTCGCCCTCGGCCTTATCTTTTCTTGGCCGGTCCCAATAGGGGCTTTTGCACTTAGGGCAGACTTTTGGCGTTTCTTCCCTGTTTCTAGGGAGCCATTCGTGTTGGCACCGCTCACAGCGGTAGCCCCAAAGCTGAATCTTAGTTGGCATACCTATCAGTATATGAGGTTGCCTAATTTGGTTCAAGTAATTTACTTGCACGTAGTAGCGACTGATGTCTATAGTATATTATTATTAGTAATATACTACAAAGACGAGTCGCAAAGATGGACGCCAGAGAAGAACGGGGAATGCAGATCGCAGCAATCTTTAAGCTGCAAAAGAAAGGCGAGGCTTGGCTCGTCCCGTCACAAACGGGAAAGGGCAAATACACGGTATTCGCTGACGATCAAAAGCCGCATTGCACGTGTCCCGATCACGTTGAATGGAATCACAAATGCAAACATATTTTTGCAGTTGAAATCGTTATTAAGCGGGAGAGGAATCCGGACGGGAGCGAAACCGTGACGGATTCCGTGCAGATCACCGAGCGGAAGACCTACCCGCAAAACTGGAAAGCGTACAACGCTGCGCAGACGAATGAGAAGGCGAAGTTTCAACAGCTTCTTCATGACCTTTGCAAAGGTATCGTCGAGAAGCCTGTGGAGAATCTTAAAGGCGGTCGGCCTCGGCTCTGTCTTGCTGATGCATTGTTTGCCGTTGCCTTCAAAGTCTACTCGACTTTTTCAGGCCGGCGATTTATGACGGACCTCAGTGAAGCACATGCGAAGGGCTATCTCACGAAGCTGCCGCACTTCAATTCCATTTTTAATTATTTGGAGAATCCCGATCTTACGCCGATCTTGCGGGCGCTGATCACGGAAAGCAGTTTGCCGCTTAAATCTGTTGAAGTTGATTTTGCGGCGGACAGTAGCGGTTTCACAACTTCACGATTTGAAAGTTGGTACGAACACAAATACGGCGTCGTTCGCCGACAACATTCGTGGGTCAAAGTGCATTTGATGTGCGGTGTAAAAACGAACATCGTGACGGCAGTTGAAATTCGTGACAAGCTGGCGCAAGACTCTCCGCTTCTTCCTGATCTTGTGAAAGCGACCGCTGCCAACTTCACAATGAATGAAGTTTCAGCGGACAAAGGGTACGCCAGCATCAACAATACGAACGTCGTTGCTGCGCATGGAGCGGTGCCGTACATCGCATTTAAGTCGATCCACACCGGCTCAGGTGGCGGTCTATGGCAGAAAATGTATCACTACTTCCAATTCAAACGGGAAGAATTCATGCAGCACTATCACAAACGCTCAAATGTGGAAAGTACGTTCAGCATGATCAAAGCAAAGTTCCGTGACCACGTTCGCAGCAAAACAGATACGGCCATGATCAACGAAGTGCTTTGCAAACTTCTTTGTCACAACATCTGCTGCTTACTCTTCCCTGCGCCGAAAATGAGCCATTTACAATCGTAGCTTAGCGGCATGAAAGAAGGACTGCATCAACGGGGGACGGAAGTGAACATCGCCGACGGCGTTGACCACGGCGTCGTAGAGTTGT
>JAFLCO010000403.1 GCA_017303535.1 Planctomycetota bacterium
TGACGGAGTCCGATTCCAATTCGTAGCGGCAACCTTGATCGTTGCCGCGAACCACGAACAACGAAGCCACGCGACGTTTCTCCGGCTCTCGCACACCTCGCCGGCTTCCACTTGCCGACGTTTCCCGGATTTTAGACCTTGCTCGCCGGCAATCCTAGTGGCCGAGCGACTTCGTAGCGTATGGGGTTTTATGAAATGGCGCTACGACTTCGACGCGGAGGTTTGCGTTGATTCCGCAGCCGCTTCATCCGTCGCTTCGTCTTCCGCGTCATGAAGCGCCGCCGTGACTTCGCGACGCGAAAAAAAGTAGATCACCACGCCGACCAGCGCGACGAGGATCGTCAACACGCGATAAATGAGCGACACGATGAGTCCTCGCGAGCCGGGCACCGCCGCGGACGAAACAATTGGAAACAGCTTCTCGACCGCGAGTTCAAACGTTCCTAGACCGTTAGGCGTGATCGGCAGCGCGCCGACAACTAACGCCAGCGGCACGATCACAAAATGCTCTCCGATCGTCGGGCTATCTCCGGGGAACGACGCTCCCAGGGCGTAGTAACAACCTACGGCGCAAACATGCACGCCGACGCTGATCAGCAAGCTCCAGAAAATCACCGGGAGCCGCTCGCGGTACATTCGCACGGCGTCGATAAGTTGCTGAAAAATTCGCCCTGTTCGCGGCAAGTTGGAGAGAAATCGCGAGACGCGGCCCGAAGTGAAGCCTGGAAACAACATCATCACGATGGCGCACGCTCCGACGACCGTGCAAACGAGCGTACCGATCGCGATGCGGCGAACCTGCGCGTTTTCGGCGTAAACCAGACCTTCCCACAGCACAGCGGTTGAAGCCACGAGCAGGATCGCATAGAGCCCGACGATACGGTCGATGAAGACCGTGGCGACGGCCTGCGCCCGGCGGCCGTGAAACTGGCGAGCCACGGCGACGGCTTTGAAGATGTCGCCCCCCACGCCGCCGGGGGCCACGAAGTTGAATAGATAGCCGAGGAACCCGAGCCGCAGGGCGTCGCGCGTGCTGAAGGGAAATCCGAGTGCCCGCACCAGGAGTTGCCAGCGGATGAACGTTGCCAGCACGCCTGTGAGCAGCAATCCGAAGGCGAGCGCTATGAACCTAAAGTCTTTCGGCTCACGGAGGATTCGGCCAAACTCCGGCTTGCGTGAGGCGTCGTAAAGCAGCCATGTAATCAACGCCGCGGCGAGGCCGAACTTGACGAAGCCGGTGAAAAACTTGTTGCCGAGCAGCTTTTTCACGCGACTTCCTACCTCGCAAAGTTCGATAAGCGGTTGTACGTCGCAGGTCGCCCCAACAGGTTGTCGTGGAGCGGCGGTGCGGCCGTGTCGTAAGTCGTTGCCGGGCTTGGCCGAGCGACCTCTTGACACCTCGGAAACACAGTGATATTCTGCCGATCTGCAATCGACAACCCCAGTTTGCTTTGGCGCCTGCAAGGCTTTAGCAAGCAAGAGTTTAAGGAGCTGCCACAGCTCCGAAGCCTTGCTGAAAATAGGGGCCGCGATTGGCTCGGTCCGAGGTCTGTTCCTGGCACGCTTCGGACGATCGAAAAATATGGGGGATTAGCTCAGCTGGGAGAGCGCTTGCATGGCATGCAAGAGGTCATCGGTTCAAGTCCGTTATCCTCCACTATGAAGCCCCGTCACGGGGAAGTCTGACAACAGGAAAGCCCACTTACGGATTTCGTAAGTGGGCTTTTTTTGTGGCTCCGCCTGTTCTCGTGGCTCAGTTCGGATTCGCCAAACGGAGTTCTTGGAAGAGTTCGAGCCATTGCAGAGTCAATGCCTCGCCGATGCCTTTTGAGTTGCGCAACTCGTCCGGCGTCTGTCCCCAGTAAAAGCCGATCCACCCGGAGGCGTGCGTCTTCGAGGAGTTGATAAACTCTTGAAGCTCTTTCGCCGAGCACTTAAGCAGAAAAGTCTCTTCGATGACCACCGGCTTGCCCACGGCGAATCCGGCGAGCGTATCCAGGTCTTCTTTGAGTTTGCCGGCTTGGGGATAGAGGTGGACGCAGAGAAAGTCGAGGTCGTCGCTGATTTCTTCAGGGACGAAGCCCGACGTCAGCCCCGGACGCGCGAGGCTCCAATCCACGAGGCCCACGGTAATCAGATGGCGTTGATCCACTTGCCGGATCGCTTGGGTCAGGTGCCGAATCCAACTGCTGGCGATCGAAGGTCGCGAACGTCCGGCTTGGTCTAGCGTGATGAATTGGACAAAGTGTTTGCCGGCCAGCGCGCCGCCGAGCCACTCGCCTTCCTTGCGACGCCCGCCCGGCACCACCGGTTCGTTCATCAAGTCGTAACAAAAAACCGCCGGGCTGTCCTTGCAACGCCCGGCCACAGCCTTCCAAAACTCGGCTTGAGCGTTCCAGCGGTCGGTCTCGCTCAGCTTGTCGTACCAAACCGGAACATCTTGCTTGTGATAACAACCTAGACCGGTGAGGTCGAGATAAAGGCTCAGTCGCTCGGCGAGTTGGAGCAACTCGCCAAGCCGGTCGAGTGACGTTTTATTGGGGAGACGGGGACCGTCCATGAACTTGCCGAACTGCAAGTGGACGCGAACGACGTTCGCTCCCAAGGCTTTCATTTCGGCAAAATCTTCTTCGACCGTCTTCCACTCCGTTTCCCAATAGTCTTCAAGCAGTCGCCCTGCGGCGTCGCGATCGTAGTTGAAGCCCGCGGCCTTAAATGGTCGACCGGACGGCGTCAGCACAAAGCCTTGGCGATCGTCGGCGACCCTCACCCAGGAAAGCGCCGAATTCTGAGCAGTGCCGATCGTCGGGCTGCCGAAAGTCACAAGAATGGCTGTCGCGACAGCCACTTCTCGGAAAGTGGTCATGGTCCATCTCCGGATTGATTCGCCGACGTGCCGGCGCCGTTGGACGGCGCCTCCGAACTATTACAACGCCTGCGTGCCGCTCTGCCTAGAATGTTCCCGGGCAATCAAAACCGTTGCGCGTTTAAGAATCCCGCGGGGGCACGACGTCCGGCTTACGCTACCATCTCGTAGCGGCATGAGTTGCCCGCGAAAAGATGTAGGGCGGGCCGGAGATGGCGCGACACCGCTGGGGATTTAGTGTCCGTCGCCGTGAGCTATCGTTGCTCGAGATAGCCGGCCACGGTCGGCAATTGGGCTAGGCAACCGCGAACGGGTTCCAGCCGAAATGCGTACCCGGCGTAGAGCCCGAGCGTTAGGCCAAGCAGCAAGATGAGGGGCGACGTTTCGCGGCAACGTCCGCGCCGGGAAGGCCTTTGATCGACGTCCAGCCTTCGAAGGCCGACGCGATACTGTCCAAGACTATCGCGGGAGTGGACAACCTCGACGCGGAGGCAGTCGCCGTCGTCGGTAAAGAGTTCGCCCTTCGATCCTGGGGCAAACGGCGGCTCGTCGGCGGCCACGACACACAGTCCGCCGCTCGATTCTTCGACGACGGAAACCGGATGACGCCGCCGTCCGACGCAAAGCTCGGCTTCCCGAGCTTCGGCCAACACAGCGCGAAAATTATTGCGTCTTTCCGACATGACGATCTGCCTTCCGCCTGTTCAACTTCCATCTGAAATCTAAGTCGAAATCGTACAGGCGCCCGGGGGAAATCCACGCATTGATCGGCAGTTTTCCACATGAGCGGCGTTTAGGGGCGATACAATCATCACCACTGTGCGAAGCGGAACTTTTTGCTTTGCTCCGGCCGTCAGTCGCCACAGCCGCATCGTTGCCGCTTATGAAAAGCCTGACTCGCGAACTCTGGATGGAAGTCCCGCAGCGTCGGGCCATCGTGTCGTTGCACGCCGAGGTCGAGCGATTAGTCGCGGAAAGCGGCGTCCGCGAAGGGTTAGTCCTCGTCAACGCCATGCACATAACGGCGTCGGTCTTTATCAACGACGACGAATCGGGTCTGCACGCCGACTATGACGCTTGGCTGGAAAAACTGGCCCCGTTCGATGAATCGCCCCGCCGTTACGCGCACAATCGCACCGGTGAAGACAATGCTGATGCCCACATGAAACGGCAGGTCATGGGGCGCGAGGTCATCGTGGCCGTTACCGAAGGCAGACTTCATCTCGGTCCGTGGGAACATATCTTCTATTACGAGTTCGACGGCCGGCGCCGCAAACGCGTGCTCGTAAAAATCATCGGCGAGTGACGGGCCGCGTTGATTCGTCGCGCGCCCTGTAAGCGCCGGCAAGGTTTGCCCGAGCGAAATGCGCGGCAAGTTCCGGCGCGGAAAATTCTGCCAACGCTCGGCCGGCCCTCGACTCGTACTTGAATAATTCCGCGCGGATGGCAGAAAAGAGTATCGCCGCAACGACGCGGCCCGCACGGAGGCGGAACCTTGGGCTCACTGACGACCCCGGAAGCCACTCCTATGCTCAGCGGTAACGACTACACGTTCGGCATCGCTCCCTCCTCGCCTCCCGTTCAAATCCGTCGCATTCCGATCGACGACTCCTGGCCCGCGGCTCCCGAACGCCCGCTCTCGCAACCTTCGGCTCCGCCGATGCGTTCGCTGTTTTCACGAGAAGAGCGTGAAGCGCGAGTGCGAATGCAGCGGGCTTTGGAAACCGCCGAGACGCCGATCGCTTTGCTTCATCCGACGGGCGAGATCGTCGCCGTAAATCGCCCCTGGCGGATGACGGCCTATCTGCAAGGGGCGCAGAACCGGATGTTCGGCGTCGGCATGAATTACCTGATTCTCTGTGGGATTGCCGCGGCGGAAGGGGACCGCGATGCCGCGATCGTGGCCGAAGGGATCGACGGCGTCTTGCACGGTGATAGTAAGTCATTCTTCTACAAGTACCGCGTGGCCGACGAAGGGGAGCTTCGCCTCTACGCGCTCCTCGCGACGCGCATGGAGGACGCCGGCGTGGCGTACGTCGCCGTGTCGCATGAGTTACTGGAAGCCCACCCTCGCGGTTAGTCGCGGCTGCGGGAAGCTGATTTGCGGATGAAGAGGCACGGCCGACCGGGTATAAATCGGCAGGAGGCTCGTGAACGCGGGCCGTGCTTCGCTTCGTCCTTTCAGGAAGTATGCCGACTATGCGCGTTCTGTACATCGCGGCCGAGTGCAAGCCGTTCTCAAAGGCCGGCGGCGTCGGCGACGTTGCCGGAGAGTTGCCTCCGGCGTTGAAAGCCGCGGGCGTCGATGTGGAAATCGTCACGCCTTGGTACGGCAAAACCAACATCGACGACTACGGGCTCGAGTTCAACGGCCTTAAGCAGCGCATCGGCGTGATCCCCGCCGAGTTGCGCGGCGTTCCCGTGCACTTCGTCAAGAACGCCGCGCACTTTGAAAGCGATTACACGTCGCCGAAGGTGCGACGTCCCCCGGTCCTCGACCCGCACGTCTACACGAAAGATTATTCGACGCCGTACGTCGACAGCGAAAAGTACCCGTTCCTCGACGACGCCTTGCGGTTCTCGTTCTTTTCCGAAGCTTGCCTGGAAATCGTTCGTCGCCGCAAGCCGGACATCGTGCACATTGACGAGGAACCGTACAACCTGTCCGCGTGGCAGGCGCTGTTCCATGCGCGGCGC
>JAFLCO010000404.1 GCA_017303535.1 Planctomycetota bacterium
GCGACCAATGAGAGCGGGCCGCTCGAAGCCGAGTTGCCGCTATTTCAATATCCGCACGACGTCGTGCGCTATAACCTGACGATGCTCGACGCTAACCTGGAGTTTCGCCTCAGCCAAGGCAGCTACCGCGAAGTGGCCGACGGCGTCTTCGCGGCCGAAGGGGCCAAGCTCGGGCAGTATTGCGTGAGTGAAACCGGCAAAGGCCCGGTGCTGCTCGATCGCGGGGCGTCGATCGGCCCGTACTGCTTCTTGCGCGGGCCGGCTTACTTGGGCCCGGGAGCGCGCGTGATCGAACAAGCGGCGATCAAAGACCACGTGAGCCTCGGGCACACGACGAAGATCGGCGGCGAGATCGAAGGCTCGGTCATCGAGCCGTACACGAACAAGCAACATCACGGCTTCCTGGGACACAGCTATCTCGGCAGTTGGGTGAACCTCGGGGCCGGCACCTGCAATAGCGACCTGAAGAACACATACGGCCATGTGAACATGGACTACCAAGGCCGCAAAGTGTCGACTGGAATGCAGTTTCTGGGCGTGATGGTCGGCGACTACGCGAAGACCGCCATCAACACGGGCATCTTCACCGGCAAAACGATCGGCTCCTGCAGCATGGTGTACGGCTTCGTCACCACGAACGTGCCGAGCTTCGTCAACTACGCACGGTCGTTCGGCCAGGTGACCGAGACGCCCGTCGACGTGCTCACAGCCGCGCAGGCCAGGATGTTCGCCCGACGGGGCGTCGACCAACGAGCCTGCGACGTGCAACTTTTGCACGATATGTATGAACTCACGCGGCACGAACGGCAGATGGCCGGCGAGCCGTTGAGCTTGTAACCGCTCGCGGCTACGGGTATTTTCGAGTTTTCCGCAGGCTCACGGTCGGGCTTGCGCAGCCGTTTGGCGCCGCAGCGCTTCGGCAGTTTTCGATGGTTCGCAACGTCGGGTGGCTGGGTCTGGAGCGTACTCGCGAAGGCCCAGTCACTGGGGCACCGCTTCGCTATGCCCCAGGCACCCCCGCGATAACTCGAAAACGCTTGAGCCGCCGCCGCGCACGTCCCTCGCGAACCTTTGCCGCTTATGAATCTGCGCGACGCCTACGGACCGGGCAAGTTCGGCCTGTCGTTCGAACTGTTTCCGCCGAAAACCGAAGCCTCGGAAGCCGAGCTGTTTCAGCACGTCGCCGAGCTGGTGACGTTCCGGCCCGACTATATTACCTGCACGTACGGGGCAGGGGGCTCGACGCAAACCAAAACGCTCGACGTAATCGATCGCGTGCGGCGCGAGTTCAAGGTCGCGACGGCCTCGCACCTGACGTGCGTCGGCGCAACGGTTGACCAGCTCCGCGCGTACCTGATCGAAGCCGAGCGGCGCGGGGTGTCGAACATTGTCGCCCTGCGCGGCGATCCGCCCAAAGGCGAGACGGAGTTCAAGCAAGCGGTCGGGGGCTTGCGTTACGCGAGCGAACTCGTCGAGCTGATCCGCGGCGAGTTCCCGCAGTACGGCATCGCCGTGGCCGGCTATCCGGAAAAGCATCTCGAGGCGCCGAGCCTTGAGATCGACATGGCGAACCTCAAGCGGAAGGTCGACCGCGGGGCCGATGCCGTCGTGACGCAGCTCTTCTACGACAACGCCGACTTCTTCGAATTCCGCCGCCGTGCCGAAGCGCTCGGCATCCGCAAGCCGATCGTGCCGGGCATCCTGCCGGTGACGAACCTGGCGCAGATCAAGCGGATCACGTCGCTCTGCGGAGCCAAGCTGCCGCCGGAATTCATCGACGCGCTGGAAACGGCCGGCGACGACGGGGCGGCGCAGTTCAAGATCGGCGTGGAGTTCGCCGTTCGCCAAGTTCGCGAACTTTTGGACGCAGGCGTGCCCGGCATCCACTTCTACGTGCTCAACAAATCCCCGGCGACGGTGAGCGTCTTGCGCGGCGTTGGACTGAGACGGTAGAGCGGATCGTTGCGCGATCGCGCGTCGTCTTACAAGAAATACTTCACGGCGTTCTGGAACACCGCGAAGCCGTCGCCGTGTTCGGGAAGCTTCTTGAGACGCGTCCACTGCGGATGCTGCACGGCGTCAAGGTGGCGTTCGGGATGCGGCATGAGCCCGCAAATGCGGCCGGTCGGGTCGCAAATGCCGGCGATGTCGTGCGTCGCGCCGTTGGGGTTGTCGGGGTAGGCAACGGAATGATTGGCCCCGGCCGGAACGGTCGCCGCGGCGGCGTCATTTTCTTTCAGCGGCAAATACTTCAAGCAGGCCTGAGCGCCGGCTTCGAGCTTCTTCAAGACCGCCGCGTCGCGCGGGACGAACTTCCCTTCGGCGTGGGCCACGGGCAAGTACATCGTTTCGCAGCCGGAGAAGAAGACGCACTTCGAGCCGTCGGCGCGGAGCCGCACCCAGCGGTCTTCGTAGCGTCCGCTTTCGTTCAGAGCGAGCGTCGCTTGGGCGGTTGCGGCACCGCCGGTCGCAGGGACATCGTCCTCCAGCAGCACGCCGGTCTTCAGCAGAATCTGAAAACCGTTGCAGATGCCGAGGATGAGTTTGCCCGCGTCGCGAAAGCGGCGGATGTCGTCGGCCAGGCGGATGCGAATCTGGTTCCCGAGGATGCGGCCGGCCGCGACGTCGTCGCCGTAGCTGAAGCCGCCGGGGAAGCAGAGGATCTGGAAGTCGTCTAAAGTCTTCGGCGCCTCGCGGAGCCGGTTGACGTGCAACCGCTCCACATTGGCCCCGGCCCGTTCGAAGGCGTGAGCCGTTTCCAAATCGCAATTCGTGCCCGGAGCACGCAACACCAACACACGCGGAGCGGTCATCTCACGTCCTCAAACAATTTATTTTCACCACGGAGGCACGGAGGACACGGAGACGGGCAGATATTGCAAAATGAAAATTGGTAATTGCAAATTGCAAAATGGGCGCAAGCGAGCGGCGAAGCCGTCCTGCCAATTTGCAATTTGCATTTTGCAATTACCAATTTGCAATTCTGCTTCCTCTCCGTGTTCTCCGTGCCTCCGTGGTGAACTAAGTCTTCGTTACCAAGCGAGCGGCTTTTGCCAGGCCGCTTTTAAATCTTCGATCTTTGCGTCGATCACGCGGGGCACGCGGAGTTCCGTCGGTTCGTCCGGCAGCTCTTTGTGCACGTGCGGGATGCCGAGCACTTCGAGCCGGCCGCCTTCGGTCACTTCGCCCACGAGTGCGTGCGGAATGCCGGCCAGCGCTTTTTCGAAGGCCGCGCTCTTGGCTTGCGGCACTTCGCAAAGGAACCGGCTGTTTGATTCCGAGAACAGCAGCACGGCCGTCGCCTCGGGCATGGCCGAGAGCTCATGCACCTCGAGATGTTCATTATCCCGGGCCAACCGCTCGGCGGCTTCCTGCGCACGGGGATTGAGCACGAGCGAATACGGCACCTCGGCCAAATGCAGCCGCGCCCCGAGCCCACCGGCGAAGGCCATTTCCGCCGCCGCGGCCGCGAGGCCCCCTTCGCTGAGGTCGTGGCAGGCGCGAACCGTGCCGGCCTTGATCGCCGCGTGCACCGCCGCGAAGGTTCGCTTCGCCAATTGTGGATCGACCGTCGGCACCTGCCCGCCTGCTAGGTTCTGCACCAAGGCGAAGTGCGAGCCTCCCATTTCGTTGCGCGTCGCACCGACTTGATACAGCAAGTTGCCGGCTTCCTTCAGGTCCATCGTCACGGCTTTCGCCACGTCGTCGATCTGCCCCATCGCGCTGATGAGGAGCGACGGCGGAATCGAAATCGTGTTCCGCTTGCCGTCGGCCCCTTGGAAGCGGAAGACGTTGTTCAGGCTGTCTTTGCCGCTGATAAACGGCGTTTCCAAGGCCAGGGCCAGGTCTTTGCAGGCCAAGGCCGCACGCACGAGCGAGCCGAGCGTGTCGGGCTGTTCGCAATCGCCCCAGCAGAAGTTATCGAGAATCGCCACGCGGCTTGGGTCCGCGCCGACGGCCACGGCGTTGCGCAGCGCTTCGTCGATCGCGGAGGCGGCCATGTGGTAAGTGTCGAAGTCGCCGAAGTGCGGGTTCATGCCGTTGCTGATCACAAGGCCGCGCTTCGAACCGAGCACCGGCCGCACGACCGCGGCATCGCTCGGGCCGTCGTTGCAGACGCCGACCAGCGGCTTCACGACGCTGCCGGCCTGCACTTCATGGTCGTATTGGCGAATGACCCATTCCTTGCTGCAAACGTTGAGCGAGCCGAGAATCGCCGTGAGTTCCGAGGTGTAATCCCAGGTGTACTTCGTCGGCAGCGGCTGCGGAAGCACCGGCGGCGGATCATAAACGGCCTCGCGCACCACCGGCGGTCGACCGCCGTGCAGGAACTCCATCGAGAGATCGGCGACGACGTTATCCGCATACTTCAATTGCAGCCGACCGGTCGGCACGAACTTGCCGATGACCGTCGCCTCGACCGATTCCGCGGCGCACAACGCCTCGAATTCTTCCCATCGCTCCGGCGCCACGCTGAGCACCATTCGCTCTTGCGCTTCGCTGATCCAGATTTCGGTGTACGAAAGTCCGTCGTACTTCACTGGGCAGCGATCGAGCCACACCTCGGCGCCGATCTCCTCGCCCATTTCGCCGACGGCGCTCGAAAAACCGCCGGCCCCGCAATCGGTGATGGCCGTGTACAAGTTGCGGTCGCGAGCCTGCAGGATGACGTCGAGCACCATCTTTTCGGTGATCGCGTTGCCGATCTGCACCGCGCCGCCGGAGACCGTTTCACTTTCGGTCGTCAGTTCGGCCGAGCTAAACGTCGCCCCGTGGATGCCGTCGCGACCGGTACGCCCGCCGACGGCCACGATGTAATCGCCGGGGTTCGTTTGCTTGAAGGCTTTATCGACCGGAATCAGCCCGGCGTTGCCGCAATACACCAACGGGTTCGCCAGGTAGCGCTCGTCGAAGAAGATCGCGCCGTTGACGGTCGGAATCCCCATCCGGTTGCCGTAGTCGCGCACGCCGCTCACCACGCCGCGCATCACGCGCTTCGGATGCAGCACGCCTTGCGGAATTTTGTCGCCGGGCATATCCGGCGGAGCGAAGCAAAAGACGTCGGTGTTGCAAATAGGCTTCGCGCCGAGGCCCGTGCCGAGCGGATCGCGGATCACGCCGCCGAGGCCCGTGTTCGCGCCGCCGTAAGGTTCCAAAGCCGACGGGTGATTGTGCGTTTCAACCTTGAAGCAGACGTGGTATTGATCGTCGAACTTGATCACGCCCGCGTTGTCTTTAAACACGCTGACGCACCAATCTTTGTCGCCCCACTTTTTGCGCAGCTCTTGCGTAGCGGCGAAGATCGTTTCTTTGAGCATGCTCTGAAACGTGATCTCGCGGTCGCCGTCGCGGTAGCGAATCCGCCCGCCTAGTGTCTTGTGGGAGCAGTGTTCGCTCCAGGTCTGCGCGACGGTCTCCAACTCCGCATCCGTCGGGTCGCGCCCGAGTTCACGGAAATGAGCCTGAATCGTCTGCATCTCGACGAGGCTCAAATACAGCTGACCTTCCTTGCTCAGCTTCATGAGCTGCGCGTCGGTGAGCGACAAGAGCGGCACCGT
>JAFLCO010000405.1 GCA_017303535.1 Planctomycetota bacterium
AACGCGGGCAACGGCTGCACGGCTTGTGCTGACCCGGCTTGCGGCAACGCTGCTCCGGCCTGTGCGGCTCCGGCTTGTGCCGAACCCGCCTGTGCCGCCCCGACGTGTGCCGCTCCGGCTTGTGCCGAACCGGCCTGTGCTGCTCCGGCTTGTGCGGAACCGGCCTGTGCGGCCGCTCCGACCTGCGGTGCGGAAGCTCCGGCTGCTCCGAAGGTCGCTCCGAAGAAGGAAAAGGGCCCGATGCCTCCTCCTCCGATGGTCGATCCGTCGGCTACCATCCGCAGCGGCCGCTCGATTGCCCACGCTTATTAATCCAAGCGTGAGCCGAGCGAAAGCTGAGTGCTGCTGAAAACAAGACCGGCCCGGGAGTAAAATCCCGGGCCGGTTTTTTTGTTTGCGGCTGTTCCGTTGCTGACTACTCTGCCTAGATCCCGGCGTCCGCCTCCTGCCCACCGCCTCCTGCCCACCGCCTCCTGCCCACCGCCTCCTGCCGACTGCCTCCTGCCGACTGCCGCCTCTTCTCAATACGCATTCTGCCGCTTCAGCACCGTAAACACCGTGCGGAACAAGATCTTCAAATCGAGCCACGGCGACCAATCGCGAATGTATTGGTGGTCGCACTCGACCCGCTTCTCCATCTTTTCCAGCGTGTCGGTTTCCCCGCGCCAGCCGCTCACCTGCGCCAAGCCCGTGATGCCCGGCTTCACTTTGTGCCGCAGCATGTAGCCTTGAATCTGTTTGCGGAAGTGCTCGTTGTGGGCATTCGCGTGCGGCCGTGGACCGACGAGCGACATCGTCCCTTCCAGCACGTTGAACAGTTGCGGCAGTTCGTCGAGCGAAGTCTTCCGCAGGAACCCGCCGATCGGCGTCAGCCGGCTGTCGTTCTTCTTCGCCTGCGTCACGACGGCCCCGTTTTCACAAACCTTCATCGAGCGGAATTTCCACACGTCGATCGGCCGACCGTCGAGCCCGTACCGCTTCTGTTTGAAGAACACCGGCCCGCGCGAAGTCAGCTTCACCGCCAAGGCGACGATCGCCATCGGCACCGCCGCTCCCAAGAGCAGCAAGCTGCCGATCGACACGTCGAGGATCCGCTTCACCATCCCGTCGACGCCGTAGAACGGGTTCTCGAAAATACTCACAGCCGGCAACCCGCCGACGTTGATCCACCGCGAGTGGAGCAACTCGTACACATAAAAGTCGGGCACGAGGTACACGCTGGCCGTCGTGTCGGCCAAGCGCGCGAGCACGGTCTTAATGCGGTTCTCGGCCCGTAGCGGCAGCGTGATGTAGATCATGTGCACGCGTCCGTCGGCCGCCTGTCGCACGAGTTCGTCGATATTGCCGACGCACCCCATCACGTCGTCCGGCTTCGCGGCGCGGCGTTCTTCCGGACGGTCGTCGAAGAACCCGACGGTCCGCAGTCCGCTCCACGGCGCCTTCTCAATATTCCGGGCCAACTGAAAGCCGATCTCCGTGCAACCGACGATCGCCAAGCCGCGCACGTTGTGACCCTTGGCCCGACGCCGACGCTGGTACAACCGCAAAGCCGTGCGCAGCGCGAGCATGCAAGCCGGCGCGGTGGCCAACCAAGCCAAAGCGCCGCCGCGCGTGAGTTCGGCGTTGAGCGGCCCGAGCATGTCGAACAGGAATCCGAGCAATACCAGCCCCGGCGCACAAAGACACCAGGTCATGCCGGCGCAAAACAATTCGCGCTCGCCCGACACGCCGTGCCAGCTGCGGTACAAGCCCGTGATTTCCGCCGTCAAATGAAACATCACCACGGCGCTGATCGCCGCCGTGATGCCCGCTTGCCCGACCTTCATCCCGAACAACGACGCCGCGAGATACAGACCCGCGAAAATGCCGACGACGTCGGCCACGCGCAAGATGATGGCCAGCAGCGACGTGTGCTGTTGAATACGGCGCGAACTCATGAATGCGACCCGAGAGAGGCGGAGCAGAAGTCGAGAAAGACCGCTACCCAACCATAGGTCGCCGCAGGGCCTCACGATCCCCAAATGCAGCGCCGCCCATCGTCGCCCGGCCGCATCGGCATAATCGTCACAGCCCGAACTTGGCCGCCACGACTTTGCCGAACACGATCAGTCCCGCGCCTAAGACGATCGTCATCACGAACCCGACGACGAGCATCAGCGCCGCCCCGCCGCAGCCCACCTGTTGCGGTCGCGCGATGCCGTGCGCGCGGGCCAATGCCTCGACGGCCTCCTTCGATTCCTTAAGCCCGTCCCCCGTGCGTTCGCGGTGCAGTTTGATCGCCGCGATGATGTTGCCCGCCCGCACAAGTTCGAGAATCTCGTTTTCTTCCATCGTCGCAGGCGGCGGCGGCACCCGACCTTCGCTAAGCGTCTGGCGTCCGGCTTCCATCGCCTCCACGGCGTCCTTCGCCTCGCGCAAGCCGCAACCGGTCGTTTCGCGGAAGATGCGAATGGCTTCGATCTTCCGACCGTCGCGCACCAGCGCCAGGACCTCGTCGACCATCTCCGGATCGATCGCCGCGGCCGCCGATTTCGGAACCGCCGGCGCTGGGGCACTGCCGACCGGCGGCGGCAACTCGGCCGTCTGCACGAGCCAAGCCTTGCACTTGTCGCACCGCGCCGATCCCCGGGCATTCTCAAATCCGCAAATCGGGCACTTGGTCGACATGGTCGAGGTCGCCGCTTTAGTACACTTCGTCGTGTGTGCCGAGGGAGAGAAGCAGGACGGCCTCTTCGCCGTCGACCGTGGTGAACTCGAACACCAAGCGAAGATCGTAACCGGCGCTGCAGGCCCATGTTCCCGCCAAGTCGCCTTGGAGCTTGTGAGTGCGGAGCCTCGCATCGTAGGCGTCGGATTCAAGACATCTCAGCGTTTCGGCAAGATCGCCGGTTCGATCCGGATGCTTCTTAGCGAAGCGTTTAGTCGCGCGACTGAATGCCTGCGTGAGAATCAGTCGACGTCTCACGACTCGATCTCTCGAATGATGTCATCCGCCGAAACGACGCGTGCATGGCCTTCGCCAAACTCGCGGCGTCCTTCCGCAACATCGGCGGCAACTTGCTTACGACCAACCGCGGCGAGGCGGCGTCGCACGACGTCGATGAACTCCGCCTGATCCTCCGCGGATAGTTGTTCAACGGCTTCCAGTAGTTCGCCGAATTTCGATGACGAGATCATGGCCGCTCCTTTGCTCCAATTATATCATCGGCGACAAACAAAGCCCCGCGCCTCACCACTCACCCAATAAAAAACTCGGCGAGATCGAAACCTCGCCGAGTTTGAATTCCTTCTTAGCTACTCGAAACCGCGTCGATCAGTCGCCCCGCAGCTTGATGCCGTATTGCGTCAGCTTCTCGCGCACTTCGTTCAGGCTCGTCACGCCGAAGTTCTTGCATTCGAGCAATTCGTCGCCGGTGCGGCGCACCAACTCGCCGACCGTTTGAATGTTCAAGCGGACCATGCACTTCCGCGCCCGCACCGAAAGGTTCAGGTCGGCGATGCTCTTATTCAGAATGGCCGCCTCGTCCGGGCTCAGCGATTCCGGCTCGTAGCTGACGTCGGTCCGTGCCCGCTCGTGAGCGAGTTGGCCGAGTTCCAGCCCCTTCGACGCCATCATTTCCTTGATTTCGTTCAGGCTCGTCTCGCCGAAGTTTTTGCTGGAGAGCAACTCTTGCTCGGTGCAGCGCGTCAGATCGCCGAGCGTCATAATGCCCATCTTCTGTAGGCAATTTCTGCTCCGCACCGACAATTCGAAATCGGTTACCGGGATGCTCAACACCTGGTTGAGCCGCGCCATTTTCGCCTTTTCGTTCTCGTCGTAGACCATGTCGGTCGACGCTTGGGCATCCTTCAAATACAGACGAGCCCGCGGATCGTTCGGGTAGGCGTCGAGAATCCGCTGGTAGCACTGGCGAGCCCGTTCGAACTGACCGCGGTCTTCAAACAAGATGCCGAGGTTCAACAGCGCACCGACGTGCGTGGGAAAGCGGGCCGCCGACTTCTGATACAGGTCCATCGCCACGTCGTCGTTGCCGCGACGATCATTCTCGACGGCCAAACCGAACAGCGCGCCCGGATGGCCCGGATCCGTTTCCACGGCCCGTTCCAACAGCGCGACGACTTCCTGCGGATTGCCGCCGAGCGCCGCCACGGTGGCGCTGCGTTGATAAAGGTATTCGGCCGTTTGTTCGACGGCGCCCGAAAGCGTGTCGAGCATTTGCAGCGCGGCGCTCGCGTTGCCCGCATTGCGCACGGCATCGGCGCGGGCCAGCGTGCAGTCGTCGCTCGGGAAGCCGGCCTTGGCCGCTTGTTGATAAGCGTCGTCGGCGCCGCGGTAATCGCCTTGCGCAAACTTCGCCTTGCCCAGGTAAAACAGGGCCAGCGCACCGCCGTCGGCCGTGCTCAAGGTCGCGGTCGCCAGTCGGTTGCGGCCCAGCAAGTAGTAACAAATGCCGAGGCGGACCTTTTGGGCCGGCGTCGGGTTTTCGTTCGTTTCCAGTTCGTTGACGCCGTCGGCTAACTGCCGAAAGTTCGTCGTGTCGGCCGTGATGGCCTGCGATGCCTGCTTCACTTCCGCCGGCGAGAGCGGACTGTTCGACAACGCGAGTTGCTTGACGTCCGATTCCAAACCTTGCGACATACCTGCCGTCTCCTCAAAACTGCCCCGTTGCGGGAACTTCCCGACAACGCCGAACGCCGAAAATTGCGACTCGCCGATCAAAAAAACTTCAAGGCGCACGAGTTCGGCGGAAACGTTTCCGACCAAACCCAGTTCACGCGGCGCAACCGGCGAGAATAAGAATTATGGACCTAAACCGCCCGTCGGGCAATTGCCGCCGGTCTCGCGGGCCATTGCCGCCCCATCGAGGGCAATTTCCGCATTATTGAGCGGTCCAAACAGAGCCACCTGCGGGATTCGAACCCGCGACCCCCGCTTTACGAAAGCGGTGCTCTACCAATTGAAGCTAAGGTGGCGTAAGGCTTTCCGACGACAAGTCGTGCGAATTTCGTAAGTTACGCCGGCCCGGGCAATCTCGTCAAGACCCGTCGCGCCGGCACCGTAAACCTCCCTAAGTCGAAACAGGGCAAGCATTAAAACTTCCTCCCCGTCAGTTTCACCACAGAGACACAGAGGCACAGAGAAGGAAGAAGAAAGGGGGATGAGGGGGATAAAGCAGGAGATAAGGGAGATGGGATTAAAAAAAGAGAGCCGGACGAAGTCCGCTCTCAGCAATTCTGATTTCTGTCCCCATCCCCACCATCCCCTGATTTATCCCCCTCATCTCCCTTTCTTCTTCCGCCTGTCCGGTCTTCTCTGTGCCTCTGTGCCTCTGTGGTTAATTTCTCTGGTCCGATTCCAAGTGCGCGTACGGCGAAGCATCGTGAACTAAAAAAGTTCCGTTCAACTCGGGCTTCATCGCCCGAGGGCTTTGTGCGGGGCGTCCGGTGGTCCCGGTCGCGGTTAAAAAAAGGAATGCAGCAGCGGGCGATCGGTCCTTCGTGCGCTACGGCCTGCCGGCGATCAACGCCTGTCACTGTCGC
>JAFLCO010000406.1 GCA_017303535.1 Planctomycetota bacterium
GTAAGGAGACGTGTTTTCCACTCGCGCGACCGACCACTTACACCAACGTCCGGCATCCTCCGGCACGCCCCTAGCGCAGGCGTCGCACGTGTCGCTGGTTGCCGGGCAAGCGGTGCCGTAACACCAGGGCCCGGGCCGACCGTGCAAGAGCCAATCTCGCAAAGCCGCCGGCCAAAAACAAGGCAACTTTTGGCCGGCGAGAATTTTGTGAATCTCGCGATTTTCCGCCGCGAAAGGCTTGCTTTTGGCCGCGCTTCCGAGCGATTTCAGAGAAGGGGATAGGGGAATGCAGAGGAGATGGCGGGGATGGCCGAGCAGAAATCGATGAGCTTTCGACTGCAAAGCAAAAAGCCCAGGGACTTTTGGTCCCTGGGCTATTTCGATGACGATCGATTTTTTCAAGACTCCGGTCGCTCACGCTCCCGGCTCGCTGTTGACGCCGCTTTATGGGCGGCGTCTGTGCGAGAGTTATCCCTTGTCGTCGAGTTCGGGCAGGTCGATGTGCTCTTCCTCGGCGGCCCGTTTGAGCTTGGCCAAGGCGCGGGCTTCGATTTGCCGGACTCGTTCCTTGGTCACGCCGAGTTCTTCGCCGACCTCTTTCAAGGTGAGCGGCTCCCGGCCGTGGTCCAAGCCGAAGCGGCGGATGATGATCGTCTGCTCGCGCTCGTCCAAGTTGCCGAGGATCTTGCCGACCTGCGACTCGCGCCGGGTCTGAGCCATCTCCAACTCATATTGATCCGTGCGGCGATCTTGGGCCGACGTGAACATTTCGTCCGCCGACGTTTTGAACCGGTCGCGGCGTTTGATTTCGTCCGGAATCGTACGAGCGAAGTTCTTCATCACCGCCCACGTGGCGTAGGTGCTGAACTTGTTACCCCGGGCGTAATCGAACTTCTCCACCGCGCGAATCAGCGACATATTGCCGTCGCTCACGAGGTCGAAGAAGTTTTCATGCGGCCCGACGTGCCGCTTGGCGATCGACACGACCAGCCGCAAGTTGGCGCGGATGATCTTGTTCTTCACCGTCACGGCCTCGTTGTACAGCCGTTCGATTTCGTCCATCACGCCGCTGCGAGCCTTTTGCGGCTCGAGCGAATCGCGAAGTTTGCCGGCCTTGTACTTCAGAAAGTTGAACTTCCGGAAGATGTACTGCTCTTGCTCGCGCGTCAGCAGCGGCTCTTCGTAAAGAGCGGCCAAGTACGGCGGCAAGCCTGCCGGAGCCCGGGCTTTGCGGCCCGAGGTTTCGACGACCGGCGGCGGTCCGAGAATCTGCTTCTCGGCCCACGGCTTGGCGAAGAGCGGGTTGTCGATGAAGTCGAGCGGCAAAGCTCTGATCTTCTCGGCCCGCACTTCGTTGATGACGCGATAGACGCTGGTCTTCGTCCGGTGGAAGCGCTTGCAAAGCGCGTCGACCGATTCACCGCGGCGATAGTGCTGGTAGATCGATTGCTTGTCGTCTTCCGAAAGCGGACCGCCGTTGTCGGGGAAGATCGCCAGATCGGGATGCTCTTCCTCGAAGCCCTTGAGCGTGTAACGGATCGTCTCCGGACTACGGCCCGTCTTGATCGACAGGCGACGAGCGACCTCGGCCGGGCTGGCGCCGTACTTGGCCAGGCGTCGAGCGCGGCGAATGATCAGATCCTTCTCCTCTTCCGACAATTGGCTGAACCGGCTGCCGCGAGCGATCTTCTCTTCGTTGGTTTCGACGAAGCGATTGACCGAGCTTTCCAGGAAGCCGACGCGCTTCCGGCCGTCGAACACGAACCGGCGGCTGACGAGCCCTTGCTCGCGCCAACGTTGGATCGTCTTGGTCGAGACGTTGAACATCTCGGCCAGTTCTTCGATGGTCAGCACCTTTTCGCCGGCGTCGTCCGCGGGAACTTCGGCCGCCGCCGAAACGTCTTCGACGAACAGACGCAGGTCATGTCGGGCCTCTTCGGCCGTGACCTTCAGATCCGGATATTGTTCCGGCTTAAAATCGGTGATGCGATAGCAGAGGTCGACGTAGTTGTACGACTTCCCCGGCGTGAGTTCGCCGAGCAGTTTCTCGGCACGCGCCGCTTGTTGCAGCTTCTTATCTCGGGGTGCGAAACGGACCTGTTGGTCGCGCAGTTGTCGCAGGCCCGGGTTGACGTATCCAGTATTCATGAGAACCCACCCCTTCTGCCCCCGGAGGTGTTCCCTGCGGTTCCCACCGCCCTCCAAAAGCCACAGCTCCTCTGGCACTTGCCCAACCGACGGCCGCGACTTACGTCGGACCGTCCCGGACAATGTCGCCGGTAATCTACCCAAACACAGTGCAAACTGTCTGCCAAATTTGCCGCGTAGGCTGCGATGCTCTAAGCGGTGAGTTCAGCCATCTGTGTCACGGAGATTAGATGCCGCCGCAGCTCAAACTGTTTCACAGAATTCACTTGTGAACGAAGTTCCGAGGCCGCCTCGCCCTCTTCTGAGACACTACCCCTAGTACGCAATAAAGTGTCCAGCGTTCAGAAAATGTTCGCTGTTTTGTGGGAAATTTATTCAAGATTGCTCAATATGCGGTCGTTGCGTCGTGAAAGAGTTCACAATCCCCTCAGAGTGAGCACTACCGCTGGGCTCATTACAGTTCGCCCGGTTTGCCCAATATCCGGGTCACGGGGCGGGCGACGGAGTTTCACGAGGCTTCGTCTCATCGACGGTCGGCGGAAACGTCGAAAAAACGCGTTAGCCGTACGCGCCGCTGGAAAGAGTGCGCGCGGCCCTCTCATTGTAGTTCGCGAAGGGATTTCGCCTCATGTGCCGCCATTGGATCAAAGCGTCGTTCGCACAGAAAATCCGCAGCCTTCTGAAAGCAGGCCGATTCGCGCTGATCGGGTTTGTGACGACGCTCCCTCTGGCCTCGGCCCATCGGGCGACGGCGGCCGAGAGCGTCGAACTTTCCAGCGGCGTGCAACCGGGCGACGTCGCCAAGGTCGACGCCGTGCTGGAAGTGGCCGGCGTGTTGAAGTTCAAGAACAAGGAAGAAATCAAAACGCTGCCGACGGTCGTCGCGGCTCGCTTCGCTTACGAAGAGCGGCAACTCGGCGTCGAAGGGGAACGTTCGTCGGTGCGCATCTACCGCACGGCGGAAGCCAACGTCGAAGTCAACAAGAAGCCCGCCAAGTCGGCGCTGCGTGCAGCCGACACGATCGTCCTGGCTCGGGCCGGCGAAGGGGCTCCGGAAATGCTCTCGCCGTACACACGGCTCACCGCCGACGAACTCGAACTGATTCAGATCCCCGGCAATAGCCTCTTGGTCGAAGGTTTATTGCCCGGGCACGAAGTGGAAGTCGGCGGTTCTTGGAAGCACGACGACGCCCTCGTCTGCGGTCTGCTAAACCTCGACGCCGTGAGCGCGGCCGACGTCCAGAGTACGCTCGGTGAAGTCGTCGACGGCGCGGCCCGCATCGAAATGAAAGGCACGGTCAGCGGCGCCATCGGGGGCGTGTCGACCGAATTCGAAATCGCCGGCCGCTACAAGTTCGACGTCAAAGAACGCCGCGTCACTTGGCTCGCTCTGCTGCTCAAAGAAAAGCGATCGATCGGGCACGTGGAGCCCGGCCTCGAAGTGCAGGCCCGCGTACAGATGCTCATCGCTCCAACGACCGAGCCGAAGGAACTGACGGAAGTCGGCGAAGAGGCGATCGCGGCGCTGGGCAACGAAAACGCGCTGCTCATCAGTTACGATTCGCCGAGCGGACGTTTCGGCTTCGAGCACGAGCGCCGCTGGCACGTGATGAGCGATCGCGAGGGAGTGCTCTCCCTGCGGTTGGTCGACCGGGGCGAACTCGTAGCCCAGTGCAACGTGACGGCCGTCTCGCTTTCCGACCCCGACAAACGCCCGACCCTCGCGCAATTTCAAGCCGACGTCCGGCGTTCGCTTGATAAGAATTTCGGGCAGTTTGTTCGCGTGAGCGAGTCGAGCAATTCCAACGGGCACGTGGTGCTCCGTGCCGAGGCGATTGGCACGGTCGAGGAAATCGAAATCGCTTGGGTCTACTACCTCGTGCAAAGCACCGAAGGCCGACAGGTCGTGTTGGCGTTCACCTGCGAACAGGGACTTCTGGAACGGATGGGCGACGCCGATCAGGCGATCATCGGCTCACTGCGGTTTACGGAACCTGCCGCGACGGCCGCACAACCGACGCTTGCGCCCACCGTCCGGTAGACACAACATGAGTCGGGTGCCGTGCCGTCACGGCACAGCCGGGTCGGCATGTTCTCGTCGTTGCTGTTCAGGCATGCCGACCTCGCCTATGGCGATGACGGCATGGCACGAGCGGAACGACGTCACAGGACATCGTGTATAACACGTAGATGATCCGACGCGACATCACTCTTGAAGACGGCCGGCCCGGCTGGGCGCTCGTTTCGCAAGTCGAACATGCCCGCATCGCGATGGAGATGGCGAGGGCCTGGAGCGATGCCGTCTTCGCATTGCCGGAGCGGCGCGAGGAATTCATCGCGGCGGTCTACCATCACGACGACGGCTGGATCGCCTGGGAACTTCGCCCGACCGTCGGCGACGGCAAGCCGCGCGACTTCTTGGAGATGCCGATCGACGAGGCGCTGGCCATCTGGCGGCGCTCGATCGCGGTGGCCCGCAACGACGGGCCGCTGGCCGGGTATGCCGTGAGCACGCACTTCGCCACATTGTGCGGTCGCTCGGCCGAAGAGAAATCGCACGACCCGACTTGGAAATATCTCGCCGAAGAGTTTCTTGAAGAGCAGGCCGACCACGCGAGCGATTGGCGGCGTGACCTTGTCGCACAGGGGATGCCGCCGCCCACGGTCGACGTGCAGACGACGCTCGCTTGGCAGAGCTTGCGGTTGTTCGATTTGCTCAGCCTATGGTTGTGTTGCGCCGAGCGGCGCGAGCCCGACGTCGTGGGGATCGGGGAGTTCGCCGAGTTTCAGATGACGCCGCAGGCCGACGAGGGCGGGGCGGCGGTGATTCGCGTCGATCCCTGGCCGCTGGTCGGGCGCAGTTTGGAACTGGCCGTCGCCTGCCGAACGATCCCTGCCGGCGACTACCCGACCGATGCGGCACTTTCCGAGGTCCTGCAAGGCGACGCCTGCCGCGACGCCCGGCTTACTTGGCGGCTGGTACCGTAAAACCGCGCGGCCGGAGCACACTAGCCCCGAAGCGCAAGCAAGGGGGTATTTGCCGCGACGGTCATTGCCGTGCCCCCTCGCTTGCGCTTCGGGGCTAGTATTTGGTGGCCGTGCCGATTGCCCAATCCGGTCATGACGGTTGCGGGGGTCCGGCCGGTCGCCCGCATTGTTTTTCCGCAAATTCGGGCGACCTTGTCGCCTGCGGGAATTTGGTGGCCGGCCGTTTCGGGCATAATTAAACTGGAACGCATTCACGTCTCTTCGCTGTCGCCGTCCCTTCGAGAAGCATCCATGCGGGCTCCCCTTGCCCATTGCCGCTTGGCGGTACTGTTTGCGTTTGCCCCGGCCGTCGCCCTCGCACAGCAAAATCCTTTTGCGCCGACGACGCCTGCGCCCGCGACACA
>JAFLCO010000407.1 GCA_017303535.1 Planctomycetota bacterium
TACCTCCGGTCGCGAGTTCAAGGAAGCCGCCGGCCGCATGGAGCGCTGCCTGCAAGAATTCCGCATCCGCGGCGTGAAGACGAACATTCCGTTTTTGATCAATCTCGTCACGCACGACAGATTCCTCGCGGGCCAATGCACGACGCGGTTCCTTGATGAAACGCCGGAACTGTTTCAGTTTCAGCCGCGCAAGGATCGTGCGTCGAAGCTCTTCAACTACTTGGCGGAAACGATCGTCAACGGCAATGCCACGGTAAAGGGGAAGCTGACGGCCGTGCGACGCGACGCCGCGCCGGTGCCCGCACTCGACCACAAGCAACCGCTTCCTAAAGGCACGAAGGATCTGCTCAACGAATTGGGTCCTGAGAAATTCTCGCAGTGGGTGCTCAAACAAGACCGCTTGCTGCTTACCGATACGACGATGCGCGACGCGCACCAATCGCTCTTGGCGACGCGATTGCGTACGTACGACATGTTGGCGATCGCCGAGCATTACGCCCGCAATCATGCCGACTTGTTCAGCGTCGAAATGTGGGGCGGCGCGACGTTCGACACCGCGATGCGCTACTTGCGCGAATGCCCTTGGCAGCGGTTGGCCGACCTGCGCGCGAAGATGCCAAACATCCTCACTCAGATGCTTCTGCGAGCCTCGAACGCGCTAGGGTATGCGAACTATCCGGACAACCTCGTGAAGTCGTTCGTGCAAGAAGCCACGCAAGCCGGCATGGACGTCTACCGCGTGTTCGATTCGCTTAACTGGTTGCCGAACATGAAACTCGCGATGGAGTCCGTCGTGAAGAGCGGCGCCATTTGCGAAGCGGCCATCTGCTATTCGGGCGATATCCTACAAGGATAAGACCAAGTACGACCTGAAGTACTACGTCGAACTCGCCAAAGAACTCGAAAAGATGGGCGCGCACATCTTGGCCATTAAAGATATGGCCGGCCTGTGCAAGCCGTACGCCGCGGAACTGCTGGTGAAGACGCTCAAGCAGGAAATCGGTATCCCGATCCATTTCCACACGCACGATACCAGCGGCGTGCAGGCCGCTTCGATCATTAAGGGGGCCGAGCAGAAGCTCGATATCGCCGATGCGGCCTTCGCGCCGCTTTCCGGCCTGACGTCACAGCCGAACTTGAACTCGGTCGTCGAAGCGCTACGCTTCAACAAACGCGACACCAAGCTCGACGCGGAACAGTTGCAACGTACGGCCGAATACTGGGAAGTCGTTCGCGAGTACTATGCGCCGTTTGAAAGCACGATGAAGTCGAGCACGGCCGACGTTTACTACAACGAAATGCCGGGCGGCCAGTACACGAACCTTTACGAACAGGCCGAGGCCGTCGGGCTCGGGCACCGCTGGCACGAGATCACGCGGATGTACGCCGAAGTCAATCAGATGCTCGGCGACATCGTGAAGGTCACGCCGTCGTCGAAGGCCGTCGGCGACATGGCGCTCTACATGATCGCCAATAACCTCACCGAAGCCGACGTGCTCGACGAACGCCGCGATTTGTCGTTCCCGGAGTCCGTGATCGACCTGCTCTCTGGCCGCATGGGCCAACCGCCGGGCGGGTTTCCGAAGGCCATTCAAAAGCGTATCCTGCGCGGCGAAAAACCGCTCAAGGGACGGCCGGGGGCGAACTTACCGCCGGCCGACTTTGCCGCAGCCGCCGCCGAACTCGAAAAGAAGACCGGCCGCAAGCCGACGCAACGCGACGTCGTCACCTATCTGATCTTCCCGCGGGTCTACAGCGATTTCATCGCCCAGCAGGAGCAATACGGCGACCTAAGCGTGCTGCCGACGCCCGTGTTTTTCTACGGTCCGCAGTTGGGCGAAGAAGTCACGGTCGAAATTGAGCAAGGCAAGACGTTGATCGTGAAGTTGCTGACGGTCGGCGATCCCTTGGCCGACGGCTATCGCAACGTCTTCTTCGAACTCAACGGTCAGCAGCGCGAGGCGAGCGTTCGTGACAAGTCGCAGAAGGCCGCGGTCGATCATCGTCCCAAGGCCGACGCCGCGAACTCCAATCATGTCGGGGCTCCGATGCCGGGCATGGTCGTTAACGTCGCGGTGAAAGTCGGCGAGCAAATCGCCAAGGGGACGAAGCTGCTGTCGCTGGAAGCCATGAAGATGGAGACGACGCTGTACGCCGAACGCGATGCGAAGGTCGCCGAAGTCACCGTTCAGGCCGGCAGCCATGTGGAAACCGGCGACCTCGTCGTGCGGTTCGAGTAGCTTGCCGGCGCACCTATTTGCGCCGTCGTCGCAGGGCCGCAATGGTAACCGCCGTGCATAAGGCCGCAAACAGCACGTTGCGGCCGACCATTGCCGCGCGCGGCAGCCCTTTGGAAAGATCGCCGATCAGCCCGAGTCCGGGGTCGGCGGGATTTTCGTCGCGAAAGTTCTCGATGAGTACGAACGGCGGCGGGGTCTTCTCCGAGTAGGGCCAGGCGTACATCTTGTCCATGTAGTGATGTGGAAAGATGAAGGCCGTGAGCGCGCACGACAACACGGAGCCTACGGCGATCGCCCGAAAGCGGCGACGCGGGAAGTACTTCGCGCCGGCGAGCAGCAGCAGCGGCACGGCCCACAAGAGATACTGCACGCTGAAGACCTTGGCCAACAGCGTCGCGACCGGCACCGTGACGCAGGCCCAACGATAAGCGGCCGTGCGATCGAATTTCTCGCCCAGCATCGGAGCGGCAAGAGCCCGCAAGCCGAATCCTAGCAGCACGGCCGGCAGCAGCAACGACGACAGTATCAAGTACGCCGTCTCGTGCGCGCCACGAAGGTTCCAAGAACCGTAGCCGAAGTAACATTGGAGCGCTTCGGCGGGCGCCGACAGCATCATCGCCGACGCATAGCTCGATTCAATCTGTACTCCGCGGACCGAGTGGAACTCGAACATCGTCGTCAGGTCGTTGCCGACATGGGCGTAATAGTAGGCAAACGGTCCGAGACCCGTGATCGCCAGCGCGACGGGGCCGAGCAGCAATCGCGCGTCGCGCGGCTTGCGCCAAAGCGCATGCAAGTCGGCGAGCAGCGGAAACGGCGCGATGATGATCGGAATCAGTTTGAAACTGACGCCGAGTCCCAGGACCGCGTAGGCCGCGGCAGACCAGAGCCAGTCGCGCGACGGCGAATCATCGGCTCTTAGCCAGCAATACGCCCAAGCGAGCAAGAGAGACGTCAGGAAAATGTCGAGCCGTTCGAGCAGGACGTATCCGAGCACCGCGGTGCTCAGCACGTACGCCCAAAGACCCCACACCAAGAACTCCGGTTTGCGTCGTCGCAGGATTGTCGCGAACAGCCAAAACGCGGCGATATCGGCCAGTAGCATCAGCCCCCGGAACCCGTGGTCGTAGTGGGCGTAGTGCTTGAACCAAAGATCGATATACGACTGCCACAAATCCGGATCATTCGGTTCCGGCGGCATACGCCAACTCGACAGCCCGCGCGGCAGCGCCATCACCCAGTAGGCGACCGGCGGATATTCGAATGTGCGAATATCGCGCAGCCAGACCGGCTTCGGCTGGCTCTGTAAGTACGGTGTGCGACCGTAGTCGATCCCTTGCACGACGTAGTGGAAGTAAACCCCCACGTCGGACGTGGACGCGGAGAAGCAGACATACAGCCCGAACCTCGTCGCTGCGAAGGCCAGCACCGCCCAGAATGCCGAAGTACGGCTCGCTCGGCACAATCGCTCGGCGAACGAAATCTTCACGGCGTCAAAATGATCAGTGGCGGAATCGGCGGCTGGCATCACACTCTTACGGACGGGGAAACGGCGGGCAACATCGCTCGCGGCAGCGGCGACCGATCGACTGCCGCCTATGATAATCGCCTGGCCTGCAAGAAGTTAGGCCGGAAAAAATTGCCGCAAATCGGCCTATCGCCCGCTCTCGGATGCCGATAATCTTCCAGCCCGCAGTTTTTTAGAGTTGCCCGGAAAGCAAGGAGGCGATCATGAGCAATCTCAACGTTTACGGCTGGATCCGCGACAGCGTTCGTCGCGCGGTGTTGCTCGGTTTCTCCGACGCGGTCGAGCAAATCGGCGCGTTGGAAGGCAACCAAAACTTGAACCCACAATTGCTGTCGATGCTTAAGCAAAACCCGGCGACCACGGCTGGTGCGCAAGAATCGGCGGGCGTCGCCGTGGCGGATGCTCCGGAGACGGGCAAGTCGCGACGTCGCCTCGGGCGCACGCTCGACGACATTCGCAACGACAAGAGCTAGTCGTTGCGGGAACATTGCTTCACGCGGAACTGTTGCGCGCTTCAATAGCCCCGGATGAATATCCGGGGTGCCCCAGGTATTCACCTGGGGCTATTGAACGGACACGTTTCGCGCGCAAACACATTCGCGAGACACAACGCCTATTCGCTCAGCGTCAGCTTGCCGACGATGTAGATCACGAGGAAGACCGGGACGCAGAGCAGCAGGACGCCGATGAGACCTTCGACCATCTGAGGGGTTCTCCGTGTGTCGTTCTTTGCCAGTGTGCTAATCTCGGTATTTTAGTGAGCCGGGGCCTGCTCCGGCAACTTCACTTATCGCCCGCCACTTGCAAGATTCCCTTGCAAAAATCCGGCAAATCGTCGGGCTTCCGGCTGGAAACGAAATGCCGGTCGACCACGACGGGGGCATCTTCCCAAATGGCTCCGGCGTTGACGAGGTCGTCTTTGATGCCGGGCGAGCCGGTCACGCGGACGCCCCGATAAACGCCGGCGGAAATCGCCATCCACCCGCCGTGGCAAACGGCCGCGATGAGCTTTCCGGCCGCGTCGAAGTCGCGAATCAGCTTGAGCACTTGCGGATCGCGGCGAAGTTTGTCGGGCATAAACCCACCCGGAAGGATCACGCCGTGAAAGTCGGCGGCGGCAACGTCGCCGATCGCAGCATCCGAAACGCACGGGTAGCCGTTCTTCCCTTCGTACTTCGCGCCTGCCTTGGGCCCGGCGACCGTTACGATACCGCCGGCTTCGATCAGCCGCAGCTTCGGGTACCAAAGCTCTAAGTCTTCATAGATGTCGTCGACGAAGACGAGAAAGCGCTTATTGCTGAGATTTGACATGGGCTAGTTCGAGGATCGAGTACCGCGAGCTTTGAGGATTATTTTCCGAAGAGCGATTATCGCAAAGCCGGCGGAACTCCGCGAGGCCCCGGCGAGGAAGGATTGCGTGCTCGCGAAGGCCGACTACTTGCGCAGAGTTTTCAGCGCGGCCAAGGCTTCCTCGCGCGCCTCGGCGTGATCTACGATCGGTTCCGGATAGTCGCGGCCGAGCTTGATGCCTGCTTGTTGAAGCACTTCGTTGGGCGCTTCCCAGGGGCGATGAATCCACTGCGCCGGCAGCTTCGACAACTCCGGCACATACCGACGGACGTAATCGCCGGCCGGATCGAACTTTTCGCCCTGGCTCGTCGGATTGAACACGCGGAAGTACGGCGCCGCGTCGGCGCCACAGCCGCCGACCCATTGCCAGCCGAGCGGGTTGTTGGCGAGATCGGCGTCGACGAGGGTGTCCCAAAA
>JAFLCO010000408.1 GCA_017303535.1 Planctomycetota bacterium
ACCACCTCAGGCTCGGCCGCGGCCAGTTCGATGCGCAGCCCTTGATCGAGTTCGAACCAGCGCAGCGAGTCTTCCGGCGAGAGCGGGCTCTTCGGTACGTCCGCGGCGGGAGCGACCGCGGGGAGGAGCGAGAGTAAGGCAACCGAACCGAAAGCGAGCGCTCGACGACCTAGCGACATGCGGACATCTCCGGAGGGAGGACGAGGCGGGAACGCCCATGATAGCTCAAAGTGCATTCACTATCGAGCGTCAATCCTATTTGCTGCTTCTCCGCTGATAGGAGCACATCTTACCGGTGCCGCCGGCCAAAAAGCGATTTGAACTAACTCCGAAAAAGTGGAAAATACGGGGTTGGTTCTTTGACAATTTGACTCTCGTTTCCAGGCTCCGCCTGGAAACGTAATGACCCGAGGGTCCGCCTCGGCAGAAACTTCGTAGACGTCAACAGCGAGCCGCTCGGCGTCAGCGACCGGAGTCTTAAAGCCCTCGCCCTTCGGGAGAGGGCGGCATTTTCGGCGTCTATCGACGCCGAAAATGCGGGTGAGGGCCGCATCGCAGAAAGCTTGGCGCCGATTGACCACCGGAGTCAACCTTGAGGCAACGTCACCCTCATCCGGCCCTTCGGGCCACCTTCTCCCGGTGGGAGGAGGTTGTCGGCGGCGTCTTTCTCTTGTTCAAAAAATCGATGTAAGTCGCGCAAGCGAATCGGCACTTACGTCGACGCGCGCTGCGTACATTTTGGACGGGGTGCGTACGTCGCGCGCGAAAAAGTACGCACCCCATACTTAGGAATTAAGGGTGCGCACTCTTTTCAAAAATAGTACGCACTTCAAATTGCAACTGAATTGCGCTTTCGACGTAAGTCGCGCAAGCGAATTGGGACTTACGTCGATTCTCAGGCGTGAGAAACGAGCGCTTACATCAGGCCCGGGATCGGGTCGCCGTGGTAGATGAAGTGAGGGCGGCCGTTGAGGTCGTGCCAGGCCGTTTCGCGCGGCAGGCCAAGGGCGTGGTAGATCGTGGCCCCGAGATTTTCCGGCGTTTGGGCGAACGTGACCGGATAGGCCCCGATCTTGTCCGTCGTACCGAGAGCTTGGCCACCTTGAACGCCGCCACCGGCGAAGAACACGCTTTGAGTACCCCAGTGATCGCGGCCCGGCTCTTTGTAGAACTGACCGAGCTTCGAGAGCCGGGGCGTGCGACCCATTTCGCCGGCCATCACGACGAGCGTCGAATCCAGCAGCCCGCGCTCATCGAGATCGTCGAGCAGCGCGCTGACGGCTTGATCCGTCGGCGGCAGCAGGAATTCCTTCAGGTGGCGGAACGCATTGCCGTGGGTGTCCCACGATTCGTTGTTGCCGAGGTTCACTTGTACGAGGTTCACGCCGGCCTCGACGAGTTGCCGAGCGATGAGAAGCGACCAGCCGAACGTGTTGCGACCGTAGCGATCTTGCGTCTTCGCGTCGACGTGGTCGACTTCAAAAGCCCGTTGCGTGCTCGGATCGTTAAGTAGCGAAACGGCCCGTTGACGGTGACGATCGAAGTCTTCGTCGGCCGCGACTTGCTCGAGTTCGGCCCGTTGGCGAGTGAGCGATTGCATCAGTTTCAGGCGATCCTGAAACCGGTCGCTCGACATTTCCTGCGGGAGCGAAAGGTTCGGGGCCTGGAACTTGAAGTTCTCCAGCTTCAACCGTTCGCCGAGCTGCTGGTGATGGAACGTGTGCGTGGGATAAGCGCCGTAGGCCTTGGAATTGAAGGCGCAGAGTTCCAAGAACATCGGGTCGCGATGAGCGCCCATTTCGCCGGCGAACTGGCCGGGGATGACGCGCCCGGTGCGATGGATGAGCGTCTCCGGCAGCACGACGGCCGGCGGCAGGTTGTTGCGCTGCGCGGTGACGGTGTTGGCGATGGCGGCGATCGACGGCCAATCCGTCGGCTTCGGGCCGGCGTTGCTGAAGCCGGCCGGCAAGATCGAGCGGCCGGTGAGCATCAGCAGGTGGCCGGCCGAGTGCTCCGGTTGCTTGTGAGCGAACGAGCGGAGGACGGCCCACTTGTCGCTGCGCTCCGCGAGTTTCGGCAGGTGCTCGCAGATTTGCAGGCCGGGAGTTTTGGTGGCGATCGGGTTGAAGTCGCCCGAACCTCCGCGGGGGCGTCGGGCTTCATGTCGAAGCTGTCGATCTGCGACAGTCCGCCCGAGAGAAAAATGTAGATGACCGAGCGGGCCTTCGAGGGATTGGCCGCGACGGTCGAGCCCGGCTTCGCCATGGCCCGCAACGGCGCCAAGTGGTTCATTCCCAAACCCAGCAGCCCGACGGCTCCGGCTTGAACGGCGACACGGCGCGAGACGGCGGCATGCTGCAGGTACGGCATGACGGAGACTCTCTTAAAAGGCCGGGGGGAAAGGAGGCGGGGCGACGGTTCGTCGAAACGGGAATCGGCGAGGTTCGGAGTCGGGCGGGTGCGGTAGGCGTGCGGTTCCGCTACGGCTAATATCGGCCGCGGCGTCAGCCGTTGATCGTATCCAACGGCCGATTTTGATGCAACATTCCCGATCTCTATCAAATTTGCACCACCTACCTACCGCCAATTGTGTTTCGAATCCGATCAACTAGTTGGCGCCTTAGATCCATCGGGGTGTCCCAAGCGATGTGATTGAACTGACGGGTATCAAAATGGACTCGGGAAATTCGCGACCTTCGACACAACCAAATCACCGGTTTCTCCCATGCCATCGCCAAACCTGCCTCGAAGTAAACGCCTCCTCGATTGCCCGTAAAATCTGCGACCACGAATCTGCAAGCTCGTATGAGTTCAACGATTTTCTCATCGATCTTTGTAAGAAAGTGAAGGTTGTCGACTTTTATCGGATTATATCCGGTGTCGCGAATCGCAGGTTCGATTCCGTCTAAGTAAACTGAATTTAGCTTGGGATGGAACCACATCGCGACGAATGCGTCTGAACTCTCAGCAAATGACTTGCGCGAGACGGCGTTTCGCCCCGCAGTTGTCAACACAACAGAATGGGCGCCCATCTCAGCAGCAGTACCCACCGTTCGAAGAAGACCCCGCGCAACGACTTCATCGACGATAAACTCGAATTCGTCAACATTACGAGAATAAGTAATCGGATAATCCAATAGTCCTCGCAGATTCACTACTGCACCGAGATGCGCAGATTTGCGAAGCACATGAAGGAGCAACTTTAGGCACTTCGTTTCGAGGTCATCATCTTCCGGAAGCTGCTGTAGAATAATATTGAAGTTCTTCTGCCTGAGTCGAACCGGATCCTTATCGGATTCCGTTTCCTCTCTTGTAAATCCTGAGAATCGATGAGCCTGTTCATGATAGTAAAGAGTGTTGCCGCTTAGCTGGTCGACATCAAAGTCACCACACCTTTGGCATTCAAAGTACCTGAGGAATCCGCTGGATTGCTCACGAGCGGATTCCTTACATAACGGGCAAATATTGTGGGCTGGCTGTATCGCCACACATAGCTCCAATTATTTTTTCGCGACGTTGCCGGGCTTCTTTTCGGCCGGTTTGCTCGAAGGCGCGGCCGCGGGGATTGTCAGCAGGATCGGGCTCGAGGCGTACTTCGTGTCGATCGAGAAGCTCACGGAGACGCCGGCCATCACGGCGATTGGGTATTTATCGACGGCGAGCGCGTCTTTCGAAGCTTCGAGAACGAGCTTCCCTTTGAGCGTGTTACCGGAGAGCCGCGTGGTGCTGGCCTTGCCGAGCGTGACGCCGGGCGGAAGTTGCTCGCCAAGCTTGCTGCCGAAGTATTGCCAGGTGAACTCGAGCCCGACCGGGTCTTTATAGTTGGGATTACGTTCGATCGTGACTTCGATTTCGGCCTTGCTGCCGGGCGTGAGCGTGAGTTCTTTCGGATTCGCTTCCACCTTCTTTAGGTCGAGCCCCTCGACGACGCCGACGATCGACGTTTGCACGGGCCAGTGACCTTGCGAGCCCCCTTGCGATTGCAACTCGCAGGTGACCGTCGCGTCGTGAACAAGTTCCTTCGTGCCGGCGGGCGTTTCAATTTTTGCTCGACCGACGATCTTCACGAGTGCCGCACCGACCTTGGCCTTGGCGTCGCCTTCGAGAATGATCGGCGCGTGATTCATGCCTACGGGAATGGCGGTCGGCACTTGTCGCACACCGGCGGGAAGTCCTTCGACGCGAAGTTCGATCGGTCCGGTGAAGCCGTTCAGGCGTGTGGCGTTGATGAACCACAAGGCGCGACTGCCCGGGCCGACCATCGCATAGTAGAGCTTGCCGGTGAGTTCGAAGTCGGGGCCGCTGGGTTCAACGCGAAGGTGGTACATAAACTCCCGACCGCCGCGACCGTGGAGATCGCGAACCCGTGCGTAGTAAACGCCGTCGGCCGGAGCGCGGAAGTGCTGCTTCGCATCGGGCGAAAGTTGCTGGTCGTCGGCCTCGGCGAGCGGCTTTCCTTGTTGGTTGTAGATTTCGAGAACCACGTCCAGCGGCAATCGAAACCGGCGTGACGCCGCTTCAATGAAAAATGTCTCGTCTTTCTTGGCGGTGAATGAGAACCAATGTTCGTCGCCCGCGGCCGAGAGCCGACCGTTGACGCCGCACGGCAATTTCAAGGCGACGGCTTCCTCACGCGTGCCGGTTTTCACGTGCGTCGATTGCGGGACTTCGCTCACGGCGTAGTCGACCGCATTGGTCACGACGCCGGCCACGAGCAGTTTGTCGCGGGCAATTCCGGGCTCGGCATCTTTGGCGGGGGTGAGTTTCGTCGAGCCGAGCGACTCACCGCCGACGGAAAGAACTTCGACGTCGGTCGGCTTGCCGCGCTCTAAGACCAGCGGAAACACGGCCACCGCGGGAAGCCCGCGCGAGATCTCGACGCAGTACGAATAACGGAGATCGCCGCCGTAGCGGGTGTCGCGGACCGTGAGAACGTAGTCGCCGTCTTGCGGCAGCTTGGCCGTGAGCAAGGCGTCGCCGCCGAAGTAGTTGTCGTTCATCGCCACGATCTGGCCTGTCGGGCTCAAGAGCGTGAGAATCGGGTCCATGTGATAGCCTGAGCGGCCGACCATATCGTGAACGGCTTGCGTGATGCGTTGAGCGTAAATCTGAAACGCCAGCGACTCCCCTGCCCTGCCTGAGAAGCGATAGGAATCGACGTCTTCCGCCGGATCGCAGACGCCGCACACCGCCGAAGGGACTTCGACCGGCTGGGCCGAGTCGCGCGAACCGTTTTCCTTCGTCGTCTCTCTCACCACCGGGTATTCGGTGACCAGCAGATGCGCCACGCTCGAAACGGCCTGCGGCGTTGCGACGCGAAACTCATGCAGACCGGGCATCTGGCCGGAGGGGACCGATACCTCGAACTTAAACGGCACCCCGACGCCGCCGCGGCGCGTGAGCGGCGCTTCGATGGACTTGGTTTCCAACAGCCGCATGGCCGGGCCGGCCGGAACGAAGAACGACGCGTACGTGCCGTCGAGCGTGAAGTTCGAGCGGAGCTGAATCTCG
>JAFLCO010000409.1 GCA_017303535.1 Planctomycetota bacterium
CGCGCGGCGAGAGCCAATGGTAATAGTCGACGGCCCGCTGACCGATGTACGAGAGCACCGAGTAAGCGCCGCCGAACGTGACCATGGCCGCTTCACTAAAGAAGAGTCCCTGCTGCACGAACACGTGCCCCGTGCCGAACGCTTGCCAGAGCACAAACTGCGGGCCCCACCAGATGACAAGCCACACACCGAGCACCAACAACGAGCGAACGTGCGACGGGCGAGCGTCGATTGTGCGGCGATCGGCGGGACGCAGCGATTCGTCTTCGTCGGAATGATGCTTGGCCTTGCCGTGTCCGGCACCTTGAAAAAGCTCCGGCCATCGCCGACCGCCGACATAACCGACGAGCGCCGCCGCTGCGATGATCGCGGGAAACGGCACTTCGAAAAAGTAGATGCCCACGAACGACGTCGCGGCCAGCCCCCACATCAAACGATTGCGGAGCGCACGCTTGCCGATTCGCTGCACGGCCTCGAACACGACGGCCAGCACCGCCGCTTTCAAGCCAAAGAACAGAGCCGGGACGACGAGCGTATCGCCGAACGTGACATAGACGACACTCAGCGCGAGAATCGACACGATGCCCGGCAGGATGAACAACAGCCCGGCGGCCAGACCGCCGCGGAGCCCGTGCAGCAGCCAACCAATATAAGTCGCGAGTTGCTGCGCCTCGGGGCCGGGCAACAACATGCAATAGTTCAACGCGTGGAGAAACCGCTCCTCGCTGATCCACTTCTTGCGCTCGACGAGAATGCGATGCATCACGGCGATCTGCCCGGCGGGGCCGCCGAAACTTTGCAGGGCGACCTGTGACCAGACGCCGAGAGCTTCGCGGAAGGTGACGTCGTGCAACGGTGTGGCAGCGCCGGCCACCGGCGGCTCGCCGGGGACTAATGCTTCGTTGGGGCGGATCGTCGGTTCGGTCATGGGCGACGGCGACTAGACCGCACTTCTCTCGAAACGCACGTGATGTACGTACGCCGGCGGGACGTTGGGCCAGACGTGGTCGCGGTGGATTTCGCCGCGGCGGAGGATGCCGTTCATGGCCGCTTCGATGCCGCGGAGGCGTTGGCGGCCTTGTGAATCGCTTACTAGGGCCCGCACTTTGCGGATGCCGATGTACTCGAAAAACGAAAGCGTGCCGCCCGGTTTCAAAAGCCGCTCGAAGATGCCGAGGATGTGTTCGACCTCATCGACGTTGAAATTGTTCAGCGGCAAGCCGGAGATGATCAGGTCGTAGGGAGCGTCGATCGAAAGTTGCTCGATCGGACAGTGCATGACCCGGGCCTGGGAAGCCACTTGGTAGAACGGCGATTCCGATTCGAATCGGCGGCGGAGGTGGGCGCAAAACGCTTCGTTGAGCTCCGTCATGTCGAACTGATCGCCGGGGCGCAAGGCGGCTGCGATGTGCTTCGTGACGGCGCCGGTGCCCGGGCCGACTTCGAGGATTCGCAGACCTTCGCTCGACGCCGGTCGCGGCGAGTTTCCGGCCGCCGAATGAGCGTCGCCGTCGCGACGGCGGACGAATCGCGTAAGGGCGCGGCCTAGCGAACCGCCGCTCGGTAAAACGGCGCCGGTGTGCTTGAAGTTGCTGCGGTATTGCTGGAGAAACGTGCGGACTTCGGTCCACCAATTCGGCATCGTGCGACATCCTCTTTCGACAAGCTGCCGGGGCGCGGCGACAAACCAGCAATGCTAAAAAACCGCGCGGCCAAAAACTAGGCGATGGGCCGGGAAAAAACGCCGTTTCGGAAAAATGCCGGCCGGCCAAAAACGCTCTGGAATCGGGCTCTCAAAAGTGGAAAATACGGGGTTGGTTCTTTGACAATTCGGCAGTTTTTATCGACGCGGACAGCGAGCCGGGAGCGTGAGCGACCGGAGTCTTATGCCGCGTATCGAGTTGCCGCGTCTGGTTGGAGGGTCTGCTCCCTCATCCGCGGCTTCGCCGCACCTTCTCCCTCAGGAGGGAGAAGGGATCATTCTAGGTCCTCTCAGAATCGACGTAAGTCGCGCAAGTGATCCTGCACTTACGTCGATTTTTCCTTGTGCGCACTCGGGCCAAAGTGCGTACTAAATCGAGCACTTAGTGCGCGTCGGAGCGCTTACCAACAAGGGGTGCGCACTCACTTCAAGTATCCGTGCGCAGTGCGCAGCGCACTATTCAAACTGACGTCGTCGTAAGTCGCGCAAGCGAATCGGCACTTACGTCGATTTTCGAGGTCACTCTTTGAAGCTCAGGAGCCGGGCCACGAGCGCCGTCCAGCCGGTTTGATGGCTCGCCCCGAGGCCGCGGCCGTCGTCGCCGTGGAAGTATTCGTAAAACGGCACGTAGTCGCGCCAGTGCGGGTCTTTCTGCATGAGATCGCACTTGCCGAACACCGGTCGGCCGCCCCCCTTGGCTTCCGGCTGACGCAAGAAGATGTTGCACAGGCGGTGCGAGAGTTCATTGGCCGCATCGTCGAGCGTGAGCCAATTGCCGGAGTAACGCGGGGCTTCGACCTTGAGCGAATCGCCGAAGTAGTGGTGATATTTCTCGAGCGATTCGATCATCAGGTAATTGACCGGGAACCAAATGGGCCCGCGCCAGTTGGAGTTGCCGCCGAACATGTCGCTCGTGGATTCGCCCGGTTCGTAGGCGACGCAAAGTTCGCGGCCGTTGTCGTTGAACTTGAACGGCTCGGCCGCCATGTGGTGCGACATCGATCGCAAGCCGTAGTCGGACAGAAACTGCGACGGATCGAACATCCGCGGCAAGATCCGCTCGAGCTTGTAGCGGTCGACGATCGTCAGCAGTCGCCGGCCGTTCTCGCCCGGCTCCGTAAGCGAAGCGACCGAGGCCGTAAGCTTGGGGCGGTACTTGATGAACCACTCCATGCGGCGGCGGAAGTTCGGCAGCATGTCGAGCAAATCCGGCTCGAGCGTCTCGACGGCAAAGAGCGGAATGAGCCCGACGAGCGAGCGCATCTTGAGCGGCACGGTGCCGCCGGCGGCGAGGTGCAGCTTGTCGTAGAAGAACCCGTCTTCGGCGTCCCAGAGACCGTGCTCTTCAATCGGCGCGTTGATCGCGTTGGCGATGTAGATGAAGTGCTCGAGGAACTTCGTCGCGATGCTCTCGTACGCCGGTCGCGTTCGGGCCAGTTCGAGCGCGATCGCAAGCATGTTCAAGCAATACATGCCCATCCACGCGGTGCCGTCGGCCTGTTCGACGTAGCCGGTTCCGGCGGGCGTGTTGGAACGGTCGAACACGCCGATGTTGTCGAGCCCGAGGAAGCCCCCTTCGAACACGTTGGCGCCGTCGCGGTCTTTGCGATTGACCCACCAGGTGAAGTTGAGGAGCAGCTTCTGGAAAACTTCTTCGAGCCAGCGCGTATCGGCCTTGCCGGAAATGTTGCGATCGATCTTGTAGACGCGCCAGCAGGCCCACGCGTGAACCGGCGGATTGACGTCGGAAAAGTTCCACTCGTAGGCCGGGAGTTGGCCGTTGGGGTGCATGTACCATTCGCGGAGCATCAGCATGAGCTGACGTTTGGCGAACGGCGCGTCAATGTGAGCTAGCGGCAAGCAATGAAAGGCCAAGTCCCAAGCCGCAAACCAAGGGTACTCCCACTTGTCGGGCATGGAGATGATGTCGAGGCAGTACATCTGCCGCCACTGAGCGTTGCGAATGCGATTCCGTATGTTCTCGGGACGTTCGCCGATGGGGTCGCCGTCGAGCCAAAGCTCCACGCTGTAATGGTAGAACTGTTTCGACCAGAGCAGCCCGGCGTAGGCCTGGCGTTCGACAAGGCGGCGATCTTCATCGAGGTCGGCCGGAATCACGGCCGCGTAGAACTCGTCGGCCTCGCGTTTGCGGTCGGCGATGACGCGATCGAAGTCGTCGAACGGCGCCGCAAGTTGCCGCGGCGAGAAGCGGACTTCGACGACGTACTTTCCGCCGGCGGGAACCATCGCTTGAAAGTGAGCCGCGGCCTTCGTCCCTTTGCGAGCGGGATTCAAAGCCTCGAGCTTGCCGCGGCAGACCGCTTCGTGAAACGCGTCTTTCACGTACGGCAGCGAGTTCTTTTGGCCGTAGATGCGATTTCGGTTCGTGTCGTTCTCGGTAAACATCAACCGGGGGCGAGGCCCGATGGTCGCCCCGCTCGCCGACGGCGCCGGCTCCGTCAACTTCGCTTCGTCGGCAGGACTGGAGATGCGCTCGCCGGCGTACCACCAATGCTTCACCAGGTGCCGATGCTCGGCCTCGATCGCGAGGTCGCCGACGGCCCGCAGCGACGGCCGCCGAGAGTCGTGCCCCCACGACCACGTGTTGCGAAACCAAAGGTGCGGCAAGACGTGTATGGGCGCCGCTTCAGGACCGCGATTCTCGACGGTGATCCGGCAGAGCACGTCTTCAGGATCAGTCTTGGCGTACTCGACGAAGACGTCGAAGTAACGGCCCGACTTGAACGCATCGCCCAACAAATCGATGAGTTCGACCTCGGGCTTGTCGCGCCCCTGAGCACGGTTGGCTTCAAGCAACTTCGCATACGGATACTCGACCTGAGGATACTTGTAGAGCATCTTCATGTACGAGTGCGACGGCGTGTTGTCGAGGTAGAAGTAATACTCCTTGACGTCTTCGCCGTGGTTCCCCTCGGGCCCGGCGAGCCCGTAGAGCCGTTCTTTTAGAATCGGGTCCTTGCCGTTCCAGAGGGCGACGGAAAGGCAGGCGTTTTGAAAACGATTGGAAATGCCGGCGAGCCCGTCTTCGTTCCAACGGTAGGCCCGGCTGCGAGCATGATCGTGCGGAAAGGAGCCCCAAGCGTCGGAAGTTAGGCTGTAGTCTTCGCGGACCGTTCCCCACGCTCGCTCGGCGAGATATGGCCCCCAATGCTTCCAATCGACGTTGCGCGTTTCGTGCTGTGCCAGCCGGCGATGCTCGGCGGTATCGGGCGGAGATTTATCGGGGGGCGACGTGTCGGACATGGCAGCAAGCGATTCACAGCGGCGTATACGACGGCAACGTGCTCGAAGTTCTCATGTTGTAACGCGTTACGCCGGGCATCGCGAGGGAGTTAGGGGATGTTTTCCAGTTTGCAACACGACGAGGCGTCGCGCTAGAATCCGAGTTTGCTTGGTACGACTGCAATCCAGACTGAGGACCGCTTCATGACGCCGCCGCTGCGACGATTGGGAACTTCGGATATTCACGTCACGTCGCTGGCCTTGGGATGCTGGCCGATTGCGGG
Organism: Planctomycetota bacterium; assembly: GCA_017303535.1. Taxonomy (GTDB): domain Bacteria; phylum Planctomycetota; class Planctomycetia; order Pirellulales; family PNKZ01; genus PNKZ01. Next base: position 5,230 of record JAFLCO010000409.1, read on the forward strand.
CATGACGACGCTGCACACGACCGAACGGGACAGCCTCGCGACGATCGAGGCGGCTTATCGAATCGGCATCAATTTCTTCGACACGGCCTACTGCTACGGCGCCGACGGCGAAAGCGAGCGGATGATCGGCCGCGTCCTCGGCAAACATCGCGCCGACGTCGTCATTGCCACGAAAGGGGGAATCGCCTGGGATGAGAATCGCAAGCAAGTGAAGGATGCGCAGCCGACGACCC
>JAFLCO010000041.1 GCA_017303535.1 Planctomycetota bacterium
GCATTTGCCTAAGGCAAGGAGGCGCGGCGACTGGTACCGACGAACAGGCCGTGGCCGATCCGAATGCAGGCAATTCCGATCAACCGGAACCGCCGCAGTTATTCATCGTTAGCGACGGTCGCTTCGCGCCGCCGGCCGACTTGGCCGTGGCCCAGCCGCGTGCGACGTTCATTCCCGTCGGCGGGGCCCAATCGAAAAACCTGGCCGTGCTCGGGCTCGCCGTCGAGCGCAGCGGGATCGGCAGTCGCAAAGCGCAGGCCTTGGCGAAAGTGCGCAACTTTTCGAGCGAGCGGAAGGAGGTTGATCTCGAACTCCGCATTGGTGATCGCTTGGCCGACGCGCGGCGGGTGTCGTTGGAACCGGCGCAGCAGAAAGACATCGTCTTCACTTTGGTCGACGCCGGCGACGGCCTATGGCAAGTGAAGCTCTCGAGCAAAGACGAACTCCCGGTCGACGACATGGCCTGGGCCGTCCTTGCGCCGCCGCGCGTCGCGCGAGGGCTCGTCGTCTCGACCGGCAACCGTTACCTCTCCGCGGCCTTGGCCACGGACGAGGCCAAGCTCTGGACGACGGTCCGCTACGAGTCGCCGAGCTTTCTCACGTCGGCCGATTACAAAACCTTGGTCGAAGCCGGGGCTTGGGATTGGATCTTGTTCGACCGCTGTAAACCGCCGACGAGCCCGAACTGCTCGGCCGTGTATCTGGCCGCCTTGCCGCCGGGCGACGGTTGGAAGAGCGGCCCAAAAATCGATTTGCCGCCGATCATTGATGTGGCCCGCACGCACCCGTTGTTCGAGAACGTGGCGCTCGGGCAGGTGCTCATCGCCGAGGCCGCGCCGCCGGTCGGGCCATCCGGTGCACAGACGCTTGTCGAAAGCGACCAAGGTGCGCTCGCCGTGGTGGCGCCGCGCGGGGCATTTGAAGACTTGGTGCTCGGGTTTTCATTGACGGCGGCCGACGGTGCGCCGCTCACCAATTGGCCGCTCGTCGACGGCGCCGGCTTCGAACAATTCATCCTCAACTTTGTGCAGTACTTCGGCCGCGCCGGCTCGGCGCAAATCGCCGCATCCGTACGCCCCGGCCGACCGTTTCGCTTTCGCCTCGACGGCGGCGCGACGGAAGCTCGCGTCGTCGCGCCCGACGGCGTCGCCAAGACGCTCGGCCGGTCCGATTCGGGCGACTTTGCCTATTACGACACCTCGCTCGTCGGACCGTACGTGATCGAGGTCGAGGGGAAGCGTCGACAAACGTTCTGCGTCAACCTGTTCGATGCCGGCGAGTCGCAAACCGGCGTGGGGGAACAGCCGGCGCTACAGAGCGGCGAGGTAAAAATTGTAGGAAATACCCGCTGGGAGTCGACTCGCCTGGAAGGGTGGCGGCCGTTTCTTTGGCTCATGCTGGCCCTTCTGGTGGTCGAGTGGTATATCTACGGAAGACGGGCAGCCGGGTAGGTGCGCAGTGCCGCCGCCGGGGTACGGCCCGACGATCGAGCGGATAAACACTGCTTGATCCGAATCGAGGTCCGTGGGGCGACCAGGCTGGAGATTTTTGCTGATGAGCGTGTCGCAGGGGTCGCCGAAGCAACGCCGGATTCGCACGCCGCGCCTGTTGGGTCGGATCGTCGAACACAAGCTGATGAAGCGCGTCAGCTACAAGGAATATCGCGACAAAGTTCGCGAGAAGTACGACGGTCCGCAAGGCGCGCTGCTCACGACGGCGAGCATGCTCTCGCTGCACATTCCGCTGGGCGAGCGGATGTTTCGCAAGCGGACGTTCGATCTCCACGGCTGCCGCAGTATTTTGGACGTCGGCAGCGGCGCGGGCCAAATCGCGAAGCACCTGCTGAAGTACGCCGATCCGGAGGCTTCGCTCACGTGCTTCGATATCTCGTTTGAAATGCTCCGTCGGGCTCGCAACCGGCTGCAAAGCGACGTGCCGCGCAATCTCGTGGCCGATCTTTCGCACTTGCCGTTCGCCGACGGCTCGTTCGACTGCATCACCTGCGGCTACGTGCTCGAACACCTGCCCGACCCGCGCCCCGGCCTCGCCGAACTGGCCCGAGTGCTCGCGCCGGGCGGGAAAATGCTGCTCTTGGCGACGGAAGACAGCATGGCCGGCGCGTTCACGAGCCGAATGTGGTGCTGCCGGACGTTCAATCGCCGCGATCTGCACCGCGTTTGCGAAGACGTCGGCCTGCACTGGCAGCGCGAACTCTGGTTCACGGGCATGCACAAGCTGCTGCGCTTCGGCGGAATCTGCGTGGAAATGCAGCGTACTCCGACCGAAGCCCGGTAATCTCCCATCTATCCCGCCTTGAAGCGGGGGGCGATAGTCTGTTCAATAGCCCCAGGTGAATACCTGGGGCATTTTCGTTTTCCGTACGACTCTGCTCGCTCAGTCACATCGCACGCATTCGCAAAGGTCTCCGCACTATGAGTTCGTCCAACGGCGGTTTGTTCGCCGGCAAAAAAGGTCTCATCCTCGGCGTCGCCAATGATCGCTCGCTCGCATGGGCCATCGCCAAGTTCGTCATGGATCAAGGCGGCGTTTGCGGCTTCTCGCACCTGCCGGATCGGGCCGACGACGCCAAGCAGAAGAACCGACTGCGCGTGAGCAAGTGCACGGACCAGTACCCTGCGGACAAGGCCAAGATTCTTGGCCCGATGGACGTGCAGAAAGACGACGACATCCGTGCGATCATGGAAGCGGCGAAGAAGGAGTTCGGCCAGATCGACTTCCTCGTGCACGCCATCGCCTACGCCAAGCTCGACGATCTGAAAGTTGACACCGTGCAAACCAGCCGCGACGGCTTCAACCTCGCCATGGAGATCAGCGCGTACAGCCTCATCGCCGTGACGAACGCAGCCCGAGACGTGCTGAAAGATGGTTCCTCGATCGTGACGCTCACCTACTTCGGCGGCGAAAAGGCGGTACCGGGATACAACGTGATGGGCGTCTGCAAAGCAGCGCTCGACAGCATCGTGAAATACCTGGCTTACGACCTCGGCCCTCGCGGCATCCGGATGAACGCCGTGAGCGCCGGACCTGTGCGAACCCTGGCCGGCAGCGCGGCCGGCGTCGACGACATGCAACGCCTCTACGAAAAGATGGCCCCGCTCGGCCGGAATATCACGCACGAAGAAGTCGGCGCGACCGGCGGTTTCTTGCTCTCCGATCTCTCGGGCGGCATCACCGGCGAAATTCTCCACCTCGACGGCGGCTATAACGTCATGGGGAGCCCCGGCCGATTGCTCGACGCGGCCAAGGATATGGGAGCGAAGTAGGCGAACGTGGCGAGTGACGAGTGGCGCGTGGCGAGCCAAGATTGACGACGGTTTGATTCCTCTCGCCACTCATCACGCGTCACGCACCACTTTCCCCATGTTCGACGGTCTTCCCGCCGTGTATCTCTGTCGCCACGGTGAAACGCCGTGGTCGGTTACCGGGCAGCATACCGGACTAACCGACTTGCCGCTCACGCCGGCCGGCGAAGCCGCGGCCGTGCGGCTCGGCGAGCGGTTGCGAAGTTTGTCGTTCGGCCGCGTGTTCACTTCGCCCTTGAAGCGCGCTCACGACACTTGCAAGCTCGCCGGCCTCGGCGACCGGGCCTTCGTTGAGCCGGACTTGGTTGAGTGGAATTACGGACGGTACGAAGGCCTCACGACCCCGGAGATCCGCCGCGAGCAGCCGGAGTGGCACATCTTCGAGCATGGTTGCCCCGAAGGTGAAACGGTCGCGGAAGTCGCGGCCAGGGCCGACCGTGTGATTGCCAAGCTCCGCGCCGCGGACGACGACGTTTTACTCTTCAGCAGCGGCCACTTTTTGCGGATGTTCGCAGCCCGCTGGCTCGGATTGCCGGCTTACGCGGGCGCGGCGTTCCACCTCGACACGACGTCCGTCAGCATCCTGGCTTATGAACGCCAAAAGCACGAACCGGTCGTACGGCTGTGGAACTCGTGCTGCTGAGAAGAGTGTCGAATTGGAAGCCACTGTGGTGATTGTTCCCAATGATGCTGATGACGACCGGAGATCAATTCAGCAGGGAATTGCCGACATGAAGATGAGGCGAGTGGTCACTCTCGAAGAAGTCAACGCTCGCATTGAAGGAACCCGGCAGGGTTCCGAGAAATTTGCGGGCGGTCAAGGCCTGCACGCCGACACCACCGGAAGCGATTCATAGAGGTTCATCTGCATCCCGAAGGGATGCCAGAAGGCATTGCGTGTGATTCGACTATCTATCACCCCTGCCGGGGTGCGAAAATATCAAGGGGCAAAGTTTCCGGTGGTGCGGTTGCGCCGACCACCGGCTAATCTCTAGGAACCCTGCGGGTTCCCAAGCCGCGTACCGCGGCATTGCCAAGGAATTTGTAGCCGTGAGTGACGCCCCAACAAATGATTGGCAATCTCTTTCCAGATCCGCAAAACACATCGGCAACTTCGGCGAAGGGCTCGTGATCTATAGCCTCATTCGGGCCGGTTACGAGGTCGCAACGGTCGACCATGTCGGTGCCGACTTAATCGCGGAGCGAGCGGGAAAGCGATTCGCGATTTCGGTGAAGTCGCGGCTGTATCGAGCAGGGTCAGTTGAGAGCCGCGGTGTGCTCATCGCGCCGGGCGACATTGAAAAGCTAGAGTCGTTCGCCGCGCGTTTTCAACTCAAGCCGCTCTTCGCACATGTCTGTAGCATTGTCGATGATAAAGTCATCCACCTTGTCATGTTTCCTATTGAGATCGTATCTGAAGTGATGAGTAACGTTCAAAGCGGTTTTAGGAAGGATATCCGGCACCTCATCGACGATCCTCGCATCCATTACTGCTTTTGGAGCGAAGGAGCACTCGCAGAGCACGACTTCATCGTATCGTCCGATCCGCCTGCCCAGTCGAAGGGTTGAGATCATGCCCAAGCCCATCGCCGTCGCCGTGGTCAAGCATCTGGGAAAGTTCCTTATCGGCCGTCGGCCCGAAGGTGTGCCGCTGGCCGGGTTGTGGGAGTTTCCCGGCGGGAAGGTCGAGGTAGACGAAACTCCCGCCGAGGCCGCGCGGCGCGAATGTCTCGAAGAGACGGGCCTCGCCGTGATCGTCGGGCAGAAATATCCTGAAGTAATACAACAGTACGACCACGACAAAGTACATTTGCACTTCTTCGCTTGCACGCTCGCGGAAATTACGGCGGACGAGGAAGCTCCGACGCCCGCCGGCTACCGCTGGGTGCGGCCCGACGAACTGGCAAACTTTGAATTTCCCCGCGCCAATGAGGGGCTGCTTGCGCTGCTGGCGAGCTACGGCACAAGCGGAAAGCCATAATTGCTGCGCAGATTCGTGGCGGAAGGCGCTCATTGATTAAGAATGAACCGCTTGTCTGCCGGCAATTGCGGCAGGCTTTTCCGAAGTCCCGCCCTACGCATGGCTCCCGCCGTTGCCTCAGGTCTTTCCTTCAAACCGCTCTAGGTTGATCCGCGGTCGTCGAGTATTTTTGCAAGTCTCGCAGCCTGCGACCTCGCGTCGCAAAGTTGCGAACAACTTGCCGGGAATCTTCGTACGACTCAACAAGGCGTGGTCGACCGACGATTCTCACTCCGCGCGGCCTGTGCGTGGCCCCCAAGTCGGCGCGGAGCGAGCAAGCGGAAGGCGACCGAACGCCGGTCGGGCGTGCGCGTAAGAACGGAATTCTTCACGCGTCGTCGAAACGAAATCGCACTGCGGAGAGAAGAGCATGGAAGCTCGTAAGCTGAGCGCCGCCCTCGTGGCAGCGCTCCCTTTGTTGCTCGGGGCGAGTTACCGCACTCAGAATTTTATCGTCAACGCTCCGACGGCCGACATGGCCAAGGGGATCGGCGACGCCGCCGAGCGCTATCGCGAGGATCTCGCGGTCGAATGGCTCGGCAAACCGCTGCCGCCGTGGAGCCGGCCGTGTCCGATCACGGCGCAAGTCGGCCGCAATCTCGGAGCCGGCGGCGCGACGAGCTTCGTCTTCGATCGGGGCGAAGTCTTCGGCTGGACCATGAACATTCAGGGCTCGTACGAGCGCCTGCTCGACAGCGTGCTCCCGCACGAAGTGACGCACACGATCTTCGCCAGCCACTTCCGGCAACCGGTCCCGCGCTGGGCCGACGAAGGGGCTTGCACCACGGTCGAACACACCAGCGAACGCACGAAGCAGCACCAGATGCTGATTCAATTCCTCAAGACGGGCCGCGGCATCCCGTTCAGCGCGATGTTCGCGATGAAGGAGTATCCGGCCGACGTCCTTCCGCTTTATGCCCAAGGCCATTCCCTGGCCGGGTTCTTCATCGGGCAGGGGGGCAAGGCGAAGTTTTTGGAGTTCATCGCCTTCGGTCTCGAAGACGAAAATTGGACCGGCGCGGTGAAGAAGTATTACGGCTTCGGCGACTTGGCGCAGCTTCAAAACGTGTGGCTCGATTGGGTCCGCAACGGCAGCCGACCGCTCGACGCGCCGACGCCTGCCGGACAGCAACCGATTCAGCTTGTCTCGGGCGAATCGCCGCTGCCAAATTCCGGACCTGCGGCAATGGGTATGACGACGCAAGCTCCGGCCGCGCCGAACTTGCCGTCGCCGCCGCTCAATGCGGTGGCGGCCAACGATACCGCGGCGCAACCGCCGCTCTTCCAATGGACGACCGCCGCCGACGGACGTAAACGTTCGCGACCGACGCCGAACCTAGTCCACCATGCCGACCCGAACGGCGCAGTGAGCGCCGGGACGTTGGTTCCGGTCGAAATGCCGCAAGCGGGCGTCGCGCCGCAATCGCCGGCTCCGAACAACGGTGCTCCGCCGCTCGATCCGTTCGCCGCAGCCGCGCAGAACTCCACGGCCGCAGGCGAGGCCGGCACCGTTCATTCGGCCCTCTCCAGCGGCATCCACAAAGACGCCGCGACGGGCGCTATTCAAACGTCGAGCAGCCGCCCGCAACCGCCGCAAACCCCCGGCCAGATCATTCTCGAATGGTCGAAACCTGCGGAAGCGCCGGTCGTCGGGTACTCGTCGGCGCCGATGGTGCGATGAGCTGGGAGCTTGGAGCCAAGAGCCGGGAGCTTTCAGACAAGACCTCGGCTCAGCGGCCCGTGCGGATGGCTGCGATTAGGCCCGTGAGCGTTCGCGCCGTTTCATCCGAGCGAGCTTCGAGCGAATTAAGGGCCTCAAGGTTCAGGTAGCCGAGGTCTTTTGCGAGCATCAGGAAGCATTCGCATTCGCGCAGCGAACCGAGTGCGATTTCTAAGAATCGAAGATAATCGGCCTCAGAAGTTCTTGCCGCTTCTTCGGCGATGTTGGCGGGAACGCTCGTCGCCGCGCGGCGCAGTTGCGACGTAAGCCCGTACTGCTCCTCTTTCGGAAACGTCTGCGTGTTCCGATAGATGGCTAAGGCAAGCTGATAAGCATGTTCCCAGGCCTTAATCTTTCGAAAGTCTCGCGCCACGAAACAAAGTCTCCCAGCTCCTAGCTCCAAGCTCCCAGCTCATACAAGCCCTTGATTCACCAAATACTTCGTCGCGTGATAGAAAACCGGCGCCGCGAAGCAGATCGAGTCGATGCGGTCGAGCACTCCGCTGTGGCCGACTAGGAGCGTGCCGTAGTCTTGCACGCCGCGGTCGCGCTTGATGGCCGACATCGTCAGCCCGCCGCAGTAGCCCATCGCGGAAATCAGCGCCGCCATCATCGCGGCTTGCGGCGCTTGGAAAGGGCTCGCCCAGTAGAGAGCCATGCCCGCCAGACTCGCGCAGCCGAGGCCGCCCAGGAAACCTTCCCAGGTCTTGTTCTGGCTGATGGCCGGGGCGATCAGATGTTTGCCCAGCAGCTTTTCGCAAACATAGTGAAAGGCGTCGCTCAGCGCCACGATGATGAAGAAAAACAGCAAGAGCCGCGCCGGCAACGGGCTCGGCAGCGCGATGCTCTGCAGCGCCGGGGCGTAGCTCAAGCAGTAAACGCAGATCATCAGCCCGGTTTGGATCGTCGTGCAGCGTTCCAAATAGCGTTTGAAGTCGCCGGCCAGTGCGATGCGCGCGGGGATAAACAGAAACGCGTAGACCGGAATCAGAATGCTGTAGATCTCATATTGCCGCGCCGCGACGAGATAAAACTGCAAAGGGGTGAAGACGAAGAAGACCCAGAACAGCGTGCGATGGTCGGCGATGCGCGTAGGGGTGAGCGTGATAAATTCGCGCAATGCCCAGAATGACAATGCGCCGAACAGCGCCACGGTCACGGCCGGCCCCAGCAGAAAGCCGAAGGCGAGCATCGCGGTGAGCATCCACCAACTGCGGACGCGCATGTTGAACTGCTCGACGACCGCCGGATTGACGCCGATCTCGGTCTGTCGGCGCAGCATCTGCCCGACGACGGTCGCCGCCGTAAGCACGAGCAGCAACGTCGTGAAGACCCAGAACGTCGATAAGTCGAACGAACCCATTGAGCAGACGTCAGTTGTCAGTCGTCAGTAGTCGGTTGTTTGTCGTCGCGAACATGGCGTCTCCGTCATTTCGCCGCGGAGCTTGTCTCCGCGCTTCTCGGACGTTCCCATCTAAACATCCTTCAATCGTCTCACGCATTCTCTCGCGCGCACCAGGAACTGCGCCTTCGGTTCGCCGGCTTCGAGCCAAATCGGCGGGCCGAACGTTACGCAGCTCAAGAGCGGCACCGGCAAGAATTCGCCGCGCGGCAGCACGCGGTTGAGATTATCAATATGTACCGGCACCAGTTCTAGGTCCGGCCGCTTTTTCGCCAAGTAATACAGGCCGCTTTTGAACTCGTCGATGTCCGACTCGGTATTTCGGTGCCCTTCAGGAAACACGATGATCGAATACCGGTCTCCCATTTCGCGCAGCATCATATCCACGGGGCTTTGATGCACTTTGATGTTTTGCCGGTCGATCAGCATCGCGCCGAACACGTGTTTGGCCAGGTACGGCCGCAGGCGACCTCGTTCCCAATAATCGCGGGCCGCCACGGGGCGGGTGAGGATGCGAATATCGGCCGGCAGCAGCGACCAAATCACCAGCGCGTCTAAGTGGCTCGTGTGGTTGGCGAAATAGATCCGCTGGTTGGTGTCGGGCTGGCAGTTGATATAGCGCACGCTCGCGCCCGAGATGAAGCGCGCAAAGCCGACGAGCAAAGCCCTGGATACGGCTTCCATCGTCTTACTAGTGAACGCTTCGAGCATCGGCGGTCGGGCGGGCGGCGCGGCAAGTTGCGGCGTCATGGTGGTCGAACAATGCCTCGGGAGTGATTACTCCCGAGTAATCAGACCTGCCATGCTAGTCTGCCGCCGGCAGGGTCGCCAAGTGCGCGAGCGGGAAACGGCGCAGCGACCTCACAAAGCGTCGCGAATATGCCGGATGCGACGGCAAAAACCCGGAGATTGTCCTCACAAACTCAGAGAATCCCCTCGCCGAAGCCGCGCTTCTGAGCGTCGCTCCCTTTGTGCATCGACGTATGCCCCGGCGGCCCGACGTGCGGCGGAGGAACATCGGAGGGGGGCACTTCTTCCTTGCGCGATTCGGCTGACGAAGGCGCGGGAATTGAAGCCGGAGGAGTTTGCGCGGCGGACGGCGGCGGCGAATGCGGCGGCGCGACCGGCGGCGTCTTGCGAATGTGCGATTCTGTTCGACCGTGACCATGCTCGCCGTGATGCTTTCGGCGCGGCGGCGGCGCGATGTCATCGTCGAAGTCGTCGTAACTGGAGACGTAGCCCGGCAGCTTGGCACGCTCTTGCTCCAACTGATACGCCTCGATGACCTTTTGTTGGATCATGTCGCGACAAGCCTGATTGATCGGGTGTGCGATGTCGGCGTAGAGCTTCGCGCGTCCATCGTCTTCGCGAATGTTATCTTGCCGCAAACGCGCGCCGCACTGGTTGCAGTAGCCGGCCTTCAGGTGGTTTTTTGAGCCGCACTGATGGCAGTGAGCCGTCAATCGCCGGCTCGGCATGGCGACGAACGAACCGTTGGCGCCGCCGATGATCTTCAAGTCGCGAATCACAAAGCAATGGTCGAACGTAATCGAGCAGAACGCCTGCAGGCGCTCGCCCGAATCTTCCATCAACTTGATGCGAACCTCGGTGATTTCCATAGCTGCTCTCTCTCCGTAGCGCCGTTCGCCGCGCGGTTGTTACGCGCGCCGCGAACAAGCGAATCGATCCCTCATCATCCGCATCGACCGATCAAGCGACCGTCGATGCCAGTGCCAGCGTGCGTCCCCAACCTCGGGCCTGCAAAACCGCCGCCGTATGCCGAGCGTGTGCCGCCGATCGACAAAGGGCGAAGTAGCTGGTGCCGCTCCCGCTCATTTGGTGACCCAAGCAGTCTAAATTCTGCAACTCCCGCGCCAGCCTCCTGATCGTAGCGGAAATCGCTTCCGCGGCTTCCTGCAAACGGTTGAACAACAATCGACCGACGTCGGCAATGTGCCCGCGGCGCCACGCGGAAATCAGATCGACGGCGCTCCGCGGCTCCGCGGCCGGCCGGCAAGCTTTGTATACCGCGGCGGTCGATAAACCTTCAGGAGGCGCGATGACTGCAAAGTGTAAGACCGTGCCCGACGCCGTCGGTTCGACCTTTTCCCCGCGACCGGTGCAGAGCGCCGCGCCGGGCGTGAAGAAGTAAGGTATGTCGCTGCCGAGCGTCGCAGCGATTTCGGCGAGTCTTGCGGCAGGCCAATGAAGTTCCCAAGCGACGTTGGCGGCGGCCAACGCCGCGGCGGCATCAGTCGAGCCTCCCGCCATGCCGGCGGCCAACGGAATCCGCTTCGTCAACCGCACGCGTGCGCCGTGCTCGACGCCCGCCGCTTGCCGCAGCGCTTCGAGTGCCCGCACGACGATGTTCCGCGGACCGTCGGGCAGTTGCTTTTCGGCTGAGGCAGCACTTCCGGCCGCCGGCCACGCCGCGACGTTCAAATCGTTGGCAAGCGTGATGTGCCCGCTCGCGTCAGGAGCCAAGGAAAGCGTGTCATAGAGCGACACGCGGGTCATCACGGTTTCGATCTCGTGGAAACCGTCCGGCCGCTTGCCGAGCACTTCCAGAAACAGGTTCAACTTCGCCGGTGCGAAGACCTCGACCTCTTGCCGGCCGCGTCGTACGTGCATGGCGACGTTCTCGCTCTAGCGGCGACTCTCGATGCTCCCTCTATGCGTCATGGTATCGGTGCGAAAACCGAGGGTCAAACAAACGGGCGACGACCCCGTTTTTCGCGGCGTTCGCCGCTAGTTCTTCGCGTCCGCTCGCGACGGTTTCGCGATGGTCGGCGAGCGCGGGTGGGCGGCATCGACGCGGATGTGGTCCCCGGTCGAAGTCGTCGTGTAGGCGAGGCCCGGCGTGCCGAGCGCCGCGAGCGCTTTGTGATGCCGGCGGTAGCCGAAGATTTCCAAGCAACCGGCGAGCCGGCCCAGCACGCTCGAGGTCACCGCACCGAAGGAGCGGTGCTTGAGCGCGCCACCGAGTACTGCAGGCAAGTGCAGAGCCAACGAGCGCAGCCAACCGACGGCCGGCGCGTTGCGCCAGAACAATCGTTCCGCTCCCCGCGCTTCGACGAATGGCGTCGCCGTCGGCAACACGGCCGCCGCGCGATAGGTGAACGAACTCGGTTCGACCACGGCCCGATAGCCGGCCGCGCGGATCTGCAGTGCGAGATCGACGTCGAGAAGTTCCGCCGTCACGCGATCGTCGAACGGCGCGGGAAGCGCGCGCAACACGTCGGCCCGATAAAACCCCGCGAACAGCGTCGGCCCGAGCACGTCGCCGCCGCTGCGGAGTTGCTGTAAGGCCGTACCGCAGCCGCGTCGTCTTCGCACCCCGCCGGCCCCGTATTCGAGTCCGCAGGAGCAGACGACTTCCTCGTCGCGCGAGCGGAGCACCAGCGGCGCGACGGCGGCCACGCGATTGTCGTAGAAGTGCGGCAGAACGGCGTCGACCCAACCTTCTTCCACTTCCACGCCCGGCGCCAGTACGTGCACGATCGGCGCGCGACATAGCGGCAGCGCACTGCGCAGCGCCGCGCCGACGGTCTGCGCTTGCGGCAGCACCACGAAGCGCACTTCGTCTTTCAGTTCGTAAGGGTCGTCGTACGCGCGATTCAAAACGACGACGAGCTCACAATCGTCGGGCCGATTTTGCAGCACCGAGACGAGCGTTCCTTCTAGCAGTTCCAACGCGTCAAGCGCCGGAATCACGATCGAAAGCTGAGACAAGGCTCTACCTGTCGTGCGGGAACGAAGGTGAAACGGCTCGCGAAAGCGACACGCGAAAGGCCGCGGGAGTTCGATCCCTGAGACTTCGCGACGGCGCAGCGCATGCCGGCTATCCGACTTATTCGGCCTGCGACGCTAGAGAAGTTCACCTTTTGCCGGCGGACAAAATGGCTGCGACGAGTTTGCAGCCGCAGGCAATGCCGGCGTGACATGGAAAATGACCAATGACCAAACACCAAATTCCAAACAATGAACAAACTCCAAAATCTCAATGACCGTCGCAGCGCGATTCAGTCATTCGGTCCTTTGTGTTTGTTTGGAATTTGGTGTTTGGTCATTGGCGTTTGCGGCCGCTCCGCCGCACTTATTTTCCTCGTCGCGCCCACACTTGCGCCAGTTCCACCAGCACTTCCGCCGCCGCCCCGAGATCTTCCAGGCAGCACCATTCCAGCGGTGAGTGAGGATTCTGTTCGCCGGTCGAAAGGTTCGGCGTGGGCACGCCGAGTTCGGTGAGTCGCGAACCGTCGGTGCCGCCGCGGATGATCGTCTTCTCAGGGATGCGCCCCAGGTTGCGATGGGCCTGTTCCGCGTAGGCCACGGCCCGCGGTTCCTTCGCCAGGCCGGCGGCCATGTTGCGATACTGGGGAGCGACCTGCACGTCGACTTGGGCCTTGGGATACTCCTGCTCCACTTGGGCCGCGATACGATGCAGCAGCTGCTGCTGCTCAAATAACTTCGCATCATCGAAATCGCGCAACAGCACGTTCATCCGCACTTCGGCGACGCCTCCCTCCATGTGATAAGGGTGCAGGAACCCGTCGCGTCCGTCGGTTGTTTCCGGCGACATTTCCTTCGGCAGCAATTCCAAAAAGCGGGCCGTCGCGCGCAGGGCGTTCGTCATCCGCCCTTTGCCGATCGACGGATGAATGTTCACGCCGTGAACCGTGACGACCGCCAGATCGGCCGAGAACGTTTCGACGTCGATCATGTCGTGCCCGCCGCCGTCGAGCGTGTAGCAACACACGGCGGCGAGCTTCTTCGGGTCGAGATGATCGACTCCATGGCCGATCTCTTCATCGCACGTGAAGCACAAGCGAATCGGCCCGTGCGACAATTCGGGATGCTCGGTGAGGTAGGCGACCGCCTCGATGATCACGGCCAGCCCGGCTTTGTCGTCGGCGCCCAGCAGCGTCGTTCCGTCGGTCGTGACGATCGTGCGGCCGACGTACTCTTTCAAATTCGGATTATCGGCGACGCGGAGCACCTTCGTTTTGTCACCCGGCAGCGTGAGGTCGCCCCCTTCGTAACGCCGCCACACGACGGGCTTCACGTTCTTGCCCGTGGTTTCCGGCGAGGTGTCGAAGTGCGCGCAGAGCGCAATCGCGTCGATCGGGTGCCGCGCATTGCTCGGCAGCGTCGCCCAAACGAGGCCATGTGCATCTTGTTCGACGTCTTCGAGGCCCAGTTCCTCTAATTCGTCGGCGATGAGTTCTCCCAACTCCAACTGCCCAGCCGAACTCGGGTAGCGCCCGGCATTCGGCACGGCCGTGGTATCGACGCGCACATAGCGACAAAAACGTTCGAGCAATCGTTCGAGATTCATATCAAGATTCTTTTTCGCCACGGAGGCACGGAGAACACGGAGGGGAGTCAGATTGCAAAATGCAAATCGGTCATTGCAAATTGCAAAATGGGCGCAAGCGAGATTCGGCGTTGTCTCCTCCAATTTGCAATTTGAATTTTGCAATTACCAATTTGCAATTCTTGACTTCTCCGTGCTCTCCGTGCCTCCGTGGTGCAATAAGGTTTTCCGGCTAAGCGAGTCCATGATCGCCGATTCCCGCTCCTTTTGGTAGATTGCCCGCATCTTCTCGCCTTCCGCAGGATCGCACCATGCCCCCCAGTGTTCGTTATCTCGTCTTCGACACCGAAAGCGCCGCCGATGGAGCGCTCGTTTCCAAGCTTCGCTATCCGGGTGAGGGCCTCGCGCCGAAGGCCGCCGTCGATCGGTACCGTGCGGAACTCATGGAGAAGTTCGATAGCGACTTCATCCCATACACGTTTCAGTTGCCGGTGTCGGTCGCCGTCGCGAAGGTAGCGGCCGACTATCGGTTGATCGACTTGGTGACGCTCGACGAGCCGCAGTTCCGGCCGCACGTTTTGACGGAGCACTTTTGGCGCGGCTGGGAAAAATACGGCCGACCGACGCTCGTCAGCTTCAACGGCCGCACGTTCGATGTTCCGCTGATGGAACTGGCCGCGTTTCGTTTCGGTCTGCCGATCCCCACTTGGTTCGCGCTGCAGGCCAAAAGTTTCGACCAGCCCCGTAATCGCTTTAACATCGACGCGCACATCGACCTGCAGGAACTGCTCACCAATTTCGGCACGGCCCGCTTCACCGGCGGGCTGAATCTGGCGTCGAACCTGCTCGGCAAGCCCGGCAAGATGGACGTACAAGGCGACATGGTGCAAGACCTGTACGAAGCCGGCAAGTTTCAAGAGATCAACGACTACTGCCGCTGCGACGTGCTCGACACGTACTTCGTATTCCTGCGGTCGCGTGTGATCGTCGGCCAACTCACGCTCGACGAGGAGCAAGGGATCGTCGCCGAAACGAAAACTTGGCTCACCAAGCGCATCCCCGAACGTCCGGTCTACGGCGAATATCTCAAACGCTGGGGCGACTGGACGAACCCCTGGAGCGCGAAGTAGCGCAAGTCGCACGCCCCTTGCCCGCGTCGCGAAGAATAGTAAACTAATGTACACTATTCCAGCGAGGGCAAAAAAATGGCGAGCGTTACCCAGCGTTTCTCCCGTAACGAACCTTACTTTCCGGCGTCCCGCGATCGGCTCAGTCGCAATTTGGCGGCGATCTTGCGCGAGCGGCGCATGACGCCGGCCGTACTCGCCGCACAGGCCGGGATCGATGAAGCGATCGTCCGCGCGCTGGTTCGCGGCGAAATCACCCGGCCGAGCTTGACGACGCTCGACGCCTTGTCCGCGGCACTGCACGTTGACGTTTGCGAACTGTTGGCCGACGGTCTCCGCGGCGATGTCCGTGGTTTCGATCGCCGCACCAATCCGGTGGTGGCCGAGGTCGCGGCGGACCATCCGCAACTGTTTAAAGATTGGAGCCCGGCCGACTACGACGATCTCTACAGCCGCTTCGGCGTCGGCGGTCCGCTCTCGGCCGAAGGAACGCTCGCGTGCGCGCAGGCCATCAACGACCGCCGCGCGCTGGCGCTTAAGGTCGCGGTGCTGCTCGAAACGGAACACGGCGCCGCGCTGGCGCAGACGGTCGACCGGCTTTACTCGTCGGCCGTGTTGTAGTTCAGGTGGGTGTAATTCACCACGGAGGCACGGAGAACACGGAGGGGAAAGGCATTGCAAATTAGTAATTGCAAATTGCAAATTGAAGGTGACGACGCCGAAGCTCGCTTGCGCCCATTTTGCAATCCGATTGTTCTTTGTACCTCTGTCGTTCAAAAGAATCTGTGCCACGCGCGATAGAGCCAATTCGGCACGGCCACGGTGAACCGCTCGTTGAGCAGCCGGCGTCGTTGCGCGCAGCCGCAGCCCGGCTTTTCTCGCACTAAGCCGAGCGTCGCGACTTTGATCGCCGCAGCCGTCGCTTCGCCGAGCGCTACGAGCGTCGGATGCTTACAGGCGAACCGAATCTTCCGTGGTTCGTGTCGCGTGAAGCAGACGTTCGAGCACCCGGCCCGCGCGCAGCGCAGCTTCGGCAATCCGCGGGCATTGGTTTCCTCGGTCGGTCGAAAATCGCAGAGCATGGAACGCTCCCTTGGTTCAAAGGAAGGGGCACCACGCAGGCGCGAAGAACACGTAGGGGGAGTCGAATTGCAAACTGCAAATTGGTAATTGCAAATTGCAAAATGGGCGCAAGCGAGTTTCGGCGTCGTCACCTTCAATTTGCAATTTGCATTTTGCAATTACCAATTTGCAATTCTTCTCCCCCTACGTGCTCTCCGTGCCTCCGTGGTGAAATTAAACGCACTACAGGTTCACGATCCGCACGCTCGTCGGCGGCGCGCAGGCCGGTACCAGCGGCTGCACGTAGTCCGGCGGCGTCGCGAGCGGCACTTCGACGTCGATCGCCGCGCAATCGAACGGTCCTTCCGCAAAGCGATGCGTGCCGCCAAGCTGCACGGCCGTCCCTTCGCCGGTCGACGTGCGGCAAGTCAGGATCACCTGCACGCTCAGCACGGGCCGGCGATCTTCATCGACGTACAGCATGGCCCGCAGCCGCAGCGTGATCGGCTCGCAACTCTCCGGCGCGGCGAGCGACGTGCAATCGCCGACGCCGGCACAGACGCCGAATTCATGCTCCGGATCCGTCTCTTCATCGAAGACGCAGACCGTTTCTTGCTCGCACTCGACCACGCACGGCCCGCCGTAACCGGCGCACAGCGGACCCGTCGGCCCGCACGACCACCATTCGCCGCACGCCGCCTGTTCGCAATCCGCGTCCGCCGTGCAGCTCGCGCCGCAGCCGGCCGAGCAGGTTAGGCAGGCCTGCGGCAAGCAGGGGAGTTCCCACACCGCCTCGTATAGGCAGCCGTCGCCGGCAACTCCGCCGGAAGTTTCACACGGCGGATGGGCCGCGAGAAAGTCGTAGGTGTCGCCGAGCGGCGCCTGCGGCGTAAACTCAATCACGGCCGGCAATTCGAATGTACCGTTCACGTCGTCGCACGAAGCGCAATAGCCCGCCGGATGCGCGCCCCAGTCGTCGAACACGGCCTGCAACGAGGTCGGTGCCGTGCCCGTCGCACAAGGGCAGGGGCGACAACGGTCGCAGCAATCGCAACGTAGTGAAAACGGAAATGCCACAGCCCTATTCCTCCGTATCCACCGGGCAGCCGCCGGCTTGAGTGACGATCCACTTTCGCGAGTGGGCCAAGAGTTGCACGACGACGCGCGTCCCTTCCGGCAGTTGTTGCCCCTCGTCGAGCAGCCAATCGTAGGCCGTGACGTCGAGCCCGGCGTCGCTGATCCCCGCGTCGTGCAATTGCCAGAGACTCACCGTCGCGCTGGCGCCCGCCGGGAGTGGTTCGTCGAGCACGCCCAGATGCCATTGATACGTGTCGACCGGCACGAATCGGCCCGCCGCCGGGTGAAAGAAACAAAGCCGACGTTCGCCCGGCAAATAGGCCGCGCCTTGTGCATCGGCCAGCCGTCGCGGTCCGCCGTCGGCATCGATCCATTTGTCTTCCGGCTCTTCGACGTCGACGCCGCTCTTGTAGAGCAGGCGTTTCCCCTCCGTGTCGCGCTCGTGCGCCTCGAGGGCTTCCGTCAGTTCCAAGAGTTCCAGCTTCGCGCCGGCCGCGGGCGACAACACGGTGCCCAGCGCCGAACGATGCACTTCAAGGCCGGCCTGAGCGCCGGCAAGTCGAGTTCGTTCCAACGCTTCTACGAGCGCGTTGTAATCGGCCGCCGAAACGTGTGCGCCGGGCGCGAGTTTGCGAAGGGTGGGTTCCATGTCGAATGTGCTCTGTTAACGTTTCAGACGGGTGCCACTGGTGGCTTGTCCACCAGTGCCCAAGTGCGTCGTCCCCGGTCGCACTGGTGGACAAGCCGCGAGTGGCACCCTATGTCGCCTACTCAAACTCAAACAACGTCTGAAAATCGCCGCCTGCATACGGCGGATTGCCGTCGGCGTCGGCGATTTCGAGCCAGTGCTCGCCGGCGTCTGCCGTCTCGCGATAAAAATGGTTCCAGCCGCCGTAGCCGCCGCCCGCCAGCGGCTTTGTCTGTTCGGCGAAGTGATAGTCGATGCGCCACAGCGCATCGGCATCGAGCAATTGAAACTCGCGCACGGCCCGCGCGCCGAGAAACAACAGCGTCCCCGGCGGCGCGCCGAGGAATGTCGTCGCATTGACCTTTCCGCGGAGCGCACGTTGAGCCGTCCACGGCGGCGTCGGCACGCGGAGCCACGTGAGTTGCACGTTACCCGTCGGCAGCAACAGGCCCGGGCTCACGTCGTCGGCGACCGGCGGCGAGTCGTCGATCGCCCAGCGCCACACCCGTCCCGGCGTCCGCACCGTTTCCGCCCCCATGTCTCCGCGATAGATCAGGTAGGTCGACTCCGGCACCGGCGGCAAGTCCGGTCGCAGCCGCTCGTAGCGCACGTCGATCGCTTCGTACGTTGCCGTGACTCGCGCGCCGCCGCGATACGTGTTCGTCGCTCGGTCCCAGAGCAGGTCGGGTTGTGCGTCGGGCGACTCCGGATCAAAGGGCTCGACCGCCAATTGCGTGACGAGCAAGTTCTCGAAGCCGGGAAAGCTCGGCACGCCGGCCAAGTACGGCACGCCGCCGATCGTTTGCGCAATGCCCAGCAACTGCCGCGCGAACGCTTGCCAATCGTTCCAAGCGACACGAAAGCTTCGGACGGCTGTGACGCCGGCTTGCGAAGCCGAAAGCCGCGGCGACCCGGCAAGTTCTTCAAAAGTGATGCTCATCGTGCGTGCTCCGTTAGCTGAAGGTCGGCGCGGTCCAAGGGCCGTCGGCCGCGAATTGGGCCGTGCCGCCGACTAGCGCACCGGTGTCGACGTCCGTCTCGAGTTCGACGGCCTCGATCACGGCCGGCACTTCGTAGAATCGCTCTGCGTCGAGATAGAGCCGGAGTTCGACGACGTCGCCGGCTGCCAATGGCGCCGCGTCGGCCGAGAGATGAAACACGATTGAACCGGCAGCCGTTACGTTGCCGGGCACTGTTCGTCGCGCGCTCCCCGTCGCGTTACTCGCGTAACTCACGCTGCGGGCCGACGTCCGCAACGTCCACCGCACGACGTCGGCGATCGGTACGGAATCGACAAGCACCCGACCGTCTTTGCCGCTGAACATGGAACAATCTCCGAAGTCTTAGCCCCCGGCGAGTCGCCGGGGGAAACGACTTTCTATCAATGAAAACGTTGAATCGTTCGGCGCTGCCCCGGGCGACTCGCCCGGGGCTAAGACAAGTCCGTGTCTACGCCGCGACGCCGACGATCGCCACGCGGTACGTCACCGGTTGGTCGCCGGGGTTCTCGATGCGCAGCACGTCTGACGTGCCGTCATCGACGGTCCAGCCTTCTTTCTTGGCGACGAGCAAAAGGCATGAATCGGCCGGCAGGCGAAGACTGTCCCCTGCGTCGCCGAAGGGAGCTTCCCACGGCGCGGCCGGCGCCCCGCCGACAACCAAGTCGTGCCCCGCCGTCGTCGACAGGTTCACGAGTAGTAAAGCCCGCACGCTTGCGAAATGAAACGACAACGATTGCCCAAACAGCGACTTCGGCAGCGCCGACAAAACGAGATCGTCGACGTCTTCGGCCTCCACGGTGCGCTCGGCGTGCCAAAGGAGATCGACCGCCGGATTGGCCGGCGCTCCACCGAGCACGTTCGAGTAGTCGAGCCGCGCCACGTCGGCGACGGTCGAGAGTTGCGAGGTGTCTTGAAAGAGCCAGGCCAGCGATGCTTTGAGATCGACGGAGAGGGATTCGGACATGGATACCTCGGATCAACGTGTGTTCGTGGGGGAAGTGTTCGGAAAGCGAATGACCAATGACCAAGTACCAATGAACAAATAGATTCCAAATTCGAATTTCCAATGACCGGCGCAACGTGTTTTTGATCATTGAGGCTTTGTGCTTGTTTGGAATTTGGTGCTTGGTCATTCGGTGACAGAGCGAATCAGCATGGCTTCGTATGTCACATCGAACTGCGGACGATCCGGCCGCGGCAGCGTGCGCGAGTTGTCTCGTTGCCGCAGCAGAGCGACGTTTCCTTCGTCACACGCGAACGATTGCCGGTCGAAGCAATCGGCCAGCGCTTGGGCCAGCGAGGCGGCTTCGTCGTAAGTCGCCGTGCGAATCTTCCAGATCAGCTCGATCTGCTCGACGCGGCCATGCGACGTATTGCGGATGACTCGGCCCGCGCGGCGCTCGAGCACCACGAGCGGCGCGGCGGTTTGCGGCGGGGCGCAGCCGGTGAACACGCGGTCCACCGTCAACAGCCCGGGCAACGTCGGGTCGGCCGACCACATTTCGCGGAGCGTATGTTCCAGGCTCATGGGGACCATCCTCCGGCGACGAGTTCCAACAGTACTGTGAGCCCCGACTCGACGAGACCTTGCTCGTCGAGGCCGACGACGTCGTACGCTTGATCTCCCGCGCGGAGGCGGCAGTTGTCGTCGATGTCGAATCGTTCGACGAAGAAGGCCCGATGCGTCGCGCGGCGGCGCGCCGAGTCGCTCGATTGCGACAGGGCGTCGGCCTGCCGCGCGACGGCATCGTCGATCGGCTGCACCCGTACGGCCGGCACGCGGCGCAGCTCGATCCATTGAGCGACCGGCACTCCGGCCTCGTTTTGTTGCCACACGGCACGATAGATCGTCGCGAACTCACCGATCTCCGCGACAACGGTGCGCCTCCGACAAAGACAGCGCCACCGCGCTCCGCCGGCCTCGCGGCGCAGCTCGACCACGGTCCAAGCCGCGCCGTCGGCTTCGGTGAACGTTGCACCGATCTCGGGCTCGGGCATGTCGTCGCCGGCAGCGATGTGAAACACCGTCAACTCCGACAACAGCCGACCCTGGGAGGCGTGGGCATCGCCGCGTGTCGCACTGCGCCGCACCGCCGACACCGTGCGACTCGCCGCCTCCCGCGGATTGCGTACGAGCAAGTTCTGTCGCAGGTCGAACGTGCCGAAATCGCCGGCCGGATCGAACGTGAGCGTCATCGTTAGGTCCTCGCTTGCGTGGAGATTTCAAACGGCTCACCGCCGGCCAGCTTCGCATCGCACCAATCGAGCGTGGCTCGAAGCTGCGCGAGGTAGCTTTCCCAAGAGACGCTCTGCCCGTCGAGCGTGTAGCTCGGCTTCGGCTGCGAGGTGACTTCGGCCAGGAGCGCGAGCGTTTGAGTGCGGATATTGTGGAGGATGGTTGCGTCGTTCATAGGGAAGCCTGGAGCTAGGAGCATGGAGCTAGGAGCAAAGACATAGGTCGCGCGACTGCCGAGGTAGGAGACGGGAGCGAAGCACTTGGGCTCCAAGCTCCCGTCTCCAAGCTCTCAGCTCGCTCTACTCTTCCGCCTGCGCCGTGCACTTCACGACGTAGCGCGGGTTGAGCACGGCCGCGGCGCCGCGTTCGCTGGCTTTGAAGCGAACAACAACGTCGTTGTTGAAGTCGGCTTCGCTCCCGAGCGCCGATTGCGTCACGGTGATCGGCCAGTTCTCCATGTAGGCGAAGGCCCGTTTAAAATCGCCGAGGAACCACCACGCCTTGGCGTCGTCGGCGGCCGTACCGGCGGCGATGATGCGCCGGTAGGCGAGCCGGCTTTCGTAGGCCCGATAGCCGGCGAGCGGATTGGCGATCCGCGTCGTGACGTCGTCGGTCACCTGATCGACTTCCGTGGCCTGGAAAATCCGCATCGCCGCCTGCCGATAGGCCGGCATTACCAGCGCCGTGCGGGCGCTGATCAGTACCGGCTCGCCCGTGTTGGGGTCGAGCATGTCGGCGAAGAGCTGCTCGGCCGCGTCGACATTGCGCCAATCGACCAGTTCGTTATCGTGCCGAACGTTCGTCCACGAGCCGCTTTCGAGATACGTGTTGTAGCTCGTGCCGCGCCACTTGTAGTTGTTCGTCGCGCCGACGACGACGTCGAGCAGTCGTTTTTCCTTGTTCAAGCCGAGCAGTTCGCCCACTTCGGCCGCTCGCGAGAGCACCAGGTTCGTGCGATCGAAGAAGATCGCTTCCCGCGTGACCGGCACGATCAGGCCGTGCTTCATGGTTGACGGCGTTTCGATGTAGTCGTCGCCGAGACCGACGTGCGGATACGGCATCCCGGGCAGCACTTCTGCCACCCCGTCGGCAGGCGGCGTGACGCCGGGAAGCTTTTCGCCGTCGAGCCGCGTGGGAATCGTGTCGACGAGCTTCGACACGACGAACGCCTCCTGCGAATAGGCTTCGAGGATCTTCGAGTAGATCACCTGCCCGGCGACGTTGAGAAACGCGGTGGCATCGACGCCGTCGCCGGCTTCCAAGAGGTTCACGCCCCCGGAGGCCCGCGGATCGAGCAGGCGAACCCACTCGGCACCGTCGGGCACGAGGGTTTCGGCCAAGTCGCGAAGGCTGAAGTCTTCCGCGCGGAGCTGCCGCGTGCGAAGGGCTTCGCTTAAGTGGTCGACGGTGCGTGCGGCGCCGTCGAGTTCGTAACGTCGTTTCAGTTCGCGGTAACGGATCATATTGTGAGTCCTAAAAGATTGGTTGAGGGAGCTTTCAAACACCAATGACCAAGCACCAAATTCCAAACAAAGCCCAAGCTTCAAAGTTCCCATGACCGGCGCTGCGCGCGAGTGGTCATCGGAAGTTGTTCCATGTTTGGAATTTGGTGCTTGGCCATTGGTCAGTCCGCGCAGTGGCCTACGACGTAATCGCCGATTGCACGCCGCCGTACATGACCGTGCTGACGATGTCGACCAGCACGCGGGTATCGGCCGGGTTCACGCGCTTTGCGCAGCGGCCGACGGCCAAGTGCGCGCCGCCGACGTTGTCGAGCTTCTGGTCTTCCAGCGCCGT
Organism: Planctomycetota bacterium; assembly: GCA_017303535.1. Classification (GTDB taxonomy): domain Bacteria; phylum Planctomycetota; class Planctomycetia; order Pirellulales; family PNKZ01; genus PNKZ01. Next base: position 22,768 of record JAFLCO010000041.1, read on the forward strand.
CCCGCCGCCGTTTTCGTCGACGCCGAGCATCTGCCCGACTTCGCGCGTTCCGGAGGCCGCCGCGAACTCGAACACTCCGGTCGTCGCCACGCGAATCGGATCCGTATCGCCGCTGCGGGAACGCTGCATCGCGACCCCGGCGAACTTGTTATGGAACAGGCCCTGATTGGCCGCCTTGTTCCCCTGGTCGGCTTGCGACGAAGCCGGCTTGGCGTCGTCGGTGTCGAGATACACCAAATCGCCGATTTCGATCACCGTCGCCGAATCGACCGGCAGCACGATCGGGTTCGTCTCGCCGTACCGCCAACGCATCACATCGCTCATGGTTCTGCTCCTGAAAAGTTGAAGATTGATTTACTTCTTGATCGCCCGCACGAAGCTCGCGGCGTCCGGCGCCGGCGGGCCTTGGCGTGCAGCGCGCTCTTGCTCAACGACGTGCTGATCGCGCGAGCGCGGTTTGTCGCCGGCCGCGACCGCCAGCAAGTCGGGCCGTACGCGGCGCAGGTCTTCGAGCGTGGCCTGTGCGAGCGACACTTCGCCGCTTGGTCGCTCCGTCGGTTGCTGCGATTCGTACAAGCCGTGCGTGCTGGCCGGGTCGGCGACCAGGTCCACGCTCACGACCCGGGTGATCGCCTCGACGACCGTTTGCTCGTCGCGCCGGGCCGTGCGCGCCAGCACGTTGTGCGACAGGCCGACGTTCTCCGGAGCGTTCCGCGCGTCCCACTCGAGCTGCGCCGCCAGCCCGTGCCGAGGATTGAAATGCAAGTCGGCGAACAGGCCCGACTCCGCGATGCTCCGCACGTTCCGCAGCACGCCGATGCGATCCTGATAATCGCGCGGGCCGAGCGGATTTCCCTTGGGATGGTTGACGTTGACCTTCGCCCCTTCGTACAAGCCGCGGGCTTGCTCCAGTACCGCGGCCGGGTAGGTGCGCCCGTTGCGCGAGGCCAGCCCCAAAATTTTCACGCCGCGGATCACGCCCGCTTCGCGCTCGACGCCGAGTTGCAAACCTCGGCTATCGGTGAATTCCAACAAAGTTTCGTCCATGTTCGGCCCTCAAAGGTGAACGACGTAAAAAGGTGAGCAACAAAAACGTGCAAACGAAAAAAGCCCGTCGCTCGACGCAGGTGCGCCAAACGACGGGCTCTGTGAGATACCGCAAGCGGCTCTCCGGGATACCCGAGGAGTGAGTTGTTAAGACGTGCGTTTACATTTGCTTTCCGATTTCGTCAGACTGCTTATTCCGTAACCGCGGGTGAATACCCGCGGGCCCCAGGTATCCACCTGGGGCTATTGAAGTTCGCTTTATCGTTCCATCTGCTCCACACGCCGGCGGATGTTTTGGATGGTGCCGTCTTGCACGGCGATTTCGATCGCCGCCGTGCCGTGGAATCCGCGCTGCAAAGTTTGCCTGAGCAGTTCGTCGAGCATCGCTCGCAGGCGGATGGTTTTCGCTTGATTCGTCGTTTGTGTCGGTGCGTTAATCATGTCCGAAGTGTACTGATTGACAGTTCTAATTCAAGGAAGTTTTTGGCCGGCCGGAATTTTCTTAGACCGACGTATTTCCCGGCGTTTGCGCGTGTTTCGCTGCCGCGATGTTGGCCTGCTCCCGCTCGTAGTCGTAGCCGGCGAGCATGGCCCAGGTTTGCGCCGAAAGGACGCCGTGTGCAAACTCAATCGCCCGCGTTTCCGCTTCCTGTTTGCCGTCGCGCACGCTCATCGACGGCCCCTCGATCTGCAGCTCGACGACCTCCAAAGCCGTGCGATCCAAACGCCCCGCCGCCGCCGCATTCTCGAGTACGCGGCGCAAGAGTTCTTCGTCGTCGGCCATTTGCCGAGCCTGCAACCGTTCGAAGGTTCGCAGCGCCGGACTTTCGGCCACGAGCGACGACGCGTAATTGCCATTCGACGCGTCCGCGCTGAGCATGAACTCCGGCATGACGAGCCGCGCGGCAATGGCGCGCAGTTCCGCTTGCAGCACGGCGACGTAGCTTGAGGCATCGAGCGCCGCCGCGGGAAAGTCGTACTCGACATTGCCGTACGCGTCGAGAATCGTGCCGGGCGCGTAGCGTCGTACGCTCTCCGATCGCGACGTCGCCCCGCCTCCGGCGCCCGCCGGCATGCCCGAGGTCGCCGCAAATTGCTGCACGGCGGTTCGTGTCGCCCCGTGATGTTTGCGAATGAGCGCGATCGCCGATTGGATTTCGGCAACGGTGCTCATGTTGCGCAACAGCTTCTCGGCTCGACGCAAGTTCTTTCGCACGGGCGTGAAGAGCGGCAGCCCGCGTTTGACGTTGGCATCGACGTTCGCTTTGCGATGCTGAATCGACGAGGCTTCAATCGCGACGCCGTCGACATAGTAGGCCAGCACCGTCTCGACGTCATCCGGCTCCACGGCGATGCCGAACGACACCGACGGATCCTGCGTCGCGGCGGCCGGCGCGTACACTTGGCCCGGCTCGATGAAACGGACGCGCGTTACGCCGTCGGCGCCCGTGAACAGGCGGAGAAACACCTCGCCGTCGCGATCGAGCCGTAAGGCGGTCTCTTGCTGACGACCGGCCCAGCGATTGACGCGGACGAATTCGTCGATGATCGCCTGGGCGTCGGCCACGAGTTGCGGCTCAGCGCGGCGACCTTTGCGCGGCCGGGCCGTGTATTTGTGCCCTGCGCCGACGAGGAAACTGACGCGATTCTCCAGGGCATTGATCGCAAATTCATTTTGCAACGCCAGCCCGCGGCACTCGGCCCGAAGCGCGGCGAGTTCGGCCTCGTCGAGCGGCGCCGAACGTGCGCCGGCTTGTCGCTGCTCGGCGGCGCCAAGCGCCAGCCACCGCGTATCGTCGTCGAAGTACGGCTCGCGCGGATCGACGTAGCACGTGTAAAGGTCGTCGAGCGCTTCGGTAAGGCGATGCTGCAATTGATCGATGTGGGACATTTCGTTCTCCTTACTATTTGTGTGATCCAATAGCCGCGGGTGAATGCCCGCGGTGCCCCAGTTATGCACCTGGGGCTATTGAACGGTCGTCGCTCCTTGCAACAGTTCCTGCGCCAAGCGATACGCCATCTCCAGCGCGTCGGGTCCGTCGTCGTGATCGCCGCAGGGGAAGTCGCGAAGTTGGTTCACCAAGAGTCGGGTGCCCGGCGAGCCGAGCAGAAACCGAATCCGCCGCCTCGCGAGCAACGGGCCGAGTCGGCGAATGCGGACCGGCTTCGGGGCCGTGTTCGTCAATGTCCACGGCGCGAAATCGTGCCGGCCGCGACGCTGCGCCTCGCGCACCAACTCGTCGCCGATCAGTTCTTGGAAATGGTTGGCTTCCACGCCGAGCGCATCGGGCCGAAACTCTTCGAGCCCGTCGCAAGCCGCGGCGACGATCTCCGGCGTCGGCCGCCGCGCAAGATCGGCCTCGACGTACACCAGGCCTGCCGCGTCGATCCCGAGTCGAACCAGCGCCGAGTAATCGCCGCGCCGCGCGTCGCGTCCCTTGCTTGGGTCGACAGCCAGCGTTCGCACCAGCAATCGCTCCGGCCAATCCGTAAACCAGAGGTCTTCGCCCGCGAAGTAATCTTCGGGCCATTCGCAGAGTTCGGGATTGAGCGGCATGCCCTGCTTTTCGCGTTCAAACACGGCCCGACCGCTCTCAGCGCGGCCGCACATCAAGTCGTAAAGCGATTCTTCCTCGGGCCATAGCAACTCCGCACCGGCGTCCATCGCCGCGCGATGCTTGTCGTAGAATTCTCGCGCTCGGGTGGCTGGGTCTGAAGCCGAAGGCGAAGGCCCAGGATGGTTCGGCGCAGACTGGGGCAACGCTGCGCTATGCCCCAGCCACCCGGCGTCGTCCTGAGCGCACCCCGCGTAAATTCGCTCCCACTCGTCCCACAGATCCATTCGCTCCGGCGGCGTAACGAGCGCCGCGAAAGTTCGCGAAGTCCAGCCCGGCGTGCGGCCGAGTTCCATCGCCAGGGCGTCGCGGTGCAGGGCCGTGGCCAGATTGACGACGTTCGTTCGCCGCGTGCCGGCCTTGAGAAGCGTGCCGTGAAACCAGCGGCTCGCCAGCGAGCGGGCTCGGGCGCTTTCGATATGCGCGTCGTTCTGCAGATCGTCGCAAACGATGAGCGTGGGGCGCTCCGCGCGCCGCCGCCGTCCGCGCAACCGCACGCCAGTGCCGGCCGCCTCGCAAACAACGCCGCTACACAGTTCGATCCGCGCGGCACGCCACACGCGGCCCCGTCCGCAAGACTGCGGGTAATCGCGAGCGAGCGCGGCGTTGTCTTCCAGTTCCCGCTTCAAGTTGTCCAGATGCATCTGCGCCTGCAGTCGCGTATCGCCGACGATCCAGACGTACGGTTCCGAGCCCTCGACCAAGCATCGCAATACCCAAGCCAAGGTACCGACGGTCGACTTAGCGCCGCCGCGCGGACCGACGATGTTGAGCCGCGCGCCGCGCTCGCGCTCCGCCGCCTCAAAGCGCTCGGCCATCCAGCGATGCATCTGCGACGGCGGGCTCTTGAAGTAGTGCGGCAGGTAACGTCGGCCCCACGACAAAAGATCGAGTGGTCGCCGACGACGGCGCGGAACGGCAGCCTCAAACGCCGCGCGCATCGCGGCCGCCGGGCTGAAGTCTTTTCGACTTCGTACTCCGAGCATGGCGAGAATGTCTTGCTTCGAGGCGCTCATTCGTCGCCTCCGATGTACGCGAACGTGGCCACGGCCCGACCTTGAGCGTCGCGGTAGTTGTCTTCCGGCCGCATTCGCCGGCGTCGGCCGGGCCGGCTGGTGCGCGCCAGACGCCACTTCCGCGAACGCGAGCAATGCCGCAAAAGCGCGGGATGCGCGGCCGTCACGCCGAACTGTAGCCCCTCGGCCAAGTACAAGTCGCCGATCGCTTCGGCCAGTCGCGTGCCGATGCCGAGCCCTTGAAACTCGGGCCGCGTCACGAGCCGGCTGATGCGCCAAGCTCCGCGCCGCGCAAATTGCGTAAGCACGGCACAGAAGGCGACCGGCACGCCGTCGAGCGTCGCGGCATAGCAGCGGGCCCCCCAACTCAGCCCTCCGCTCAGATAGTGATGACGCGCAAACAAGGGCCAAAGGTCGCGCGGGCAACGTCGGACTTCGAGCCGCAGAGGCGGTCGCCGAAGATGCCTCCGGTGCAAAGTGCCCGCGGCCATGTCGAGCGTCCAATCCGGTGCGAGCCAAGGCTCGACGTCGTAGTGACAAGTTACCGCTACGAAGCGACAACCGACCTGCCCGCCGCGTACGGCTTTGGCGACCGCGGCCGAACAAGCCTGTGCGACCTGCCGATCGACGACGCTCGTGAATTCGTCGAAGACGACTAGAGGTGATACTGATTGGGTGCCACTGGTGGACGAGCCACCAGTGGCACCGATGCCTGCGGCCAAGGCCCGTGCCAAGTCGCAGCGGAAGCGTTCGCCGTTGCTCAGCACGGAGTACGGCTTGATCCAGCCGGGCGGCGAGCTGAAGCCGACCGAGGTCAGCAAGCCGGTGAGTTGCCGGATCGAGATCGAAGCGTCGCCGATCGATTGGTCTAGCACATCGATCACGGCTTGGTCCGTGGGCCAATCGCCGGCTTGGTAAACGGCGTCGCCGAAGGCATGTCGTGCGACGGTGCTTTTGCCGGATCCGGAGGGGCCGACGATGAGCCCGATCTGCCACGGTTCCTGCGGCCGCGGAAGTTCGTACGCGAATCGTTCGGTGAGTTTTTCGCCGAGCGGCACGTCGAACATGCCGGCGACCTGCCGGACACGAAACGAATCGCGAATCGAAGTCGTGAGTTCCAGAGTTTGTTGCGTCATGGATGTTCCGCGGAAGCGATGAGCGAGCGGCGGGGTTCATCCCCGCCGTCCGGAT
>JAFLCO010000410.1 GCA_017303535.1 Planctomycetota bacterium
AAATCAGCTGAAGTACGACTACGATGCCTTCGGCCGCGTGACGCGCGAGTACCAGAGCCATGCAGGCGCGGTCAATACCGGAACGACGCTGTTTGTGGAGTACGAATATGCGGGCGGTTCGGCCAACACCTTGCGTTCGACGCGCGTGCGATACCCGGACGGGCGTGAGCTGGACTACGCGTACGGCGCAAGCGGAAGCGACGACGACCGGCTGGGCCGGGTGTTTCAGCTGAAGGACGGCGCGACGGTCCTGGCGCAGTACGACTACCTGGGCGCGGCCAGCATAGCCCGTTGCGACCTGACGCAGCCGCAGATTCGCTGGAACCTGTCGCCGAGCGGCAATAGCTTCAGCGGCCTGGACTCGTTGGACCGAACGGTCGACTGCCTCTGGCAAAAATACGCGCCGAGCGCGAATACGCCGGTGCAGATCGGCTACACGTACGACCGCGCCAGCAACCGCACGTCGCGCGACGTGGCGGGAACCACGGGCAACGACGAGCGGTATCGCTACGACGGCCTGAACCGACTTACCGACCTAGACCGCGGCGACCTGGCCGCGGCGAAGATCACCGCTCCGCAGGCGGCCGAGCAGTGGCGGCTGGACGCGACGGGGAACTGGGGTCGGTACGAGAGCCTGGACTTCGTCACGTCCGGCAACTCGTTAGATCAGGATCGCACGGCCAATCGGGCCAACGAGATCACCGGCTTCACGTCGACCGTCGGCGCTTCTTGGTCGCAGCCCGCCTACGATCAGGCGGGCAACATGACGAGCTTCCCGCGGCCGGACGCGCCCGCGAGTTCCTTCACGGCGACCTACGACGCCTGGAACAGGTTGGTCGGGCTCTCCGGCGGCAGCAGCTACGCCTACGACGCGCTGAATCGTCGGACTAAGCAGGTCGCCGGGGGCGTCACGCGGCATTACTACTACTCAACGTCTTGGCAGGTGCTGGAAGAGCGGCTGGGGACCAGTCCCGACTCGGCCGACGCCGAGCGGCAGTTCGTCTGGGGGCTGCGCTACATCGACGACCTGGTCTTGCGCGACCGCTCCCCCGCGAACAACGGCACGCTCAGCGAGCGGCTTTTCGCGCTGCAGGACGCCAACTGGAACGTCGTCGCCGTCACCGACACCAGCGGTGTCGTACAGGAACGATACCGCTACAGCGCCTACGGCACCCCGACCTTCCTCCAGCCGAACTTCACGCCCAGGTCGCCGAACCAATCGGGCGTCGATTGGGAGACGCTTTATGCAGGGTACCGGTTCGATAAAGCCTCGGGGTTATATCAGGTGCGGTGGAGGTATCTCAACTCTACCATCGGGACGTGGGTTGCCAGGGATTTACTAGGATATCTAGCCGGGCTAAACGGCCACGAGTATGTCCGGTCCACTCCTTTGAGCCGCCAGGACCCGAGCGGACTTTTGCCAGAGGGGAAATACACAAGCAATGACGGCGTCTACGGTGAGTTTTTCGGTAGATTCGTGTACGAATTTACTGGACTAGACTTCAACAAAGAATACTTCCAGCATTTCTATAACGTAGTTACGTTTGAGTGTGACGACGAAGGCGGGAGTTACACTGCACAGGCGGACGGCGCCGATGTGTTTACTTCGGTGCTATTGCGGCTTTACCAAAATGCTGCCAGGCCAGTCGTCGATCGTCACGGAATCGCGATTGGCCAGCTTTGCCAAGGGGTTCCTGCTTCTTGCAAATGTGGGAATTGGACAGCGGACATGAGTTTCTCTCTGTATGAGGTGGTACTGCCGCAAAACCTTCGTGATCTCGCGAACGATAAATTGCGGCAAAAAATGAGCCCGAAATTTTTCGACGCGTACGACACCAAATATGACGACGAGGGTCGTCCGACCTCGAATAGCACCGGAAACTTCCTAAGAAACGTCGATGCGGTCTGGTACAACTCCTTGGGCGCTCCCGTGCTGACGACTTCACACCATGCTTCGGGGCGATTTACGAGAACGGAAGGCGGGCCATGTAATCTAACCGGAAGTGTCGATGCACCGAAGAACTACTCCTAACGCTCAAGGAGATTCGTTATGCAGCGAGTTTTGTTTTTACTTTTCGCCCAGTATATTTTAGGGTCGATACTCACCGAGGATTGTACAGCGGTCGAGATTCCAACGTCCCTCGCGACGGCGATTGTCGAAGCGACGGATGTAATCGACGCCACATTCTTGATCGTGGCAAGAGGGGGAGAGGGCGTCGTTCGGGCGATGTCATTAGATGACTCGATCGTAACCGCTCAGGTCAACTCCGTTTTGTCCGGCACCAAAACGACTCATGAGAAGCGGTTCTCGTTTAACGTCGGCCTTCATGCAATTCCGGAGTTCGTCCCGTTACGGCCTCAGGTACGTGCCTTCCTATACGTGCGACGCGATCCCGATCTCGAGTCTGCCACCGTGCTTTTCGCGCTTCCTTATTGCAAGATGGCCGCGAAGAAGTATGACTCCGATCGAAAAAGTCGCACGCAGCTATCCCGAAAGATCATTGTCACGCAATTGAGGAGCTATCCGGCGGCGGCTATGGCCCGCACCTTGATGCTAGAGGGTGCGATGCTATTCAAGCCACGAGATTTAGCGCTAATTCGAGATTTTGGCCGAAGTCAAAACGAGTGGGTGCGCCGTAGCGCGGTCAACGCTCAGCTCTGCATTGAGCCGACGGCGGACCTTGTCATCGTCATGAAGAAGGATTTCCACGAGTCGCTCGGCGGACAGCTGCAGTTTCAGCGTGTCAATGATGAGGCTCTACTGGGCAGAGACGTCCTGCGAGGCAAGGCGATTCTCGATAGCTACCCGATTAATAAAGTATTTGGCATGGAGCATCCAATTACGGACGAGGTTGATGGGAAGGGCTTTGGAAACTAGAAATTAAATTGCCATCGGCAACGGCGCTCCGTGTCCATGCCTCGTGATAGTAGAATACTTGAACGCCGGGACCAGCTGCTCGGAGTGCCGCCTCGACAAGATCGTCGACCAGAACGGCACGATTCGAGAGCTCTTTTACGACAAGCTTGGACGTTTGATCGCTGACCGCGTCGCGGTGTTGGGGGCGGGAGTCGACGGTGCGGTTCGTCGCGTGGAGACGGTTTATGATTCGCGAGGGCGCGTTGAAACGCGCACGAACTACTCGGCCGCTACCAGCGGTAGCGGTACGGTCGTGAACCAGTAGAAAAACGAGTACGATGCCTTCGGCCGCGTGACGCGCGAGTACCAGAGCCATGCAGGCGCGGTCAATACCGGAACGACGTCTTATGTGGAGTACGAATATGCGGGCGGTTCGGCGAACACCTTGCGTTCGACGCGCGTGCGATACCCGAACGGCCGGGCGGTGGATTACGCCTACGGGGCGAGCGGGAGCGACAATGACCGGCTGAGCCGAGTGTATCAGCTGAAGGACGGTGCGACGGTGCTGGCGCAGTACGATTATCTCGGCGCGGGCGGCTTCGTGCGTTGCGACCTGCTGCAGCCGCAGATCCGCTGGAACCTGTCTCCTTCGGGGAATGCTTTCAGCGGCTTGGATTCCTTGGACCGAACGGTCGACTGCCTCTGGCAAAAGTACGCGCCGAGCGCGAGTACGCCGGTCCAGGTCGGCTACACGTACGACCGGGCGAGCAACCGCACGTCGCGCGACGTGGCGGGGACCACGGGCAACGACGAACTCTATCGCTACGACGCCCTGAACCGACTCACGGATTTGGATCGAGGAAACCTAGCCTCCGGGAAGATTATGGCCCCTCAGGCGGCCGAGCAGTGGCGGTTGGACGCGACCGGGAACTGGAGGCGATACGAGAACCTAAACTTCGTCACACCCGGTAACTCGCTAGATCAGGACCTCACGGCCAACCGGGCCAACGAGATCACCGGATTCACGTCGAGTGTCGGCGATTCTTGGCCACAGCCCGCTTACGATCGGGCGGGGAACATGACCGTCTTTCCCAACCCGACGCTGCCGACAAGCGCCGTCGCGGCGACATACGACGCCTGGAATAGGTTGGTTGAACTCGGGGGCGGAGCTTCCTGCAGTTACGCCTACGACGCGGTGAATCGCAGGACAGTGCAAGAGGCTGCTGGAGCTACGAGGCACTATTACTACTCAACTTTGTGGCAAGTTCTAGAAGAACGCCTTGGAAACTCGCCGGACTCAGCGAGCGTCGAGCGTCAGTACGTCTGGGGACGCCGTTACCTAGACGATTTGGTTATTCGCGATCGCTCCCCGAATAATAACGGATCGCTCGAAGAGCGCTTTTATGCAATGCAGGATGCTAACTGGAATGTTGTTGCCATTTCTGACACAGCAGGGGTTGTCGTCGAGCGGTTTGCCTACAGCGCATATGGGACGCCATTGTTTATGAGTGGCTCTTTCGAGTCGAACATCGACAACGATAGTGCGTTTGACTGGCAGCACTTGTTCGCGTGCTATGGCCGCGATCTTCCATCAGGACTCTACACTGTTAGGCAGCGATATCTAAACAGCGCAATAGGACGATGGTTAACTCGAGATCCGTTCGCCAAGAAAGTTACTCCACCAAGTTATGATTATGTTGAAGGCGCCCCAGTTGGGTTTACTGACCCTTCTGGGCTTTCGCGCGCGCGAGGCGGGTTTGGTGCATCTGACTGGGGTAAAGCCCGTCAAAGTTTCAAGCTTCCGTTGTATTGGGCCCTGACTACAAATCCGGCTCCGTTTATAGCTTTTCAGAAAGAACTGGTTAGCTTTGACTTTGTATTGCTTTCATTTCCAGGAAGCATCAGCGTGTATATCGATGTCGAAGGAGCTACGGGAAAATGCTGCCTGCCGAATGGGCGAAATGGAAACATGTTTGAGGGGCACGTTACAGTCCGCGTTGAAGGCTCCGTGGGAACAGGAATACGTGTGAATAAAAATACCAGGCATGGAACCTCAAGCTACGGAGGTGCCGTCGGCACTAAAGAATGGGATGAAGCCCGACCCTGCGAAGATGGGCTGGACTTTATTTTCAATGTCGGTCTTTTCGGCTGGTTTGCAATCGGAATCGGCTTCGAGGGACAATGGCAACTACTTCAGTGCAGTTTAGACGACGGTTGCGAGTTAACGTTCGATGAGCCTCCGTCAGGTGGCTTAGTTTTTGGACTTGGCGCGGAGTTGGGCATCTACGGCGAAGGTGGAGTTGAGGGTACCGTTACATTTTAAGAATGATCTTGCAACGCAGGATACTCGCGTTACTAAGGTGAGGTCGCGATGCATAAAGTGTAGATGTGAAGATTGCATTGTTTACAGGATGCGACGGGCCGCGTGCAACTCGGGCTTATATCACGGTGGGGTCCGGATTAGGCAATGGCACTTAGAACCTATCCGATTACCGAACCAAGTCCATGCAAGCATTCGTAGAGTGGATTGAGGAGCCTTATTCCCGATCCGCACGGAGGTGCTTGTGGTCTGCGAATCTTCGTCGAAGTTCCATGAGA
>JAFLCO010000411.1 GCA_017303535.1 Planctomycetota bacterium
CTCGGGCGTCGGCACCATTCAACTGCACGACCTGGAGAAGGCCGACTGCGTGTTCATCATCGGCGGCAATCCGGCGAGCAACCATCCGCGGCTGATGACGTCGCTTAAGGAATTGCGCAAACGTGGGCGAGGTGATCGTCATCAATCCGGTCGTGGAAACCGGCTTGGTGAATTTCAAGGTGCCGAGCGATCCGATGAGCTTGCTCTTCGGCACGAAGATCGCCACGCTCTACGTGCAACCGCACATCGGCGGCGACTTGGCGCTAGTGACCGGCATCTCGAAACGCATTCTTGAAATGGAAGCGATCGACCGGCCGTATCTCGAAGCCTACTGCGAAGGCTGGCCCGCACTGGAAGCGAAACTCCGCGCAACGCCATGGGATGAAATCGTCCAGAAGTCGGGCGTCTCCAAGGCCGACATCGACGCGTTGGCCGACCGTTATGCCGAAGCCAAGAGCGTCGTCTTCTCTTGGACGATGGGGATCACGCACCACACGCACGGCGTGCTGAACGTCGAAGCCATCGCCAACCTCGCATTGATGCGCGGGATGGTCGGTCGCGAAGGGGCGGGCATGATGCCGATCCGCGGCCACTCCAACGTGCAAGGCATTGGCTCCGTCGGCGTCACGCCGAAGCTGAAGGACGCCATCTTCCACGGCCTGCAAAACCGCTTCGGCATCAAGCTGCCGACGACCGTCGGGCTCGACACGATGGGCTGCATGGAAGCTTCGGATCAGGGGCGCATGCGGTTCGGCTTCTGCCTCGGTGGCAACCTCTTCGGCTCCAACCCCGACGCGACCTACGCGGCCCGCGCACTCCGCGGGCTCGACTTGCTCGTCTACATGAGCACCACTCTGAACACCGGCCACGCTCACGGCCTCGCCGGCGGCGACACGATCATTCTGCCGGTCTTGGCCCGCGACGAGGAGCCGCAGCCGACGACGCAGGAATCGATGTTCAGCTACATCCGCATCAGCGACGGCGGCCCGCGGCGGCACGAAGGTCCCCAGAGCGAAATCGAGATCATCGCCCACATCGCGCAAGGCGTGCTCGGCTCCGAAGCGACCGGCCCCATCGATTGGCGCGGCATGGAGAACACTCGCAAGATTCGCGAGACGATCGCCGCCGTCGTGCCGGGCTTCGAAGAGATCGGCAAAGTCGACGACACCAAAAAAGAATTCCAAATCGGCGGCCGCACGTTCCACTCGCCGAAGTTCCCGACCTCCAGCGGCAAGGCCCTGCTGAAAACGCACGACCTACCCGAACTCGCCGGCGGCGACTTGAGCGATCCGTCCGTCGGCCAACTCCGCATGATGACCGTGCGGAGCGAAGGGCAGTTCAATACCGTGGTCTACGAAGACTACGACTTGTACCGGGGCATCGACCGGCGGGATATCGTCGCCATGCATCCCGACGATATCACGCGGCTCGGCCTGAAGGCCGATCATCGTTGTCACATTTGGAACGAAACCGGCCGGATGGAAAACGTCATCGTTCGGGCCTTCGAAAAGATCCGCCCCGGCAACGCCTTGATGTACTGCCCGGAAGCGAACGTCCTCGTGCCGCGGCAACGCGACCCGTCGTCGAAGACGCCGGCTTTCAAATGCGTGCTGATCTCGCTGACTCCGGCGGAAAACACGAAGCCGGAAGCGTACGTCGAACCGTTTGTTCTCTTAAGCACGGCCCAAGCCAACGCGGCGGCTTCATCGAACGGCCCGGCCTCAACAAACGGCCACGCCAACGGCCGCACGCCGGGCGACGGCAGTATCCACGCGAAGCAGAACGCGTGCTGAGTTCGCGTCGACGCCGGTGCGCATTAGCCCCCGGCGAGCCGCCGGGGGCAGTGGACTTCGAATTTCGAAGCGACGATTTCTCCGCATTGTCGTCGTTTGCCCCCGGCGACTCGCCGGGGGCTAATGCTCAACGACGCTTTTCGCCGAGCCCGCCCCCCGAGAGATTTTTTGCGTCTTTCGGCTCGGCGCGCTAGGATCACGTTTGTTCGTCCCGCCGCGTGCGTCGATTTGCTCCTTTGCCAACTGCAGGAGTCTCGCCATGGACCGCCGCGATCGTCGTGAATTCTTGGCCGATATCGCTCGAGGGATGCTCATCGCCGGCGTCGGCTACGGCGCGGCGTACGACCTGGGCCTGACAAAAGCTTGGTCCGCCGACGCGAAAGCCGGCGAGGCCGACGGAGACAAACCGCTGGAGTTCGGCGCTCGCGAAGAACTCGTCTGCCTGCTGCAAGAAACGGCCGCCGAAAAGCTGCTGCCGCTCGTGGTTGAGCGGATCAACAACGGCACCGAACTGAAGGAACTCGTCGCCTGCGCGGCCTTGGCGAATGCCCGCACGTTCGGCGGCGAAGACTACATCGGCTTTCACACGTTCATGGCGATGGCGCCGGCCTTGCGCATGTCGCAAGAGTTGCCGGCCGCGCGGCGAGCGTTGCCGGTGCTGAAGGTGCTCTATCGCAATACGAAGCGTCTGCAAGAACAAGGAGGCCGCAAGAGCGAAACGCTCAAGCAAGTCGCCGGCGACGGCAAGTCGGCCGCGCAGGCCGCGGCCCGGCTGCGCGAGGCCGTGCATCAGGAGAATCGGGCCGCTTCTGATGCCGCACTGCTGGCCGCCGGCGATGCCGATGCGGCTTTCAACGCCTTGCTCGAAACCGTCACCGAGGGGGCCGACGTCCATCGCATCGTCTTGGCCTCCCGCTGTTACGACATGCTCGGCATCGTCGGCCTCGAACAGGCCCAGACGATGCTGCGCCAGTCGGTTCACTACTGCGTGAAAGAAGAAGCTTGGAACCGTCGCGTGCACCCGCAGGTCAGTAAGGTGCTGCCGCGCGTGTTCGATCAATTCAAACTCGACGGCAAACTGGCCGGCAAAGAGAGCGGCTTGCGAACGGCCGACGATGCGTGGGTCGCGGAACTCGGTCGCGTGATCTTCACGTCGACTCCCGATCGGGCCGCCGACGCGGTCGCCGGGGCCATTGCCGAAGGTTTCGACGCGACGGCGATTGGCCAAGCGATCGCGCTGGCCACGAATGAGTTGATCCTCCGCGACGTGGGCCGTACCGGCAAACAGGTCCAAGCCGGCAAGCCGGAAGGGAGCGTTCACGGCGACTCGATCGGCGTGCATGCCTGCGATTCGGCCCACGCCTGGCGCACGATGGCGGCCGCGGCGAGCCCGCGCAATCGGGCCGCGTGCCTCGTAATGGCCGGCTACCAAGCGGCGCTCGACCGCATCGAACGCGGCGGCGACTTCTTGAACTGGCAACCGCGGCCGACCGACGAAGTGCTCAAAAAGGTCGCCGCGAACGATCAGGAGAGTTTGCTCAAGCAACTCGACGGCGCGATTCGCGACAACGACCAAGAGCGGGCCTGCGCGATCGTTCAGCGCGTGGGGTTGCTTGGCTACGCGGAACGCCCGGTCTTCGACGTGCTCCTCGAGTTTGCCTGCAGCGAAGAAGGAGCGTTGCACGCCGAGAAGTACTACCGTACGGCCAGCGAAGAATTCGCCGCGGCCCGCACGCCGCACAAGTGGCGGCAACTCGTAGCCCTGGCCCGCGTCACGGCGAGCGAAGCCAATCAACCGGCGGCCGGCTATGCCGAAGCGTGCAAACTGCTTGGGGTGACGTAAGGACGTCGACACCCATTAGCCCCCGGCGAGCCGCCGGGGGCAATGGACTTCGAATTTCAAAACGACGATTTCTCCGCATCATCGTCGTTTGCCCCCGGCGACTCGCCGGGGGCTAATGTGAATCGGTGCCTATGCGCGCCGTTTGCCCGGTTTTCCGCTCGCGGCTACGATGAACGGTTCGCACCGCGCGTTCCGCTTTCATCGTCGCACCCTGCCGAGCGTTCATCATGGCTTACCGTATTCTGGCCGTCGCCGCCCTCATGCTTTCCTCGTCGGTCGCCCGCGCCGACGACGGCTTCACGCCCATCTTCAACGGCAAAGATTTCACCGGCTGGAAAGTGCCCGAGGGCGACAACGGGCACTGGAAGATCGTCGACGGCGTGATCGATTACGACGGCGAAAGTGAAGCCAAGGACGACAAGCATCTCTGGACCGAGAAGCAGTACAAGAACTTCACCGTGAAGGTCGACTGGCGCATCAAAGAGACGCCGTACTTGAACCCGCGCGTCCCGATCATCAAGTTCGACGGCACGCACAAGCTCGATGCGGTCGGCAAGCCGATCACGATCACCGTGCCCGATAGCGACTCGGGCCTGTTGATTCGCGGCTCGATGAAGTCGCAGTGCAATATCTGGTGCTGGCCGTGCGGCTCGGGCGAAGTGTACGGCTACCGCATGGACGAAAAAATGCCGCCGACCGTGCGGGCCGCGCTGGTGCCGAAGGTAAACGCCGACAACAATATCGGCGAATGGAACACGTTTGAAATCACCGTGATCGGCAACCGCCTGACGGTCGTCAACAACGGCCACAAGGTTATCGACAATGCGGAGTTGCCCGACCTGCCGGAGTCCGGTCCCGTCGGCCTGCAACATCACGGCAGCAAGAAAAACGGCGAATGGACGAGCCCGCCGTCGCTCGTGCAGTTTCGGAATATTGAGATCAAAGAATTACCGTAATCGGAGCACACTAGCCCCGCCGCGCAAGCAAGGGGACATTTTGAACCACAGAGACGCAGAGAAGACGAGAAGACGAGAAGACGAGGATCGCGTTTCTCTTTTTCTCTTTTCACTTTTCTCTGTGCCTCTGTGTCTCTGTGGTGAATTTCCCATGCCCCCTCGCTTGCGCGTCGGGGCTAGTATTTGGTGGTCATGTCGAAGCGTCGCGTACTTCTGGTTCAGCTTCCCATCCCGCCGGCCGGGCCGGCGCCGGTGCGCGGCAACGTTCCGCTGGCCGGAGCGTATCTGAAGATGTACGCCGAACTGCGCGGTCTCGGCGAGCGGTACGACATTGAAATCCTGCCGACCGCCGAAGCCAACAACTTTGGAGACGCCGCGCTCGTCGAAGCCATCGCGGCGCGCGAGCCGTGGCTCGTCGGGTTCACCTGCTACCTCTGGAACATCGACCGCACCCTCTGGATAGTCGAGCAACTCAAGCTGCGGCGACCGGAGATACTGGTGCTCGTGGGCGGCCCGGAAATCACGGGCGACAACCGCTGGACGCTCGAACATCCGGCGGTCGACTTCGCGGCGGTCGGTGAGGGAGAACAAACGTTCGCCGAGTTGCTCGCGGCCCTGGCAACGATTGACCAACACATACTAGCCCCGCAGCGCAAGCGAGGGGGTATGGCAACCGATGACCAGTGCATGTCCCCTCGCTTGCGCGTCGGGGCTAGTATTGAATGGCCGGACTCGTTGCGTTCCATCGCCGGGTTGCACATTTCGGGCATGACCGCGCCGCCCGTGTTTCGCAAACCATTGCCGCATCTGAATGAGATTTCGTCGCCGTATTTGTGCGGCATTCTCGATGCGGCCGAT
>JAFLCO010000412.1 GCA_017303535.1 Planctomycetota bacterium
GGCGTTGCAGCGGGCTCGGCTTTCGGAAACCGAGTTGGCGTTATCGTCGGCCGTCGCCGCCGCGTCGCGCGTCGCACCGGTTGCTCCGCCGAGTGTTCCCGCTCCGCCGGGTCCGGAAGTGACTGTCGATAAGTTGGTTCTGCTAAACCGCGATTTGCTGGCCGCCGGCGAGGCCGGTCCGCCGCATTTGCAGCCGCTCGCGTTCGCTCCGCATTTGTGGAGCGCCATCAAGATGCAAGCTCGTGGTTACGAGCTTCGCCTCACCGAACGGCCGGACCTGCGGAAGCAAATCGAACCGAACCTGCGGCGTTTCTCCACCGCGCTGGCCGAGTTCGTCGCGGGTCGTGCGCCGAGCGGCAACCTGCCGCTGCTCAAGCAAGCCGCGGCGCTGCGCAGTCCGCCGCCGCTCGACGAAGGGCTGCTCGGCACTTGGGCGCTCGTCGAACGTTATCACGCCGAAGGAGGTCCCGTCGGCGACGAAGAATTCGTGGCCTGGGTCGCCGCACTCGACGAAGCGTTCACGGCCGACGACCGCACCAAGCTCGATGCCTTAACGAAGCCCTGGCCGGAGCGCGCGGCGCGCTACGTGGAATTTGCCGGCGCGGCGGAGCTCTCCGCGCAAGTCGGCGTGCAGTGGCCGCTGCTTCGCGCCGGCTACTGGTCGCTCCGACAATCGGAACGCGTCGCGGCTCTCCCGGAAGCGGCGCGACCGCAATTCGCCGGCCGCATCACGGCCGCCGATCGGCGACGAGCCGGGGGTTTGCATCGCTTGTTCGATCAAACCGGCGCGGATTGGGCGAAGTCGGTCGAAGTCGATCTCGCAACGGCGTTCGAAGCCTATCGCTCGATCGAAGACGACTGCCTCTCACTACGCCGCGCCGAAGAATTTTATCACGGCGTGCTGGCCGAGCGTCATCTCTATCTGCAATGGTTCTACTCCGGCGCAGGCGACCCCGGTTGTTCTCCGACGGCCGGCTCGCTCGATCGCCTCTTCACCGCCGCCGCCGAACTTGGCATGTTGCTGCGCGCCGCGGACTACGAGCCGCGCCGTCTGGCCGAAGCATCGCAACGCGTGGAACTCGCGGTGCAGGATGTTCGCCGTCCGCTCGATTCGGCGGCGCTGGAAACGTTGACGTCGGTCGACGTTCCTCTGCCCGCCCGCCGTCGGCGTTTGGAGGTCGTGCGCCGCTGCGGCCTGCTCACGCCCGCGCAGATCACGCAAGTGGAACGAGCCGCCGCGGAAGTCGATGCCGCATCGGCGCCTCCGGCACGAGTCCCCAATCGTTCCGAGCACGAACTTCCGCGCAGCCAAGCCGTCACGCTGCGGCTCGCCCAAGACTTGCTGCACCTCGGCGATCTTTCCGCCCGCTTGTATGACGAGAAGCACCATGTTGTTGCGGCCGCATCTCTGCCGAAAGTCGCCGAGCCGACCGCTGCGACGCCGGTCGCCGAGTTCGATCCGATCGCTTTTTGGAAATCGGCCCGCCGGCAAGGTCGCGCCGCGGGAGAAACCTTGGCCTCGCTTTCTTCGCGAATCGACGAAACGGTTCGGAGCGCAACGCCGCTGGACGACTTGAAATCGCGAACCGAGCGTCTCGCGGCGTTGAACAAAGCCGAAGAAATGCTCCGCTCGCTCGACCCGCGCGACGTGGGCAAGCTCGCGCTCGTGCCGCCGTGCCGCGTACTACGCGAAGCCCATTGGTACGACTCGTTGCGTCTGGCGCGCGAGCGGCTGTTGCGTCGCCGCAACGATGCCTCGCCGCTCGTGATCGCATTCCTCACCGAAGCCGCCGACCGTCTGACGCGCGCGGCCCGCACGATTGCCGGCCAGCCTACCATTTCGCCACCGCCGGCCGAAGTCGTCGTCATGAGCGGTCCGGCCAACGTGCAGCCGGCCGAGGATTCGCTGCAGTCGTACGCGCTCGAAGTGAGCCGCGTCGCCTCCGGATCCGGCAACAAGATTTGGCTCACCGTGGAGTATGACGACAGTCTCGTCGAGTTGATCCTGCCGCCGCAGCTCCAAATCTACGACACGACGCGGCTCGCCGCGGAACTCGCCCGCCGCAGCAGCGACGCCGCCGTCGCTTTGGACCAGCTCCAAGCCGCGAGCCTGCAAGCCTCGCCCAAAAATGGGAGCGACAAGCGCGACGACAAGTCGTTGGAAGCCGCGCGGCAAGATGCGGAGCGCGCTCGCATCGCGGCCGAGTATCCCTACGATCCGCAACTCGGCGAACTGCCGCCGAACATCGAACTCAACGTCGGCGAGAGTCAGACAGTGACGTTCCAAATTCGCCGCCGGGCCAACTCGGCGGGCCGCACGAAGGTCATCTTCCGCGCGATCTCCGGCCATAGCTTCGTGCGCCACGACATTCGCGTCGCCCTGCCGGCGCTCGACCAAATCGCGCTAGTCGTGGCCGACGGTGGCGGCGCTTGGACCGCAACCTCCGATGGTCTCACGCTCCATCCACGCCCGAACCGCACGACGAACTACGAGTTTCAACTCATCAACCAAGGGGGCGTTGAGCGCACGGTCGACGTCGAATTCGTCGCTCCCGCCGTACGCCCCGAAGCTTCCCTCCCCGCCGGCTTGCGAACTCTAGAAACCAGCGAGGTGCTGGCGCTCGTCGGGGCGGCGACGAGTCTTGTCAAAATCGACGAACTCAAACTCCCGGCCGATGGTCGCCCCGTCACCCTCGCCGCGCCGCGCCCGAAAGAACCGGCCAACGCCGGGCTCACGCCCGAAGATCGCAATCGGGCCGAAACCACGGTCGGCAAGACGACGACCGACGACAAGCAACCGACCGTATCGATTCGCCACGGGATGCTCGTGATCGTACGTCGCCGTGACACCGGCGAAACGATGGTCCGTCGCCTCGACTTCCGTCCCGAACGCCCGCGACGTTACGTGCGCCCGCGCGTCGGTTACAACGCCGCGACCGAGCGCATCGAAATCAACGTCACGCCGATCGATCGCTCGACGGTGCCGACCGAAGGAATCGACGTCCGCTGCGAATTTCCGGAGCCGCTGGCGCGCGGCACCGTCGCTAAGCTGCAAGGCACAATCACGGCCCCCGATTACGACGCCGGGCTCTTCATCGAAGCCCCGCTCAGCGAAAGCCGCGTGCAGCGCGTGTATCTCACCGTCGACGGATATCCCCGAGCGTTTGTTTACGACGTCCCCTGCACGCGGGCCTCGACCGATTTGCCGGAAGCCGGCGACCTGCTGGAAGCGGTGATTCTGTCGCCCGTCGATTCCGCGATGCTCAAGGCGCCGCTCGATCAGGTGCCGATGCGGCTCGAAGTGAACGCTCCGCCCGGTTCGTTCGAATCGGACCAAGACGTGCTCGAGGTCGGCGTCGACCGCAACCGTGATCGCGACTTCTCCGGCGAAACCATCTTGCGACTGACGACCGACAGGCAGGCCGATATTTCGCTGGTAAACTTTGGGCAGAACGGCGTCGTCACCGTGAAGACCGACGTTCACGACTTCAATCTCGGCGCACCGTCGGGCGGTTTGCAGAACGTCCGGGTCAACTTAGCCGCGCGGATGCAGGTCGGTCCGCGCGTCGTGTGGAGCGTGCCGGTCGAAATCGGCCTCGACTCCGCAGGCCCGCAGATCACGCGCGTCGAACTTCGGCCGGGTCGCACCGTTGCGGCCGGCACGGACTTGGAAGTGGAAGTCTGGTCCGTCGACGGCGAGATGAGCGGTACGGCCGTCGTCGAGGCGGCCTTCGACGTCGCCGCGACCGGCATGTTTTCCGAAGCTGCACCGCCCGTGAAAGCGGAAAAGAAAACGCCGCCGAGTTGGACCGCGAAAGTGCCGACCAAGCCGCTGCAACCCGGTCCGGCGGTGCTCTTGGTTCGTGCGACGGACGCCGTCGGCAACGTCGGGCCGATCGCGCGCGTGCCGATCGACGTCGTGAACCCGGCGGAACTTGCGGCCCAAGCCGCGCTCGGCGGCCGCGTCATCGGCACGATTCGCTACGGTGGCCAACCGCTGGCGGCGGCCGAGGTGACCGTCCGCGACGCCAAGCAAAAAGAAGTCGGCCGCGCGAAGGCTGACGACAAAGGAATCTTCGCCGTCGAAGGAATTCCGCCGGGCAGCTATGTCCTGACGGCCCGCGGCCTGGCCCGCAATCGTCCCCGCACGGCCGAGCAAACGGTCGTCGTCCCGCCGCCACCGCAAAAATCGCAACGGCTGGAAATCGACGTGAAATAGCTGCCGTCCTTGCGGCTCCTACAAAATCGCCGGTGGCCAAAAACGCCCTGGAATTGACCTCGGAAAAGTGGAAAATACGGGGTTGGTTCTTTGGCAATTTGACTCTTTTGTCTTAGCCCCGGGCGAGTCGCCCGGGGCAGCGTCGATTCATTGATTGACGCCGACGGCGAGCCGCTCGGCGTGAGCGACCGGAGTCGTTGCGCCGTACTGAGTTGAGGCGTTTGGTTAGAGGGTCCGCCCCCTCATCCGCGGCTTCGCCGCACCTTCTCCCGCGAGGGGAGAAGGGACGATTCTGCGCCGACTAAGAATCGACGTAAGTCGCGCAAGCGATCTGGCACTTACGTCAATTTTCTGATGTGCGCACGCGGGCCAAAGTGCGCACAAAATCAGGCAGTTAGTGCGCGTCGGAGCGCTTACCAACAAGGGCGCGCACTAATTCCAAGGACTAGTGCGCAGTGCGCGGGGGGATTTGGAATTTGCCGTCGTCGTAAGTCGCGCAAGCGTTTCGACACTTACGTTGATTCCGAGCGCGAGTTCCGCCGGCAGCGCCTTCGTGTTCGCCGCCGGCACCGGCACTTCTTCTCCAATCGCTCAAGTCGCTTTGCCGGGAGGTCGATGACCGATGTGGAATCATTCCGATCGTATTGATTGTGACGGAGCGCTCCGATGGGGAGTCGGCGGGTTATTGTCGTCGTCGTGCTGGCCTTGGGCCAGGTCGTCGCCGGCTGCAATGCGCCGCAGAAAGCCCCGGTTCCGCCGGTAACTCCCGCACCGACGTCGGCGGCCGCCGGAGCGACGACGATCGTCGCCATCGCCCCGCCTGCGGCTCCGGCCGCGCCGCAGCCGAGCCTGTGTGGGTTCTTGGGGCTCGACAAAGTCGGCGGAGCGCTGGGCGAATTGTTCCGCCGCGCTTCGAGCCGCATTCGCACGGCGCTCGGCCTCGAAGGCCGCTTCCCAGGATTGCAACCGAAGCCGCCGTTGTTGCCGATCACCGATCCGTCGAACTTGAGCCCCGATGCGCCGCCGGCCGTGCAAGCCGCCGCGGAAGTGAAGAACGAAGAGGATCAATCGGCCCAGAAAATCCAGGCGCTTCGATACCTCGCGACGATCGGTTGCGGCGGCTGCTACCCGACCGTCGAAGAAGCAATTCTTGCCGGCCTCGACGATTGTACGGAAGCTGCAGGCAATGCCGACAGTTCGGCCGCGCAATCACAACTGACGTCCGGCCG
>JAFLCO010000413.1 GCA_017303535.1 Planctomycetota bacterium
CGGAGAGATTTCAAATGACGGGAATCAGCGGGACGCGAGGAGCCGTTTACGTCGTGGAAGACGATGCCGACCTCCGGCAATCGATCGAATGGATCTTGCGGTCGGTCGGTTACGACGTCGCGGCGTTCGCACAGGCTGATGATTTCCTATTGCGATGCGACGGCGAGGGCGCGGCTTGCTTGATCGTCGACCTTTTGCTGCCCGGCATGACGGGGCTCCGACTTTGCCGCGAGATCGTCCGCCGCAAATCTCCGCTGGCGTTCGTGATGATCAGCGGACATGGCGACGTTCCCTCGACGGTCGAAGCGATGCGATTGGGGGCGGTCGACTTCTTGGAGAAGCCGTTCAGCCATCAAGAGTTGCTGGCGGCGGTCGACATTGCCTTGGCCAAGGCGCACAGCATCTACGACCGAAATGCGGCCGACGCCGACGCCGGCGCCCGCCTCGCCACGTTGACGCCGCGCGAACAGCAAATCTTCGATGCCGTATGCGACGGCCTCGTCAGCAAAGAAATCGCCAAGCGTCTCGGCATCAGTTCGCGCACGGTCGACGTCCATCGTTCGCGCATCATGGAGAAGCTTAAGGTCGAATCCCATACGCAGCTCGCTCATTTGATCTCCGCCGCGCATCGCAGGCGCGAGGCTTCGGTCACGCCGAAGGCCAGTTAGTCCCGCCTTATTGCGACGCGATCGTCGCCGTCGCCAAAGTGTCTCGTCGCTCCCCGCCGCCATGTCGCATCCTTCGCAATCTTCCTGCCGTCGATGCGCGGCGCCGGAACTTGTGACTGCGCCATTTTGCGCGTGGTGCGGCCGAAAGGTTCTTGGCGAGCCGCCGCCGGGAGACGTTCGGCCGAATCCAACTGACAAGTTCTTTCGCAAGCTGGTCAGTCACTGCTTCGACGGCATCGGGCTCTACGGAGCCGACACGACCATGCTGTATTTGACGCCTTCGGTGCGTCGGATGAGCGGCTACGAAATCGAAGAGCTTCTGGGCAAGCGAGCCATCGAGTTTGCGCATCCCGACGACGTCGAACCCTGTGCGAAGTTGTGGGAACGTCTGCTGCAAGATCCGACCGAAGTCGGCCGCCTGCAGTTTCGCGCTCGCCGTAAAGACGGTACCTACTGTCATTTGCACATGACGGTCGTCAATCGCTTGCACGACGATGACGTGGGGGCAGTCGTGGCGAACTTGCGCGACGTCACGGAAGACGTGCGCAAAGCGGAAGAACAGCGCTCTATTCAGCAACGTTACGATCTCGTCATCGGAGCGGCCCAGGAAGGCATCTGGGAAATCGACGTCGCGTCGAATCAGGTGCGGGTTTCGGAGAGGTATCAGGAGCTGACTGGGTACGGACCAAGCGACGGACCGCGAAGCGTCGATTTTTGGCTTTCCATCATTCACCCTGACCATCGTGAGCTTGTGGCCGATGCGTTGCGCGATCACATGGCGGCGCGCAAGCCGTACGACGTCACCTTTCAACTGCTGACGGCCGAACGCGGCTATCGTTGGTTCCACGCCCGGGGCCAAGCGGCTTTGGATGCCGACGGAAAGCCGGTCCGCTTCGCAGGTTCGTTGGCCGACGTGACCGAGCAACGTGAGACCCAAAAGGCGCTCGAACTGAGCGAAGAGCGCCATTCGCTGATGGTTCGCGGCGTGAACGACGGAATCTGGGACTGGGATCTCATCGACCCGGCCAAGTATTACCATTCGCCCCGTTGGTACGAGATCGTCGGCTACACCGAGGCCGAGTTCCCTAAGGGGCCCGCAGCCTATTTCGATCTTGTCCATCCTGACGATCGACCGCGCGTCGAAGAGGCGCTTCGTCGCAACTTTGAACGGGGCGATCGATACGCCTTGGAAATTCGCCTGAAGCATCGCGACGGGCACTATTTGTGGGTGCTTACCCGCGGGGAGACGGTTCGCGACGGCACCGGCCGGCCGCTGCGAATCGTCGGCTCCATTTGCGACATTAGCGAGCGCAAGCAAGCGGACGAGCAAGTGCTTTCGCTTCAAGACCAGCTCGCACACGTCGGACGGCTGGGCGCCATGGGAGAAATGGCCGGCGGCTTGGCGCATGAAATTAATCAGCCTTTGGCCACGATCCATCTCGACGCCGCGGCAGCCGAGAATCTTCTCAACGCAGGCAAGTTCGCAGAGGCTCTTGAAGTCGTGCGACGAATCGGTGAAAATGCTCTACGAGCCGGCGAGGTTATTCGCCGCTTGCGAAGCTTCGTTCGCCGCGACGTCGTAAAGACGGAACTCGTCGACGTGTGCACGTTGATCCAAGACGCGTTGCCCCTCGTCGAGCATGAATTTCGTAGGCATTCGATTCAGGTGAATTATCATCCGTGCGAGGTAGCGAAAATCTATGCCGACGGGATTCAGATCCAGCAGGTTGTGCTGAATCTGGTCAAAAACGCGATTGAGGCGATGGCCGAGTCCGATCAACTACGCGTACTGACAATTGACGTCAGCGGCGATTCGCAATCGGTGGCAGTCGCCGTTCGCGACACGGGGCCTGGTCTCGCCGCGGAGATTCGCAATAGATTGTTCACCCCTTTTCAAACGACGAAGCCTGAAGGCCTGGGCCTGGGCTTAGCCATTTGTCGTAGCATAATCGAATCACACGGCGGACGTATTGCCGCGAAGCCGAACGAAGAAGCTGGGATGTCGTTTAGCTTCGTTCTTCCCATTCGAGTTTCACGATAGCGATTTGCAACGGCTCGCGGCCCGCGCAATCGCACCGCATCAGAGCGTGCATGGCCGGTGCGCTCGGGTTTCTCCGCCTGTGGTGCGGCGCTGACGGTCACTTGCTCGACTTCCGGCACATTGAAGAAGCGGAGAGGATAAGTCCCCGTCGCTCGCGTATATTCGCGGTATAGCGTCACCCCGTCCTTGCAACGCCATTAAAACAGGGAGTTCAACGATGTTGCGTTCCATCGCTATTCTCGCGCTGATCGCGCTCGCTGCGGCGTGGTATGCCGCGTCGACCGAAGCTCAACTCCCGGTCGTCGCCGAAGCCGCCGCGTCTGACAAGTTCCCGTTCGTCGTCGTCGAAAGCTTCGATGCGAAGTACGAAGGGGACACGCCCGGCCATTTAGGGCGGCATGGCGGGCTCGGCGATCGGGTGCCGCGAGTCGCGCTGGGCGATGCGGTCTACCGCGGCGACGGAGACGCTGCAAAGATCGTCGGCAAGGTGACCAACCTAAAGTGGACCCGAGGCCAAGGTGCGCTTGATATTGAGTTCGACCCCGCGGACATGACCCGAATAGAAATCGGCGAAACCGTCTGGTTGAAGTTGGCCGCGGAATAGGCCTGCGATTGGTTCTTCGCGCGTTTTTGAGATTCGACGACGCTCAGGTTTGCGCGGCTCGGGAACCGTGCCGGCTACGCCATGAGCGTTTTTTGGGATTGTTCCAATATCGTCAGGACGGCGGGATGTCGTAATCTGCGTTCGACGGAAATAGCGTAAAATCGCTCGCGAACTTGGTCGGTGCGACCGACGACTTGGACGTCGAACAGTCGACGAACGTCGCCTTCAACGCTCGACGGACAAGTGAACAAGCCCGCGCCGTCGCGCCCCATGAACTTCAACAGCGCGCTGTCCTCGAATTCGCCGATGATCGCGGGACGAATCTCGATTGCCGCGAACCAATCGTCGAGCGCGCGGCGCAGCACCGTATTGTCGGTCGGCAGCAACAGCGGCGCGCCGTCGAGCGAGGCGGGGAAATTGCGACGGAATCGCTTGGCCAATGTCGCGGCCGCGAGAAACGTTACGCCTGAATCGCCGATCAGCCTGCTGTAGGCTCGAATCGTTCCGCCCGGCGGCACGGGGGCGTCGCTCACGACGAGATCGAGCCGATGCATCGCCAGATCCGCGAGAAGATCGTCGGGCTTGCCTTCGCGGCAAATCACTTGTACGCGTTCGGACTCACGGCTCAGGGGCTTCAGGAGTCGAGCGGCGATCATCTTCGGGACGACGTCGGCGATGCCGACGATGACGCGCGGAATGTTTTCTCGCGTCGCGCCGCGAAGACCGTCGATCATTTCTCGGCCCAGCGCGAAGATCTCTTCCGCGTACTGATAGATGTGCCTACCGCATTCGGTCAAAGCGATGCCGCGACCGGACCGCCTGACGAGCGGTTGCCCTACGGCGCGTTCGAGCGCCCTGATCTGCCCGCTCACGGTCGGTTGAGCCAAGAAGAGCTTGCGAGAGGCCTTGGTCACGCCGCCTTCCTTGGCGACGGTCCAAAACGTTTGCAGTTGTCCATAGTCGAGATGTTTCATGCTCTCATTGTACCATCGGATAAATCGATGAATGGTGCGCATTCTTTCGATGGTCCAATCAGATGAATCTGCCGTATAAGACTCCTGTACGAGGCTTCGCAATATTCAATCACCGGGTGACAACGGGTATTGAACGATGAAAATCAACGTGTTTAGCCATCAACTTGAATTGACTGAGGAATTGAAGTCGTACTTCGAGCGACGTCTTTTGTTCGCGGTGAGTCGGTTTGCCACGAAAATCCAGAGCATCGACGCCGGTCTCATCGACGTAAACGGAGAAACGGCGGGCGGCATCGACAAACGCTGCCGGATCGTCGTCAAGATCGCAGGCGTCGGCCGCTTGGTCGTTCAAGATGACGATGCCGAAATTCATCCTTTGATCGACCGCACGACTGATCGCCTTGGCCGCTTGATAGGTCGCAAACTCGATTGGTTCCAAAAGAGCTTCGGCCGACAGTCGGCTTCCGGCGCGTAAGCAGGGCCGCACTTTCACCGGCGGCCAGGCAGCGTCGGCACTAGGTCTTCACAATCAACAACCTTTGAGGGACTAGACGCCATGTTTGAAGCGCCCGAAAAACCGAGCGAACGGGCTGCCGCACGCCGCGAACTCCCGGCCGCCGGTCAGATGGGAGCGGGGGAAAAGTCGACACGGCACGCACTTTCGACGAACCGCACCGCGCCGCAAATCGATCCGACCGATCTTAGTCCGTCGCAAGCTTTGGAATTGCTCTACGAAGGCAACCGTCGCTTCGTAGCCGGAGAGACGATCGAACCAAATCGCAATCTTTCCAGGCTGCGGGAAATAGCGGATCGGCAAGCTCCGTTCGCCGCCTTTCTCGGTTGCGCCGATTCGCGCGTGCCGATCGAGATCATCTTTGATCAAGGCTTTGGCGATCTCTTCGTCACGCGAATCGCCGGTAACGTGGCCACGAGCGAGAACATCGGCAGCCTGGAGTTCGGCACGCAGGTCTTAGGAGCCAAGGTGCTCTACGTGTTGGGACACACGAATTGCGGCGCCGTCGCGGCCACGATGAAACGCGAACCGGTACCTGGTCAGATTAGCTCGCTGTTTCAGTTCATTCGCCCGGCCGTGCGAACGGCGGGGCCGGATTTTCAGGCTGCCGTTGCGGCAAACGTCCGACTTCAGGTCCAAACT
>JAFLCO010000414.1 GCA_017303535.1 Planctomycetota bacterium
GTCGTCGGCCCCTTCGAGCAAGTAGAGGGCCAAGCCGTGAGATGTGATCTTCAGTCGGTTGCAGATGGGGGCCACGCTGGGGAACGCGTAGAAAGTACTCTTCGGTTCGAGGCAATGAAAGCCTTCGATCGTATTCAGCCCGGCGACCAGCGTTTGCAGTTTGGTGCGGAAGGCGCTCATCTGCTCGGCCCGGGCCGCGTGATCTTTGGTGAGCGCCGCGGCGGCCGCGAGTTGGGCGATCGGCGAGACGCAGGAGAGCGACGTGTTCAGCAGCCGCCCCATCTGATCGATGATCGGCTTCGCGCTGACGGCGAACCCGACGCGCCAGCCGCTCATGCTATAAGACTTGCTAAAGGTGTACGCAGCGACGCACTGTTCCATCATGCCGGGCTGGGCCAAAATCGAATGATGCCGGCCTTGCCACACCATCTGGTCGTACGGTTCGTCGCTCAGCACGGCAATATCGCGGCCTCGGATCAAATCAGCAATTGCCGTTAAGTCGCTCTCTTCTGCGATACCGCCGGTCGGGTTGTGCGGCGAGTTGAGAAAAATCGCCTTGGGACGAGGCGCCGTTTTTAGGAATCGCTCAACCTCGGCCGGCTCCGGACGAAACGCATTCGATTGCTTCAAATCGCTGGTCCAAATGCGAGCGTTGCGGCGTTGGATGTTCGGGATATAGGTCGGAAAGTACGGCGAAAAGATTAGCACGTCGTCGCCCGGGTCGACGAACGCCTCGCAGAAGACCAATTCAAAAATCTTCGCACCGGGCCCGACGACGACATTTTCCGGCTTCGCGTCAACACCATGCTCACGGCGAATGTACTCGGCCCCCGCGGCCCGCATTTCCGGTAGGCCGAGCGAAGGGGCGTAGTGCGACTGATCGCCGGTGATGGCGTCGTGGCCCGCCTGCTTTGCGGCAGGTGTCGAAGGAAACGGACTGTCGCCGATTTCCAGTTCGATGACCTTCTTGCCGGCGGCCTTCAAACGCTTCGCGATCGCCAATACGGCAAAGGCCGTCTCATCGCGCACACCGGCGGCAAACTGACTGAACGTGACGGGCATGAAGCTTCCTTCTCGTGACGGGACTCCGCCTCGTCGCGCACTGACGCGAGGCTCTGCCTCGCTGAATCGGGCTGAACGACAACGCCCAGATTGTGAACCGAATCGTGCGGCGGTTCAACGGGAGAGTCGAGAAGACGTTACTTCATCGCAATAGCCCGTTGCAGCGGGCGGATGACGTTATCGATGACGTACGCATCCACGACGTCGCGGCACATCGTCGCCAGCTTGTCCATCGTATCGACGTACGTCCGGTCGGGGCCCAAGCTACCGTACTGCCGGGCCGTAACGTAGACGCTCAATTGCTCTTCGGGAAACTCACCCGTGCGGGCCTGATAGGCCGTCGTCCGGTTTTCGATGCTCAGCCGGCATTGCGTCCGGCAATCTTCATCGATGGCCAGCGTGATCGACGGCTCATAATTGATGACGCTCGCGCCCGGCAATTCCAACAGCTTCTCCATCGCCGGGCTCACGCCGAGCGCGTCGGCCACGAGTTGGTTATGGTTGCCGCGATAAGTGAAATCAAAGCCGAATAGTACGTCGAGCGCTTCACAATCCAACGGGCTGACCGACAACATGTACGGCGCGATCTCCAGAGCCAGCCGATGCTGCTCCAACGCCGTTTCCACGCTCGTCGTATTTACGTAGCCCGAGCAAATGCGGCGGTGCTCGATCGTCGCCCAGCGGTAGCTCCCTTTGTCTTTATCTTCTTCCAGGACGAAGTCTTGCTTCTCGCCCCGGTTGTAGAAGTTGCGCATGGTCGGATACTTTTTCTGTATCCGCTCGAAGTAGTGGAGCACCGTTTCCCGGGTGTGGGGAAGCTCCATCTCCGTGCTTAGGTTCATGTTGACGTAAAAGTCGTCGCACATGGAACCGTAGGCTTCCATCATTAGTTCCCTTCGGACACTGGGGCACAATTCTAATTGTCCAACTTGAGGGCCGAAGCTGTTCAAGGGAACTGCCGGCGGCGCATTGAGTCGGACGTATTCAAAAGTATAGAATGCTCCGAACTCGGCTGTAAAGCGGCGGGCACGCGACCTGCCGTGCGGTCGACGAGTGTGCCATTTGACCCGTTGTCGAGAAACCGCCCATGCAACCGCGCCGGCCCGTCGGAATGAAGGCATTACGCGAGCCGCTGCGCTATACGCTGTTTCCTAGCGAACTTGGCTGGATGGGGCTGCTCGGCTCCGGCGCGACGGTCTACCGCCTTACGTTTGGTCACAAGGCCATGACCGCTGCGCGCGAAGCGCTGGGGCCGGAATCGCGAGCCGCGCTACGCGATAATCTTTGGTTCGACGACCTCGTAGAACGGCTACAGGCTTACGCGGGGGGCGCGCGCGACGCGTTTCTCGACGTCACCGTGGCCGACGATCATCTCACGCCGTTTCAGCGGCAGGTCGTCGAAGAATGCCGGCGCATCCCGCCCGGAACGGCGCTTACTTACGGCGACTTGGCGAAGGCCGTCGGTCGCGCAGGGGCGGCGCGAGCCGTCGGCAACGTCATGCGCACCAATCGCGTGCCGCTGATCGTGCCGTGCCATCGCGTGGTCGGCAGCGGCGGTAAGCTCCACGGCTACTCTGCGCTCGGCGGCCTCAAGACGAAGCGGAAGATCCTGGAGATGGAATTTCAGGCCTGGGTCTGGGAAGGCGTAACCGCCGTTACGGAGCAGGTCTGAGGCGAGCGTCGCAACGTAAATGCGACATGTGCGGGCCGTGTGAGATTCAACGCCCCGCAGGTGAATTCAGCCGCGCCAAAACGGCCGCCGGCGTGCCATTTTCCACGGCTGCGGCGATTTTACAAAATGCCCTGGCCCTACGCCTCAGGTTTGGCGACAATATACAGACCTGCCCGACCTCCCGCCTCGCATCATTCCTCGTCCGTTCCCTTTAGCTCTGGCGAAAGCCGTGATGCTATACGCTTCTCAAGACAACGCCTGGCAATCGTGGGTTCTCGAACGTCGTAAGACCGACGGGGCAATCCTCGTGCGCGTTCCGGCCACGCGGCCCGATTCCAGCGGCACGCCGCTGCCCGACGCCGTCTTTTCCTTCCGCGACGGCGATCCGCAATATCGCCTCTGGGCCGATCGGTTCGCCGAACGCAACGGCGACGATGCGGCAAATCCGAACTCGCCGTAAGTCGCGAGTCTTCTCAAAGGCCGATCTGCGACGCTGCTTAAGCCGCGTATAATGGCGGCATGCTGCTCAAGGCCGAAATTCCGATCGAGGGGATGACCTGCGCAAACTGCGCTGCGCACGTGTCGGAAGCCTTACGAAAAGTTCCCGGCGTCGCTGCTGCCGACGTTCGCCATGCCGAGTATCGTGCGCTCGTGTCGTACGATCCGGAGCAAGCCGATCGCCGACAGTTGGAAGACGCCGTCGTCGCGTCCGGCTATCGAGTTCCGGTCGACGGTAGAGTCGCCGCCGGCACGACCGTCGATCAACCGCGCGGTATCGCGGTGCAAATCCTGCCGAGTGCGCGAAACGCCTCGGCCGCTCCCGAGGCTCCGGCCGCCGCGACGAAGTCTTCTACCGCAAGTTCGCTTGTTCACGCGGTGCTCGCGGTCGAAGGGATGCACTGCGCGAGTTGCGTCGGCCGTGTTGAAGGTGCAATGCTCGCCGTGCCGGGCGTGGCAAACGCAAGCGTCAACCTTGCTTGGAACGAAGGCTCGGTCGATTTCGATCCGCGCAAAGTGGAACTGCCGCAGATCCTCGCGGCCGTCGCCAAGGCCGGCTACACCGCACGCGCCGCAACTCAAGCGGCCACGGCCGACGATTTCTCGCGCCCCATGTTGAAAGAAGTTGCCCAGTGGAAGCCCCGGCTTCTGGTCGGTCTCTCGCTGTTGGCGATTCACGTCGCGAGCCACTACACCGACCACGCTTCGGCCGTTTATCGCTGGCTCACGCTGCTCACGGCCGCCGGCATTCAAACGGTGCTCGGCACGCCGTTTTTGCTCGGCGCGTGGAAACGATTGCGACACCGCACGGCCGACATGGACACGCTCGTGGCTCTCGGCAGCGGCACGGCCTTCGTCGCCGGGGTGTTCGACTGGCTCGCACATCGCGAATCGATGTACCTGATGGACGGCGCCCTGATCCTCGTGTTCGTCACGCTTGGTAAATGGCTCGAAGCCCGCGCCCGCACGCGTACGAGCCTGGCGGTTCGCAAACTTCTGGAACTGGCGCCGCCGCAGGCCGTCGTCCTGGTCGGCGAACGCACGCGCACCGTACCGGTGGCCGACGTCGAAGTCGGCATGTCGATCCTCATTCGTCCCGGGGCTCGCATCCCGCTCGACGCGCTCGTCACTTCGGGCATGAGCGCCGTCGACCAATCGTGGCTCACCGGTGAATCGTTGCCGGTCGAAAAGCACCCGAGCGACGAAGTCCACGCCGGCACGCTCAACGGCGACGGCTCGCTGACCGCTCGCGTTATTCGCAAGGCCGGTCAGTCGACCTTGGCCCGCACCATTGAACTCGTCCGCCGCGCCCAAGAATCGAAACCGCAGATCCAACGGCTCGCCGACCGGGTCGTCGCCGTGTTCGTGCCGATCGTACTGGCCGTCGCGGCAACCTCGCTCGTCGCATGGCTCATACTCGGCGATTGGCGCACGGCCCTCTCCGCGTTCACGGCCGTGCTCGTCGTCGCTTGTCCCTGCGCGATCGGGCTGGCGACGCCGACCGCGGTGATCGTCGCCTCCGGTCGTGGCGCCGAAAGCGGTCTACTCTTCAAAAACGCGCAGGCTCTCGAAGCCGCGGCCGCCGTCGATACGGTCATCTTCGACAAGACCGGTACGCTCACCGAAGGCCGGCCGCGTGTCGTCGAAATTGGCGTTATGCCGGGCATTGAGCAAAGCGAACTGCTGCGATACGCCGCCGCGGCCCAGCAACTCAGCTCGCATCCGCTTGCCCGCTGCGTCACGACTGCGGCGGACGAGCGGGGCGTCGCCTATCGCCCGGCCGACAAGCTGACGACGGTCGCCGGCCGCGGCATTGTCGCCGAAGACGCGACGGGCCGAACGCTCGTCGGCAATGAGAAGCTTTTTTCCGATGATGGCACCGACCGCCATATCGACATCAAGCCGCTACGGCAAGCGCTCGACGCCGCACGCCACGCCGGCGGTACACCGCTGCTCGTTGCCCGCGACGACCGGCTGCTTGGTTACCTGAGCATTGCCGACGCCGTCGCCCCGCCCGCGCGCGAAGCCGTGCGGCACTTTCAAACGCTCGGTATGCGCACACTGCTCGTCTCCGGCGACCATCGCACGACCGCCGACGAGTTCTTCCGCGGCTCCTACACGATGGGCATTTTCGGGTACGGCCAGACCGGCAAGTTCGGGTACTTCGCGATGCTC
>JAFLCO010000415.1 GCA_017303535.1 Planctomycetota bacterium
CATGACCCAGACGGTATCAAGGCCGACGGTGAGCTTCGCGATCGCCGCGGCATTTTCTTCGGCGCTTGGCGTTTGAGCTTTGACCGAGGGGCCGACGAGAAACAAGCAGGCCAAGATGATCGGCACGGTGAGTGCCGTGCGGCCGAGCGCCGCGCGGAAAATACTCTTCATTCGCACTACTCCCTGTAAAACAATGAGGTTCGCCGGGGCGCACGTTCAGTGCTTCGAATCGGGAGCCGGCGCAGAAGATCCGCCCGCCTACCGACCCGCATCGCCGCCTTTGGAGAATGCCCGCGGATCGTACGTGACCGACGAGTGCACTAGTGAACCTCGCAGCGTGCGAGAGCACTTGTCGGTCGGGGCGAGCATTTAGCAACCAGGGTGCCGGCAGCGTTCTCCGCGGTGCCGTCGCGTGTCGTTCATCGCACGGTTCTCATGTGAGCCGACGATGAGAAAATCGCCAAAACGCCGGGTTTTTCCACGTGCCAAGCGCGTTCGCGCGAAATTTGAAAAGCCTGCAACTTTTTCGGCGCGAATTGAGTGACACTCCCATGTCGCACCAAGGCTTAGGCACGCCTCGCTGAAAAGAAAGGCAGAGAGAGCCTAGAGCCTAGAGCCTAGAGCTTGGAGCTAAGAGCTAAGAGCTAAGAGCTAAGAGCCAAGATAAGGAGTTTCGCTCTAAGCTCGTGGCTCCAAGCTCTCAGCTCACTACCCTTGCATGGCCGGGAACATCTGGCGGATCATCGTGATCGCGGCCGGGCCGACGAGAATTACGAAGATGCCGGGGAAAATGAAGATTACGAGCGGGAAGATGAGCTTTACCGCGGTCTTGGCCGCCTTTTCTTCCGCAAGCTGCCGGCGGCGCGTTCGCATGGATTCACTTTGCACGCGCAAAGCTTGGGCGACGCTCGAGCCGAACTTATCGGCCTGAATCAAAATGGCCGCGAGCTGACGCAAGTCGTCGACGCCTGAGCGGTCGCCGAGATCGTGCAGCACTTCGGCCCGTGGCTTGCCGACCTGTAAGTGGAAATTGGCAAGATTAAACTCGTCGGAGATCACCTTGTACGACCGCTTCATTTCTTCGGCGACTTTCCGTAAGGCCTGATCGAGACCGAGGCCGGCTTCGACGCAGACCACCATCAAGTCGAGCGCGTCGGGCAGGCCGAGGAAGATTTGTTCCTTGCGCGCTTTGCCAAGGAAGTGCAGGACGATTTCCGGGATGTAGAACATGACGCCGGCGATCGCTACGGCCGTCATGATGTTCTTCTGACTCATCTCGGTGAAGATCGCGACGCCCGCGCCGCTGAGCACCAAGCCGATCAGCAGCAGGCCGATCTTGATGCTGAGAAACATCGACGGCGCGGCTTCGCTGCGGAAGCCTGCTTCGGCGAGCTTTTGCTTGAGCTTGTTGGCTTCTTTCTCGTCTTTCGGTTGTAGCGGCGCGGCGAGCGTCGGAGAAGCCATCGCGAGCATGCGCGACATAGCGTCTTGCTTCTTCATCGCCCCTTCGGCTTCTTGCTTCTGCTTCCGCTTGGCCGGGTTCTTGAACTCTTCCAGGCGTTCGAGGGCGCGCGGCTTTTCGACCGCGAACATGTTCAGCAGGGCCCATGCCCCGAGCGCGAACGCGCCGAAGACGGCGATCGGCACGAGCTGGTCCATGCCGATGAAGCTGAAGAGAATGAGTTGGGCCGTCATGGTTCTAAACCTTGATATTCACGATCTTGCGGATCATGTAGGCGCCGAGCAACTGCATGAACACCGCCCCGGCGAGCATCTTCTTGCCGAGCGGGTCGCGGAACAGCACCATCACGTATTCGGGATTCAGGCGATACACCGCGCCGAACAGCACCACGGGGAGCGCCAAGAGTACGACGCCGGACAAACGTCCTTCGCCGGTGAGGGCTTGAATCTGGCCCCAGATGCGGAAGCGGTCGCGAATGAGCGCGCCGATCTTATCGAGAATTTCGGCCAAGTCGCCGCCGGTCTGGCGTTGCAGAATGATCGCCGTGGCGAAGAATTTTAGATCGAGGTTCGGAATCCGATCCGTCATGTTATTCATGGCGTCGGTGATCGGAATACCGAGGTTGTTTTCTTCGAACACACGGCCGAACTCGACGCTGATCGGCGCCTTCATTTCTTCACGCACCAAGTCGAAGCCGGCCGCGAGGCTGTGGCCGGAACGAAGTGCGCGGGCCAGAAGTTCCAACGCGTCCGGTAGCTGAGCGGCGAACTGCTTGAGACGTTTGCGGCGTCGCAAGAGCAGCCAGATCATCGGAAACGAAGCACTGAAGAAGAACACGATCGGGGCGATCGCCAGATTGAGGCCGGCGACGGCCGTGAGCATGGCCCCGCCGACGCCGATGATGCCGGAGATGACCAGGAACCGCGTCGGCGTGAGGTTCGTGTCCGCCTGTTCGAAGAGCAGGCCGAACTTTTCAAAGCGTGTGGCGATGAGTTCGCCGAACGACGGGACGGCGTCGAGCGGCGTGGCGATGACGGAAGCGCCGGGCGTTTCAGCTTTGGCCTGACCGACCGTGGTCAACAGGTTGAGGCGATCTTCGATCTTCGATTCGCCGCCGGGGCGCAGGAACATCGCGACCGCGCCGATCAGCGCGGCGACGGCGACGAACACGGCGACGGAAATCAGGATCGGGCTCATATTGCTACTCGCGCAAACAGATCGCGAAACATCAGGTTGGCCGGCGGACCGACTTAGGCTTGCATCATCACACGTTGACGGAAGGCGCTGGCCGGCAAGCGAACGCCGGCTTGTTCGAGCTTTTCCATAAACGTCGGCCGGATGCCGGTGGCGACGAAGTTGCCGTAGGCCTTGCCGTTGGCGTCGATGCCTTGCTTGTCGAACTTGTAAATGTCTTGCAGCACGACCGTGTCTTGCTCCATGCCGACCACTTCGGTGATGTACGTGATGCGACGCACACCGCCTTGCAAACGGCTGGCTTGGATGATGAGATCGACGGCGCTGGCGAGCTGCTGGCGCATGGCCTTGAGCGGCAGCTCGAATCCGGCCATCGTGATCATCGTTTCGATACGAGCGACGGCGTCGCGCGGGGTGTTGGCGTGCAGAGTCGTCATCGAGCCTTCGTGGCCCGTGTTCATGGCCTGAAGCATGTCGAGCGTTTCCGGTCCGCGGCATTCGCCGATGATGATTCGCTCAGGCCGCATACGCAGGGCGTTTTTCACGAGGTCCGTGGCCGAAATCGCTCCCTTGCCTTCGATATTAGCGGGCCGCGTTTCGAGCCGCACGACGTGATCTTGCTGCAGTTGCAATTCGGCGGCGTCTTCGATGGTGACGACGCGTTCGTGGCCGGGGATGAAGCTCGAGAGCGTGTTGAGTAGCGTCGTTTTACCGGAACCGGTACCGCCGGAGATCACGACGTTGAGCCGCGCCTTGATGGCCCCTTCGAGGAGCATCACCATTTCCGGCGTGAAGGCTTTGTAGTTGAGCAGGTCTTCGAGCTTCAGCGGATTGGAGCCGAAGCGGCGAATGGAAACCGCGGCACCGTCGAGGGCTAGCGGAGGAATGATCGCGTTGACGCGGGAACCGTCGGGCAAGCGGGCGTCGACCATCGGGCTAACTTCGTCGACGCGACGACCGACCTTCGACACGATCCGGTCGATGATCTG
The DNA here is from genome assembly GCA_017303535.1 of Planctomycetota bacterium. Classification (GTDB taxonomy): domain Bacteria; phylum Planctomycetota; class Planctomycetia; order Pirellulales; family PNKZ01; genus PNKZ01. Next base: position 3,646 of record JAFLCO010000415.1, read on the forward strand.
CAGCAAGTGGGCGTTGTCACGAAACGTGACGCCCGACTTTTCCATCTTGCCGCGCTTTTCCACGTAAATCTGCTTCGGGCCGTTGATCAAAATATCGCTGATCAGCGGATCTTTGAGCAGCAACTCGAGCGGGCCGAAGCCGAAGGTTTCGTCGAGCACTTCTTCGACGAGCCGCTCGCGTTCGGCGCGATTGAGCAGTGTGCCTTCGGCGTCGCTGAGGTGCTCGATCACCATGCGGATTTCGCGCCGCAGCACGTCATTGTCCATCTCGCTGACTTTCGTCAGATCGAGCTTGTCGACGAGCTTGCCGTGAATCCGGCGCTTGAGGTTTTCAAACTCGCTCGCGGGCGCATTGTCGCCGGCGCGGCCGTTGGAAAGGAGCGTCTTGGCCATGGGGATTTCAGACTCGCGAAATCGAACTAGGGAGCATATGCGGATCGTGAGGGAATAACGTCCCTGGGAAAATCTACCTCACAGTTAAAGCTTGCCGAGAAAAGGCAACGCTGAAGATTTTTCGCGACGCTCGCAACGCGCGCGATTGTGCCGAACGTGAGGGACTTGCCGCGGCGCGATGCCGTGAGAGCGCGAGAGTTCGCTACTTCTTCGCGGGCCAGAAGCTGAAGAGACCGCTTTTGGTTTTGGCGTCGGTGGTCGGCGCGGGGGCGGCTTCGTCGCCGTCCTTCTTCGTGCCGGAGAGCGCTTCGGCCAGGCCGAGGATCGATTGCGTTACGCCGGCCTTCGGCGCCTGTTCGACGAGCGGCACGCCGTTGTTGCGGACTTCGACCATCGTGCGATAGTCGTTGGGGATCTGCCAGAAGATTTCGCGGCCGATCGTCTCTTGCGCCTTCTTCAGCGTGATGGCGCCCGCGTCGAGACCGGCGCGGTTGATGACGATCTTGATCTTCTCGGAGAGTTCTTTGTTCTCTTTGAACGACGTGAGCAACCGCACGACGTTCCGCAGGCACGGCAGATCGAGCTGCGTGACGAGCAAAATGTGGTTGGCCATCTGCAATGCGACCATGTCGTTGGCCGTGTAGCCCTTTGAGAGGTCGATCACCAAGTGCGAGAACGTCGCCTTCATCAGGCCGATGACGCGCTGCAGGTCGTCGGGCGTGATCAGCGCCATGTCTTCCATTTGCACCGGGCGGGGCAGTAGATACAGGCCCGAAGAGTGCTTGGTTAGCGAGCGCTTGAGCAGCGAGAAGTCGAGACGGGAGACGTTTTGCGAAACGTCGACCAGCGTGTAGTCGGGAATGGAGTCGAGGAAGACGTCGGCGTCGCCCAGGCACAAGTCGAGGTCAATGAGCGCCGCCGACTTCTTCGGGTCTTTCGCCAGGGCACAACCGAGGTTCACCGAGAGACTCGTCGTACCGACGCCGCCTGTGGCGCCGGCCACGGCGATAACGGTGCTGCCCCGCGCCTTGCTTTCACCTTTGCCGAACTTGCGTTCGCTGATGCGGCCCAAGGCGTCGAGCACGTCTTGGAGTTTTACCGGGTGCGAGAGAAACTCTTTCGCGCCGGCCCGCATGGCCTGCAAGATCACTTGGCCGTCGGTCGTGGAGGCGATGACGACGATCGCACATTCAGGGGACGCTTGCCCAAGCTTCTCGACGAGTTCCAGTCCTTTGCCGCTGCGTTTTGTAGTCGGTGACGCGGGCGAGCTGCGTGCGGATCATGCGCGGGAGTTCGAGGTCCTCGAAGAACAGGTCGAGGAATTCCTCGCGCGACAGCTGGAAGACGAACTCG
>JAFLCO010000416.1 GCA_017303535.1 Planctomycetota bacterium
CCCGGCAGAAGAACGGTGACTTTTCTTTCGGATTGAATCGCCGACTGAGAAAAACTTCGCCGGCGGTCAGTTCCCGCAGATCGGAGCCGAGCGCGGACCGGGCGATCGCTGCGGACCGGAATGCCAGACCGAGTCGACTGCCGAAGCCGTCGTCGATTCCTTGAGCGATGGCCCGAGCGATCGTGACGCGACCGCAGGGAAACGGTTGATCCGGGGCGAGTTCGTGGAAGGCGTTCGGCAAACAATCAATGAAGCCTCGCAGCGACGTCACGCTGCCCGCGTCGCGTAAACGGTCCCCGCCGATGTATTGCCCCAGATTTTCCTGGAGGCGAGTTACGGTGTGCCTTATGTCCCGTTCATTTCGCAGCAGGGTATTGAAGACGTCGATCGCCGTCACATCGAAGGCGTCGGGGGTCCAAAGTCCGAGGCTCAGAAAGTCGGCGACCCAATTGCGGATCTGATTTTTCGCTGATCGGGATTCCAAGCGGTCCATATCCTCATGCAGCCCCGCGCGTCCTCCGGCGCACGTCTCCAGCAAAAACTGCAGAACGTCCGCCACAAGCGCGAAGCCCTTGCCGGAAGTGGGAATCTCGAAGTTCAGCGGGATGGGTTCGGGCATGGGGCTCAGACGGCGCTGTTGATGGCATGGGTTCGCCTCGTCGGCACGGCGAAAGCGAACCGTGCGACGGTCTGCCTTGTCAGGGCCGGTAACGACGAACTCGCCGGAAAACTCGGGCTGATCGGAAGAGTCGAACCTCGGTCGGCAGGTTTGTCGCACGCCGGCCGAAACGGCCGATAAGTGCTAGGTTTGGAGGGATGGCGCGCAGCTTGCTTCCAAGTCCCGGTCCGGATGGGACGGGGAAGTCGAAGCGCAACGTCGCTTGCGTTGCACCCCCTCGCGAGGGTATCCTCGTCCAACCATCGAGTCAATAATGGCATTTCGTCATCCGACATGGATCTCCAACTTACGCGACTCTGGCTTATGAACGACGTCACGCACGACGGCATCGGGTCGGAGCATGAGCAAAACGAAGTCTCTGCGGGGGTGGCGCGCGCGTTTCTCGCGCATCAACTCGGCGCCATGGTCGCCGACCTGCGGAGCGAATCTCTCCAGGCCTGGTTGGCGGAAGTTCGACCTCGGGGCGGGGCGGTTGCGGTCGTCGCGGAGGCGGTCGTCGACAGCGTCACCCGAACTCTTTGTGCGCCGGACGTAAGCTCGGTCGACCAGGAGTTTTCCTTGGACAGATTGGACCGGCAAATCTCGACGCTGCGTCGGGCGACGTCATCCGCCGACGCGGCGCGTCGAGCGGTCGGCGAATTGGCCGAGGAATTCACCCGGGCGTTGCTCAACCCGACCTTCGCGTTTGAAACGGCGACGGGCCGCCGGAGGAACGACGACGCGATGCGAGCGTTCCAAGCCGCGGTCGCGGACGCCGCGTCGGCGGCGCTGACGGAGGAAAAAGGCGCGACTTCGCCGTCGCCGCGTTGCGGCGCGATTTTCGAAGTCTTTCGCGAAACCGCCGCGTCGGTGCGAATCTGTTTGGAAGGCGGCGCTCAGACATGGCGGGAGCGCGTTCGCGTGGCGCAACCGGCCGGGAGTTCGACGACGGCCGGTCCATTGACGTCGCAGTACGCCGAGGAAACTGAGTTTGATTTCGCCTTCGCGGCGGGACACGGGGCGGTCTTTGCCGCCGGAATCAAACCCGTGGTCTAGTTCGTAGGTTCTGGCCTTCCTTTTGGTGAATGCGCCGAGGTGCGGAATGGCCGGTTTCGCGGTCCTGGGCCGCGGAGAGACGCGTGTCGTCTGAGCGTTCCTGCTCCGCAGCAGTACCAGTCCGCGGTGGTCAATACCGGTCGCCGAAACGTGTTGGAAGATTGCACGATCCGCCTCGATCCGGCCGCCAAACCGTTTAACGCCGGCATCGCTCTGGTGCACCCGCAGAGCGAGTTGACTTGGAAAAATTGTCTGTTCGCATCGACGGGCAGCGCCGTCCGGACGTGGTTTGAAGACGTCTCGGCAGCCGGTTGTCGCGCGGTCGCGAATCATTGCCCGCCGGCGACGACGTTTATCGTGAAGGGCGCGGAGAAGCCGCTGAGCGTGGACGAGTGGCGAGCGCTGGGATTTGACCAACCGTAAAGCGCGCGCAGGGCGAAATCGGCACGGCTCGCGCCGCCGCGGCGAACTAAAAAACCTCAAGCCCGGGGCTTGAGGTTTTGCGGAGGTCGCGCTCAGACGGTTTCCAGCAGCCGAGCCGCCGCCGCGTCGGCCGCCGTGCGGCCGGCGGCGTACGGTTCCTCCTGCGAGAGTCGCGTCAGGGCATCCACCAGCGTAAAGATCGTCAGACTCCCCTGCTCTCGCGCCAAGGCCAAGGCCCGGGCGACGAGAGCTCGCGGCAACCCCTGCCGGGCGATCCAGCGATCGAGCTCGTCCGCGTCGTCTCCCAAGCGGGCGGACATTGCGCGGCGAATCGTGTTCACAAATCCGTCCCGCCGCTCGTCGCGACGGACGACCAGTTGCTCGATCGCCCGGCGAACCTCGCCGAGCGATTCATGAACCCGGGCCGTGTGCTTGCGCGTGAATTCGATGACGTCCACGGCGTCCCACACGATGTGGTTCCCACAAATCTGTTGAAACCAGAACGTCGAGACCCCCAGCGAACGTTTGCCGACTTCGCTGTTCCAAACGAAGAAGCCGGGCGCGAACGCTTGGCCATTGATCTCGGCCCAGCCGGTCGGATCGATCAGAAACGCGAACAGATCCTGTTCGCCGGCGTAGAGCCCCGTGGCTCCGTTGCGGCCGACTTGCGGCGGCGTGAAATCGACGGCGAACTCCTGCACCACGTGCAGCAGCTCCTGATTCCACAACCGCGTGTAGCCGGTGCCGTGAACGCTGCGCAGCCCGTCGCCGTAGGTCAGCAGCTGCAAGGGCTTCGTTCCCCGCGGCCGCAGCGTTTCCGCGAACACCTGGGCGGCGGTCGTCGGCGCGAGCCGATTGACCGTCTCCTTGGCGATTTGGGCCAAGCCGCAAAGTTGTCCGAAGCTCCAGTCGTTGAGGCGAAACACCCCGTCGTTGCCGGCGACCAATTGCAGGCCCCCCTCCCGCGGTTCGACCCGCAAGTTGGGCGGCGGCTGCCAGCGGTCGGCCGAGGCCTCCCGCTGCTCTCGACAATGCCGACTCAAGTCGGCCAGCGTCGCAAACCGTTCGTCCGGTCCGCGGCGATACAATTCGCGACTCGCGCGCTCTAAGTGAACCATGATCCCCTGCTCCTCTTGCCAGAACTGTGAATGAGCAACTCTCCGCCGCCGTCGCCCTGCGGCGACGGACGAGGAGCAGTTTGGCGACGGAGTCGAGGCCGCGCAAGCGAAGCGAACTTGCGCGGTAGGCAAGGCATGGTTTAAGTGCCCGCCGGCCGTACGTTCACTTAGTCTTGCTCGCGGATTTGGGACGTTTTGGGGCCGCCCGCTTCTTGCCGCCGGAGGCCTTGGGACGATGATGGCGCGCACCGTTGGTCATGACGAATACTCCGAAGAAAGGCCGTCAAAATTAAACCGTTATGCACACTATACGTAACGGTTACGTAAAGTCTGTAGACCTATCGTATGCGGCTCCTAGAGTGGCGTCAAATGCCCTTATTCGCTCAGGAAAGCCGCCCTTTGTCCGACGTGCTGGTACGTTTCGGCGTCCGTCTGCGAGAACTTCGTCTCCGGGCGAAAGTCTCGCAGGAACGTTTGGCGGAACTCGCCGGACTGCACCGGACTTACGTCAGCAGCTTGGAACGCGGCGAGCGGAACGTATCGCTGTTGAATATCGAGAAGCTCGCCCTGGCGCTGGACGTTCCTTTGGCGAGGCTCATGCCTTAGCCGGCGGGCGGCGGGCCGTTCCGCCGCGCGGGCGATTCCCCAGCAGTTGCTCGACGCGACCGTAGTACTTGCGAAGCGTGTCGCGAGAGCCGGCGAAGAACAGGCCGATCAACGCGACCATGGCGGCATCGACGCCGTCCGGCGACGCCGGGGCCGCCGACTTGCGGGCGGCCAACACGAACGTCAGCGCCACGACCATATTGGCGTAGAACTGATAGTAGCGGTAATGGGCCTGGATGAGCAGTTCGAACGCGCCGGAGCGCGCCACCAGCCGCGCAAAATTCCATCGCGGCGGCGGCAAGCCCGTGTGGTGGTGTAAGGTGTCGATAACGACCCACCGGATCGTGCTGGCGGTGAGCCCGGCGAGCACTGAAGCGACCGTTCCGTAGAGAAAGCCGCCGATCGTCGGGGCGGCGGTTCCCGAGCCGAACAGCCACTCGTGCGGCAGGTTCGTTAACGGAGCCGCTCCCAGCAGCACGGTCAGACCGGGCAATAGGAAGGCGATCAAGAGCCCGAAATCGGCGAGCGAGTCGTCACGCATTCGCGGGCGAGCCTAGCGCAAGTCGACCCTTTTGCCAAGCGGGACAGACCAAGTCCGTTCGCTCTCCGGGTTAGCGACGGCACCGTGTTCAAAATGCCGATCCCTGAATTATCGCCGGAGCGAACTTCGGACCTTGATACGGCAATTTCCGGTCAACCATCGCCCCGTTCTGATGCAGCGACGCATTGATACCACCGGCGTCATTTACTCCTAAGAGGACGGGGAGATGAAGTGCCGGTGACCATCCCGCGACGAAACACGCAGCGATCGATGTTTGGGCTACTTCCTCAAGCGGCACGTTTGGAACCTGCGGCAAGTTGGATGGTCACTCAGGGATTTCCCTTTCCGCGGTCCGGTCGCCCGCTGAAAAACTTCTTCGAGATTGTCGAAGGCCACGATGTAAGAGTATGCGGTCGCGACGAACTCCTAGGCCGTGCCCTGCTTCACGAAACGCTATGCAGATTAACCGTGATGATGCCATTCACGGTAGACCTTCCAAATCGCCTGGAACTTACTGCTCCCTTCGGGATGCAAGTGCGCGTGACAGGGATGTTCGGCCGCGGCCTCGCACAAATTCTGAACTTCGCGAATATAGGCGCTCTTGAACCTCGTTTTGTCCAGCTTTCCGTCGATGTAGAGCATGCAACCCGTCTCGTAGGCGTTCAGATTGTCCTCAACGGTTTCGTTGAAGAGGGTCATGTAGGTATCAAGCCTTCGCTTTTCATCCGCCTTTAGATCGGTCGGCTTCCGCCCCGCCAGTAGATCGGCGATCTTCATGCCCATCTCACGGACTGCGGTTCTCGTGACCGTGATCGCCGCCCGTTGAGACGTCTCGGCCTGCCCCATCGATATCAGACGGTTCGTCTCGGTGGAGCGAGCGGCCCTATTCGCAAAGTACATCGTTGCGAGAAAGCTCACGAAGGCGATGGCCGCTGAAGCAACCGCGATCCAATTCTCAATTTTCATGGGCTACTTCGTTT
>JAFLCO010000417.1 GCA_017303535.1 Planctomycetota bacterium
GATGCTGCGGATCGACGATCGCCTTTCGCGCGGCGGCGGCATCGGCGGCATCTCCACCGGCCTGGACGATCTCGACAATCAAACCGGCGGCTTGCACGACTCGGAGCTCATCATTCTCGCCGCCCGTCCGTCGATGGGCAAAACCGCGCTGGCCACGACCATCGCCGAGAACGTGGCGATGAACGACCGCAACGGCGTGCTGTTCGTCAGCCTCGAAATGTCGCGGCTCGAACTTGCCGAGCGTATGCTCTGCTCGCGCGGCCGCATCAACGGCCACAATCTTCGCAACGGCCACCTCTCGTCCGGTGATCGCAAGAAGCTCATCGAGGCCTCGAGCGATTTGAGCCAGGCCCCGATCTACATCGACGACTCGCCGAGCCGCACGATGACGGAAATCGCCGCCGCCGCTCGCCGCATCAAGCGCCGCGAAGGGCTGCGCCTCATCGTCATCGACTACTTGCAACTCATTGAGCCGGACAACTCCAAGGATCCTCGGCAGGAACAAGTCTCGAAAATCGCCCGCCGCCTCAAAGGCATGGCCCGCGAACTCAAAGTGCCGGTGCTGTGCCTGTCGCAGCTCAATCGGCAGGCCGAAGCGTCGAAGGACAACCGGCCGAAGCTGAGCCACCTCCGCGAATCGGGCGCCATCGAACAAGACGCCGACGTCGTCATGTTCGTCCATCGCGAAGAGTACTACATGACCGACGAGGAAGAAAAAGCGAAGGTCGCGGGCAAGGCCGACCTGATCATCGCCAAACAACGCAACGGCCCCATCGGCGACGTCCGCGTCGCCTGGCTCAAGGACTACACGCGCTTCGTGAACCTCACGAAGGAAGAGTATTCGTTCGACTAAGGCGACTCGCCGCATTTTCATGATCGCCGACACCGAAGCTCGCTTGCGGTTTCGCGGGGAAGCCGCAAGACAACCCCGCCGCCCACCGGCAAATGCCAAAGTTGCGAACATGCGAAAGTTGCTTCTTTTCGTCGTCGCTTCAACTTCGGCGATCGCCGCCCGCGCCGACGATTGGCAACCGCTCTTCAACGGCCGCGACCTCACAGGCTGGCGGGCCAATCTCGACCCGGCCGCGTTCACGGTCCAAGACGGCATTCTGCGAGTTCAGGCGTCGAGCCAAACGCGGGCTCATCTCTTCTACGTCGGCGACAAGCGCGAAGGCTTCGAGTCGTTCAAGAACTTCGAACTCGAAGCGACCGTCCGGGCCGAGCCGAATTCCAACGGCGGGATCTTCGTCCATACCGACGAGTCCGTGCGCGACGCGAAGCAGCACTTGGCGCGCGGCTACGAAGTGCAGCTCAATAGCTCCAAGTCGGAGAAGCGCAAAACCGGCAGCCTTTACGCGATCGTCGACCTCGAACAATCGCCGGTCGACGAAACCCGCTGGTTCACCGTCCGCGTCGTCGTAAAAGACAAGCGGATTACGGTCGCCCTCGACGGCCGCGAAGTCGTCGACTACACCGAGCCCGCCGATGTCGTCCGCCCGAAAGAACGCGCCGGCCGACTCTTCTCCAAAGACGGCGGCGCCATCGCCCTACAAGCCCACGACTCCGGCAGCACATGGTACTTCAAAGACATCCGCGTGAAGCGATTGCCTTAGCGAGCCGGCTTCATATCGCCGTGTTGCGGGCCTAGTATTTTCAAATGTCGAATCTTCTGTATACGATTGGTGGACGCGCAGAAATTTGCGAGAATATTGTCCATGACCCGCGTTGAAGAAATAACCGCCGCCATCGCCGAACTTCCACCGGATGAAATCGCACAAATCCGAGCCTGGCTGGAAGAGCGCGCCGAGGCTGAATGGGACGCTCAAATTGAGCGAGACCAGCAATCCGGCAAGCTCGATTCATTGGTCGACCGGGCGTTAGCTCAAGACAAGGCGGGCCATACGCGTCCGCTATGAATCACCGCGCCACAGCCGACTTTTGGGAATGTTATAACCGGCTGCCTGACGCAATCCGTCGACAAGCCGACGCCGCCTACGAATTGCTAAAGGCCGCCCACGGCATCCTTCTTTGCGTTTCAAACGGATCGGAAAGTTGTGGTCGGTGCGCGTCGGGCTCGGATACCGCGCGCTCGCCTTCGCTGACGACGACGGGGCGATTTGGTTCTGGATCGGTTCACACGCGGATTACGATCGCATCATCGGGTGAGTTGACGACTATCGCGCCGCGCAGAATCTAATCCAACGTCCGCTCGCCGTAAGCACACGCTTCATTCTTATTCGCCGTGAGTCGTCGTAGGCCGAAGCGGTAGCCTGAGCCTCTTAGCACTTGCTTCACGTGTTCAAGTTCCGCGTCGTCGTCGCGGCCGCGGAATTTGATGGTGACGCAGAATCGTCGGCAGTGGCGCTCGCCGAGCCAGCGCCCGAGCATTTCGCAGATGCGGTCGGGGAAGGCGATGACGTCGCTTAACAGCCAATCGACCGGCTGCTCCGGCCAATTCGCGAAGGCGTCGCCGCGGACGAACGTGAGTCGCGGATCGGCCATCAGATCGTCGCGCAAAGGGCTTCGATCGACGGCCGTCACCAAGGCGCCGCGACGCAAAGCCGTGTAGCTCCAGCTTCCGGGCGAGGCTCCCAGGTCGACGCACGTTTCGCCTGCCGCGATTGCGCAGCCGAGGCGGCGTTCCGCTTCGACCAACTTGGCGAAAGCCCGCGACGGAGCGAGCTTGTCTTCGGCGGGTTCGATGCGGCCGGCGACAAACGGCGAGACGCAATATCTCCACGCCTCGCGCTCCGCTGCGTTAATAACCGAGATCCATCCGGCATCGGGCGCCGTCAGCAGGACCTGCACCAGTGCTTCGTCCGCCTGCCACGGACCTTGCGACACTTCGTTGCGCCGCCGCAACAGCCGCCGCCGCACCTCGCGCAGTCGTTCGATGATCGCCTGCTCGACCAATCTAGCTCGACCGGCACCGCTGGAACCGTCGGCGAACGGCGTGTTGAACACATGCAATCGCCACGGCACGTCGTCGGCATCGAGCCGAGAGGAAATCTGCCGCGTCGCCGCTTCGGCCCATTGCGAAACGGAGGCGGCCCGACAAGCTTCGGCTGCGGGCAAGGTTTGCTCGGCGAACGCCACGATCGGTTCGGCGGCCGCCGGCTTCAAATCGTCTGCGGCATCGGCGACGGTGCAACCAGGCGACCGCGTCTCGATACTCAAAGCGAGATTGTCGGCCACAAACGTGCGGCGCAATTCGGCCGCAAGAGCCTCGCTCCAATCCGGTTCGCAGACAAAGACGGCGGGCATAATCCAAAAGTCTCACGAGCCCGCAGGCCTACGGCAATCTTTCCGCCGATGAAGGCCCCTCACCCTATCCCTCTCCCCGCTTGCGCGGGGCGAGGGGACCAAACAGGAGTTCATTTACGAAGCGACGCCGGACGGGATCTCCGTTCCTGACTCCTGGCTCCTGCGTACTGCCGCCTGGTCCTACGTTTCTTCCCCGTCTTCACGAATCTCCACCTTGAGCGCCCCTAGCAGATTCATGATCTGCCGTTCCTTGTGTTTGATGAAGGGCACGTTCTCAAGCACGATCGGGCGCTCGTTGCTGGGTTGCAGAATCAACCGGCCGCTGCGGAGGAGCATGTATTCAAACAAGTCGTTGATTTCGTTATCGAGCCGCAAGTTCGGCGTGGCCCGGCGTGTGAGGTTGCTCAAGAAACCGTGGTGGTGCAGGATCTCGTTGGCCCGCACTTCCCAGTAGTCGAAGCTCAGCGTGAGGAACGACACCGCGAAGATGCCGCCGAGCACGCCCATGAACGCCCAATAGAACGTGGCGTTCGCCAGCGGCCGAAACTTCATGATGAACGCCGTGAGCGCCGGCAGCAATTCCGGCTTGAGCGTGAAGAGTAACACGCACCCCAGTACGATTGCCGCCGCGCAGAAAAACATCGTTAGCGACGTCGTGCGCGGAAAGTCGAACGCCAGCACCACGAGATTGATTCCGAACACGCCGAGGAACAGCGTATTGAGCACCACGGCCCCCTTGTTGTGCGGATCGAGCGGATCGGCCGTGAAGCTCAAGTATAGCGCCGTGATGAGCCCGAGGATCAGCGTCGGGTAGAGAAAAATGATCTTCGGGTACGAGACGACGATCACGCATTCGACGTCTTCGGCCTTCCCCTTCGCGGGCGTATTAGAACCCAGCGCCATGGCGGAACTCTCGTAGATAAACTGTGGTGATAGTGTCGTGCGTCCAGACTTAAACGCCGATTCATGCATCGCACGTTCGGCGCGGTCCTCGCCGAGGTTATTCGTCGACCGTCTTAAATTCTTGCGACACAGCGAAATCTTGCGGCGGCCATTATCACCGTCGCCGGGCGTTCTGTCACCTGTGAACAATCGTTACTCACGTAGGCGTCGGCAATTGGACTGTCGATTGGCCGCGTGTTAGGCTGACCCGCGAGGTTCCGCTACGTTTTCCGCAACCCGCCCCGCTTCATTTTCCGAGGAGATTGCCCACGATGAAACTGATCGCCGCCCTGACTTTGGGCCTGTTTGTAATGACAGGCGTTGCCCAGGCCGCCGAATTGCAAGTCGGCAGCCCGGCTCCTGATTTCACGCTCGTCGGTACCGACGGCAAGAGCTACAAGCTCTCCGAATTTAAAGACAAGCAGGCTGTCGTCGTCGCCTGGTTCCCGAAGGCCAAGACCGGCGGCTGCACCAAAGAGTGCAAAAACATGAAGGCCGAGGGTGACGCCATTCGGATGTACAACGTCGCCTATTTCACGGCCAGCGTCGATGATCCGAAGCTCAACAAGGAATTCTCGGACGATCTGGGCCTCGACTATCCGATTTTGAGCGACCCGACCAAGGCGACCGCCAAGGACTACGGTATTCTCAACGACCGGGGCATGTCGAACCGCGTGACGTTTTACATCGGCGTCGACGGCAAGATTCTGCACATCGACAAAGCCGTGAAGACCGACACCCACGGCGCCGACATCGCCAAGAAACTCGGCGAACTCGGCGTGCCGAAGAAGTCGTAAGCTTTCGCGAAGCACGAGAAGCGGGGTCGAACCCTCAAGGTTCGACTCCGCCTTTTTTTTGCGCGCCTGTCAACTACTGAGCGATTAGCTTCTCGAAATCTTCTTCCGTCAGCACGGGCACGCCGAGGGACTGGGCCTTTTCGAGTTTGCTTCCGGCTTCAGCGCCGGCCACCAAGTAGCTCGTCTTCTTCGATACGCTCGACGACGCTTTGCCGCCGTGGCGCGTGATCAGCTCTTCGATTTCGTCCCGTTTGTACTTTACGAGCGTGCCGGTGACGACGAGCGTCTTGCCGGCCAGCTTTCCTTCGCCGCCGCCGATTGGCGCGGCCCGTTTGGGCGCGGTCATGTCGAGGCCGACCGAGCGCAGATCGG
>JAFLCO010000418.1 GCA_017303535.1 Planctomycetota bacterium
AGGTGCCCAGCGCGACGATGCCGAAAGCGATTACCCATTCCATAGTTACCTCGGTGAGTGTGTTGTTGACTTGAGTCAGCCCGTCCAAGCCCGGCACTGCTCGCGGAAGGAGCAGCCGGGACATTGCATGGGCGACGGCGAGGGATAGAAGGCCTGCTTGTCGATCGCCTGCCAGACCCGCTCCACGATCCGTTTCGTACGTTCGATCCGCCGTGCGTCGACCAGCACTTCATGCAGATCGACGGCCGGTTCCTTAGTCTTAGTCAGGACGGCGAATTGCAAGCGGACGCGCTTCCTCGGCGCGAAGTTTCGTACGAGTTCGTGGTAGAGCAGCAATTGCCCGGCGGAGTCGTCGGCCTGATCCCGTGACCAGCGGCTGCGGCTGGTTTTCAGATCCGTAACCACGAGTTCGTCGGTCGTTTCCTCAATCAGGTCGATGCGGCCCAGCAAATCAGGACAGCCGGCCACGACGCTGCCGCGTAGCTCTTCCTCGACGCCGATGATTCTGCCGACCGGCTTCGCCAGCGGACTCGTCTGGAAGGCTGTGAACATTTTGGTCGCCAGCGTACCTAACGATTCGACGTCGTCGTCCTTCCCGAACTGCACGGTCTGCGGGTCGGCTTCGCTCCAGTGGCGGTCGTACTCGCCGATCATGGCGTCGAGCGTCGGCGCCTCGTTGCCGGCCATGAGTTCGTTGAAGTGGTGCTCGACAGCCCTGTGGACCGCCGAGCCGAACACCAAGCTCGACGAGACCATCTTCTCCGGCAAGCCGGCGACGTACCGGAAGTAGTACCGCAGCGGGCAATTTTGGTAGGTCGTGATCGCCGAGTAGCTCAGGTAGTCTCGCAATGGCTTGGCTGGCGGCGCAGGAGATGGTGGCTTCGTCGTGCGTGTGGGTAAGATCGTGCCGATCATCGGCGGCCTCCGTGGCCGTTACCGGCCGACTCACCTTTGAGTTCGTCGATCAGGTTGCTGGCCTCGGTAATCGTCAGGCCGGCCGGATCGGCGATTTGAAACCGCTCGGTGAGCAGGGCGTTCAGGTCCAGCTTGTGGCGGTCGGCGATCGCATTGAGTGCCCGCACTTGACTGGCGGTGGCGGCTCGCGTGCCGTCACGCCGACGACCGTTCGGCTTCCCGGCGTGGCCGTTGCCGGCCGACGGCGTACCGGCGGAGCCGTTGCCGTTTCCGGTCGGCTGCCCTGCGGCGGCGGCCAGCTCTTCCTCGACCGAAGTCTTTGCCAGTCCGAACAGTTGCCGAATCCGCTCCTTAAGCCGATCGGCGTCGCCGACGAGCGACGAATCGAGTTCGAGTTCCAGGTTGACGGCCGCCCCGCGCGAGCCATAGTTGGCCTCGCCGACTTTCTTGGTGAATCCGACGTTGAGTTTGAGCATGAGTATTCCTTTCGTAATTTGCGTAAGGCGCACAAGGCGCGGCGCTCCCCGCATGAGGGCGCTGGAAGTGCGTGGGGACGCGCAGGGGTGATTTCCGGCTAGGGGCAGCGCCGAGCGGCCGGACACGCTCTACGAGCGCGCTAGGCACTGTGAAGTACTTGCGGGGGAGCTGATCCTATCGATGGGATGATCGTCAACGACGCGGTGCGCGACGCGAACATACGAACCATGTTCCGGGCCGGGTAGCGCCGATGAGCACAACACGCTGATCGGCTCACGGTAATGTCTCATGCGGCCGATTCGTCTTCGCCACGAGGCGCCAACATTTGTTCGAGGACACCCTTCAAGAGTTGGCCCACTTTCGCCTGCACGAAGGATTGGCAGGTCGGCTTACCTTTGTACTTGCTGATGATGAAGCCGTGAAAGCTCCCCGTCGTGTCTTCGCGACCTTTCGCGAGGTATTCGCAGTAGTCCTTGAAGATCTTCTCAACGCTCACGCCACTCGAATAATCCTGAAGACTCTCCACGTCGCGCATGGTCAGGATGCACAGCGGGCCGATTCGATCCTCCGGCAGCTTGCGGTTACGCACTTCAACCAATAGCTTCGCCTCGACGTGATTGCGGACTGCGTGGAGTCCTAGCGAATCGTCGTATACCACCAGAACCGGGATGATCTTTGAGGTCGTCGCAACGTCAAGCTCCTCAGTAGCGACCCGCAGCTTCTCGCCGTTGAGGATGCGTTCAATATTTTCGACTAGCTGACCGACGCCTTTCTTACCCTTGCCAAACTTTGCCAACAGCGTCTCAATGCCCGCAATCGTTTCACGAATGTTCGTGGCGTATTTCTGCCGCCGAGTAAGCATGCCGCCCTTGTATTCCATGAGCACGGTCACGTCATTGAGCAAGATCACGCCGTCACCTGCTTGGTCATTTCGAGGGCCGACGAAACTTGGATCCGCTGCAAATCGACGTACGAGCGGAGGAGCGCCGCAGAGAAACTGCTCAAACATCATGTTGATGTAGCGCTCGAAAAGTGTTCCGAACAACTGACGGAACTTGTCGTCTGGTACGGCTTCATTCAGAACGTCGTAGATGCCGTCCATGAAGAATGCGCCGAAGATGCTTGCATCGGCGCAAGTGTACTTTCCTGGATAGACCTCAATCAAAGGCTTGCTGCGAATTGGCGAGAAGTCCGTCGCCCACGATTGCCGCGCGCCGAGCAACAGCGGCGACAATTTATCCGGCGCAATCCCCGCAACGACGAAAGCCTTCGCGATCTGATCAGTAGTAAACTGCTTCTCGTTCATTACCGAAGGTTCCAGAACTTGACTCTCCGGCGGATTTTCCATCGCGCCCATCTGGAACACGTAGTACGCTTTCACGAGGATCAATATAAAGTCCCGCAGCGTCAGTCCGTGGGCATTGAGAAAATAGCTGTCAAGCGTACCCGGCAAACCAAGTTCATCCATTTTGTGCCGTACCGCAGGATCGTCCTGGGCTTCCATCCAAAAGCAGATCGCGCGGCAGATCATTTCGTTGCCGACATAGGTGTCCATCAGCGACATCATCGACGTTGCCACCCACTGATCCGCGTTCGGAGCATCCTCCAGATCGGGCATGTGCGTGTGCTCGACCTGCTGTAGTACGTCGCTCGCCATCAGAGCGGCTAGGCCCACTTTCTTCTGAAGCTCCATCGGGTCCATTTCCGTGCATGTCTCGGAACACGACATGATCGCCATCTGCAATAGGAACCACACTTGGCGACGGTGGAACAACCGGCCGGCGTGCTTCTCGTTGTATGGAATCTTGTCGCGAACCAATTGCCAGACATCCTCGGGAAGGATGTGCTGCGCCATCTGGATTTGATAACCGAGCTTGATACCGTGCTCAGACCAAATGGTCGCCGACATGTTGCCGATCACGCGAATGACTTCGGAACGCCGCATCGTTCCAAGGTGCCGGACGAGGTCGGCCACGGTCACCGGGTTGCCAGTGAACTCGCTCAATGTGTGATACATACCGAGAGTCGCCGTCGATTGAATCGCGTCGTCGTTAGCGCGAGTAGCCGATCGTGGCAAGTACAGCTTCATAAGCGACCTCTTTACTCCATCTATTTGATGTCTCTGTCGCTTAATCTTAGCAAGAAGTAATTCCGCAAATTCAGGTTCGCGTCGACCAACCCTACCTCGAACGCCGCTATGCTGCTACCTTCTGCAATTCTTTGAGCGACGCCAACGTCGTCGCGACGATCCGGGCCTGCCGCTTTTGTTGCTTTAGCGACCGAGCGAGTTCGCTGGCTTGCTGGGCGATACCACGGAGGGCGTCGCGTAGCGCTAAGGCTTGCTCGATCGTCGACGCGGCCTGTCGCGTACCGGTCGGCTTGGCAGGCTGGGAATCGTGCGGCGTCGCCGACACGCCGGCCTGACGGATGTTGGTTGTTGCGGCCATCGGAGCCTTTCCCGGAAAAGTAGAATGGGGTTTCGACAACACCTGCTTGATCCGATTGGCCGGTCTCCGGGCTTCGATGGGTGCCGTGATGCACAACGGATCCTCGTGCCGCGGAATGGCCGACTTGGCGTCGAGCAAGCACCAAAGGAAGCGACGGCGATCGTCGGCGCAGAGCACCGGCGCCTCCGGCCCGAAGCTGTGTAACGTCCGAAAGCCGAGACGTAGAGCGTGAGCTAAATAGTTACGGTTCGTGTTGAGCGTCACGGCCGGTCCTTCCAGGCGTGAGCCTTTCAGTTCCACCTGCGTCGGTCGAGCCTGATCGGCTTCCCGGGCTCGCATTAGCACTCGCCCGTTGAGGTCCAGCGTGACCGGCTCAAAAAGCGGATCGTCGCACGGCAGTCGCGGCAACACGTCGCCGAGAAACGTCGCATCGTCGACCGAAAGCTCCAGCCGCGACTTGGCCGTTTCCGGCTTAGGGATGACGTCGTCGATCTTCGGGAACCGCCCTTCCTTTTGTACGGCCAGCAGCACGAGCCACGGTCCGCTGCGGAAACCGATCCAATCGCCGGCCCGCCCCACCTCGATCGGCTGTTTGAGGTCGAGAGCCCGGCAACCCAAGACGCTGTTGGCCGGCAGCAAGACGTCGTCGGTCCAAGGGAACTTGAACCCGGTCTGGGTCAGCACATGCTTGCCGTCGGTGGCGTCGATCCGGCCGAGCTTGCCACGAAGATGAAGGCAGCCGAGCGCGTACCGCGACGATTCACGATCGGTCACCGGAACGGCGTCGCGAAGAGCCGACCAGAGCACCGGTTCGTTGGCCGTGAACTCCGTCGGAATTTCGGGAAACGTCGTCGGCTTCGGTGCGTCGAACGATGCCTGCCGCGGTACGCCGCGATCGGTCCAACTCACGAGCGTACGTTGCCCGCCGTCGGCTTCGACCGTGATCGTGTCGTGGTCTTTGCCTTCAACGGCTTCCAGGGCTTCGAGCGGGAGCCGAACAATGCCGGTGGCGAACGAGCCCGGATGCTGATATTGCAGCGCGACTTGCGGCGAGGCGCAGCGGATCAAGCAGCCGTGACCATCGGCAACGAGAGTCACGCCGGGCGTGTAGCCGGCCGATCGCTTGTGCAGACCGGCTTTACGGATGAGCGACCGGAAAGTGCTCAAGATCGAACGAGGGATGGAGATCAAGGTAGGGCCTCCGAAAAGAGAATCGCCGCTCGTCCCTTTGCAAGAACGAGCGGCGTAAAAATGGTTACGGGCGACCAAAAAGTTCAGGCCGCAATCGGCCTGCGCACCGGCCGCCGTCGCGGCTTATATCGCAATGGATCACGTTCCTGCACGTGTGGTGTAGGCCGGGGGATTGCACCCCGACCCCAACCCCAAACCGGACGTGCGACTTTCATCGCATCCGGCTTTCCAGACAATTCTGTGCTCATGATTCCCTCCTGGTTTTCAACTTGTGACATCGC
>JAFLCO010000419.1 GCA_017303535.1 Planctomycetota bacterium
GAACAGGCTGCTCGCTTCAGCTGAGAAGTTCAGCGGGCGTCGTGCGTAGAACCGTAGCCAAACGCCGTAAATTTAGCACGGAAACGTTTCGTTCGCCCCGTTCGACCGAACCTATGAACGTCCGATGCAGCTGGCATTGGTCGCCGAGTTGCTGTTGGGTCAAGCCGCGCTCCTCACGCCGTCGCCGCACGCGTTCTCCCAGCCGTTCCAGAAACTTCTTGTCGTCCAGGCTCGCCATAGTTGACGAGCATCTTGCCGCGCGGAATGATGTGTTTAAGTAGCATTCCGGATTGACCGGACGACCATCAAATCCGCCGCGGCTCCCCTTCGGCGCGCCACGCCAGACTGCCAAGCATCGTCGACTGAGGAGTCTTTACCATGAACGCGGTTCTTAATGTCGCCGTTTTCTCTGTCACGTGTCTGCTAGTTGTGACCGGATGCGGACGTTCCGAGACCGAAGTACATCGCGACGCCATTCTCAAGGTGTTGCAGGTCGATAAGAGTCACGGCCCGCAGGTGCGCGCTTCGTTGAAGTCCGCTCCCTCGTTAGCCGACGCCGCCGACGCGATTAATCGGTACTGCGACGAAATGGATAAGTTGGACATGTCACAATGTCCGGCTGACTTCCGGCTCGCCTTCCGGCAGCACATTCGTAGTTGGCGCTCGGCCGGTGCCACGTTGCTTAAGATGCCGGATGGATTCTGGGATGGACTATTGATGGGAACCGTCAACACTCTCACCGGAGAGCTTGACGGCGGCATGTCGCGTCTCGCCAGCGAATACAAACAAGCGGAGCAGGCGATTAAAGAGACTTACAACGAGGCCGAGCGGATTGCAGCCCAATACGGCGCGGTTTTGTGAAGAGGGACAAGATTCTTACGCGTGACAGCGAAGCGGAATGTGATCGTGATCGTAGAACGCAAAGAGATACATGGGCAACGTCGCCGTAAGCGTCTTCCCTTTGCCGGTTTGCATCTCGGAGAGCCCGCGACTCACGAGCGACACTCCGCCCAAGAGCTGAACGTCGAAATGCCGCATGCCGACCGCACGCCGGGCCGCTTCGCGAACCAAGTCGAACGCATCGGAAGCGAGCGTGCGCGGCGTCTCTAGGAATTCAAGTACGACGACGTCGGGCCGCCTGACGAAAATTATTCAAGTGCTCGGCCAGCGCGACGACGACATCGTCAGCGAAACCGTCTAAGACGCCTCCGGTCCCGCTATCCAAACCATCGAATCGCTCGGTCGGATCATCGAATACATCTACGACGAACTCGGCCGCACCATTCAAATCGCCCTGCCGCTGAACAGGGTCAACTACCTCTACGACGGTCGCGGCAACGTCGTCGCTCAGTTCACCACGGGTGACCTGAGCGATCCCGCGCATCTGCACTTTACGTACGACACCGTCGGTCGGCAGATCGCCGGCGTGCAAGTCTCTGGGGAACTTGATGATGGCATCAACCTCGAAACCGACGATCAAGTCAGCACGAGCGAATACGACCGGCTGGGCCGCGTTCGGGCTCAAGTCGACCCGCTCGGCAAGCGGACGGCGTAAAGCCCGCGATTGGTTCAGCACCAAGCGGTTAGAGCTGGCTGGCAGCTAAAGCATTCGCATTTGTCGTGCGTTGCCTCTGGACGTCGGCTCAGTTTTCTAGTTGAAATGCAAACTTGTCCACTTCGGTGAGCACGTCTTCGATCAAGACACCAGGCGTCCCTCGGGCGATTTCGACATTCCGCATCGGGAGGCTACCAAGTGAACCGGTCCAAGTATCAGCGCCTTTTGGATTCAATGCGCGGCTAACATGAGCTGTCAACATGATGAATAGCCCTTCAGTGTGCGCACGCCGGCAACGTATTGCCAGTTGGATGCTTGGTCGGTTGACGACTTTCGCGAACTCGGCGATATCGTTGACGCCGTCGTAAACATCTTCCCAGCGACATCTAAATCTCATCTCTCGAGGGAAACCGGCGGTTGCGAACGCAAATGCGGGATCGGCAACCGTTCTCCGGTTCGAATGTCTTGCGATAGCGGACTCGCAAAGATACCGGGATGCCCCATATGTGAGCCCGCGAATATAAAGTCGAGCACTTTCTGCATGGATCTCGTCCCCAAATGACGTGTACTCGCGTTGATGGCCGCCCCACAACTCATAGTCCGACGCCCAATAGGCACAAGCCTTATCGTCGACAATCACGTCCTGCGATTGGTCAGGGAGAATCAATCCAAACTGCTCATCGACTTCGTTGCAGAGTGAAACATAGTCCGCGCGTCTTACGATAAAGTCCTTGTCGTACTCAATAACAGCATCGATCATGACGCCCGGACCATGTCGCTCAGCGGCCAACCGAATTTCATTAAGATATCCGTCCTCATATAGCGTATCGGCGTCGGCTTGAATGATTAGCAGATTGTCTCGCCCGATGCCGCGGTCGCAAGCAGTTGCGATAGCAAGACGATTTCCGGATCGACGAGGGGGCACATAGCCGCGTTCACTTTCCGTGGTAATGATTACGCATCCGCCGGGGCAAGACTGCTGAATGCTCTCGGCCACCTCAATAGTGCGGTCCTCAGACCCGTTATCAACGAGGACCAGAAGAGCACGGTCAGGTGGGGACCTGTCTGCACCGAAACCCAACGATCCGCACGTCGAAATGAGATGATGCTCTTCGTTCAGGCATGGAATCACGATGGCAGTAAGATGAGCATCCATCTGACTAGAGCAAATTGGCAATGCCGTCGCACGTAATGGGGATAATCGGATCCCAGTATTCCGAAGGAAAAAAGCCCGGCGACGCAGCGACAGACACCGCCGAGATATCTGAAAGCCAATCACTGCCTCTTAATTCAGCTAAGAAGACTTTAACTCGCCTTAAGGCTTCCTCGCGCTCACCGCGTGAGCCGGTTCGTTCGCGATTGTCGGAGTCACCGTCGAAACGGTTAGAAAAGGCATCCAGATCGACGTCCAACCATACACGCTGCTGACGGGCTCGATCAATCGATTCAGGTAACGCAGCGCGTTCGGCAAGATGCCAGTCACTGTCAATGCCGGAACGCATGAAGGTGAATCCTTCTTCAACGGTCTCGGCACCGCCGATGGTGACCGAGGCGATATTAGGGCGGAGAATAAAGTCCTCATTGGGTAGGCCGGGTTCGACGTGAATTAGCTGCCCCCCGCCCAGGCCGAGCAGATATGCAGTTAGGAAACTCGCTTTGTTGATGAATCCTGCTCCAATAGATCGATCGACTGAGTCCGGAGCGTCGAGTCGGCATTGCATATTGAAATGGTCATTGCGAAGAACACCCGTCGAGGTCGCTCGAAGAAGGGAAGGCGACAGATCATGGTGAGCATCGACGTGTACGATGGCGGTCGGCATACTTCCAGCGTGCTGCGCTGCCAATGCTGGCGCCAAAATCGCCCATGAGTGAAACATCGAAAACACAAACGGCACGGTACCCAACCATCGTGTTTCCAAATACGCGCCAAGGTCTGGCAGTCCCACGTCAAAACATGATCGCGCTCTTTCTGGCAACGATGGATCAACCGGCTCAAGAATATGTCGCGGCCAACCTAGTTCGAAAGTCCATTCCTTTTCGCTTTCCAATACCAGCGTTGGATACTGGTCGGGGAAAACCTCGAAAAGCCGGTTCATCGCCGAGTTGAGATTGTCAAAGGTCGCTCGATTGAGAACCACTGTTGGCGTGACGTCCGGTCGATGCAGCGCTGCTCCGTCACCACGCAAGCTCACGGTCGTCTCCAAATCATCAATAGCTCACCGCTTGGCTGCGATTCGAGCGGTACGAAACCGGCGCGAGTCGCCGCAAGCCGTGACGCAATATTTCCCTTTCGTATGCTTGCCAATACTTCCGGGAGCCCGCTCAACTCGCAAGCGCGTAAAAAGACGATGGTGCCTATTCCACGTCCCCGGCTTTTCCGGTTCAACTGAACATCTATCGACGAATCGACCGCTTTTCCTCGGGCGACGAAGCTTATGGACACATGCCCCACGGTTTTTCCTAAATGCGTCACGCGCCAGTAAAATCGTTGAACGTTCTCGATTTTCGTCGTACGCCCCGGGACAAGTACAACATCGTTCGGCGTCGCACGTTTCGCAGCGGAGCGGACGAACCGCCTTTCTTTCGGTGCCGTTGAGGGACGACGCCGACTTTTAGAGGCGCCGTCTTTTACGGCTTTACGCGAACGTTTTGCCATCTAAAGCACTCTGTGCTTTTAGTAGCGGCGGGAGCATAGGGCTCTCGTCGACGGAAATGAGGGTGCATAATTCATCCAGAAGGCGCTCACCGCGCTTTGTCAGCAGCGCAAACTGCCGCAGGCTTTTGATTCCGTACTCTGCTTGCTCTGCGAACCGTGTTGAGTTGGCTTGTGCTTTTTCCAGCGAGACGTTCAGCAACTTTGATTCAGCCAAAGCCGCCCAATACCGCGATAAGCCGGCAAACACAAAAGTCCCGTGAAAAAAGCCGCCCGACGGACGCAGTCCCGAGCGCCATGGGGCGGGGAAATGCGGATGAACGCGGTCATGAAGCATCGGTCCCTCGCGCTCCATTTGATACAGCACTTGATGCAGAAACTCATGAAGCAGCGAATCCCCCAGGTCGTCGGCGCCTAGGGGCTCCGATCCTACAAAGGGCGAAACATAGAGCACATTAGGCGCTGAGTCGTCGCTAAACGAGAAAATATGGTCCGGAGCGTCAATCGTAGATTCAACAAATTGGATATCGGATACCAGAGCCGAAAAGGCCACGGCAAGATCTGGATTGAGTTGAGCAATTAGATCTAGGGAATCCGTCAGCGTTGATAGCCCATGCGTGACTTGCGCGGATTCGCGATCCAAGACGCGAATGGTGTCTCGGAATGGTGCAACCAACCGCTCGTCGGAGGATTGCACCTTGATTCTTCCGAACAAGTGGCAAGTCTCGCCCGTCCCCAATTCCAATTGCCGAAGGGCTTCATGGCGTTCCGCGAGAATGATCGACGCCGCCGATTCCCCTGACCGTCGATCAATTTTTAGCCGTTGAGAAATCGCGTCAGCGCGGGACTCCGTTGCCGACCTCCACCGAATGCACTCTTCCATGAACGTCTTGCCCGCATTCAACGGGACAATCGGCGGGGCGGCCGTCGTCAATGAGGGAGCAAGGGCACCGCTGAGCGTTCTCGTTGCGGTTTCCAAAACGGAGAAGATCTCCGGACAATAGACGCTCGGTGCGTCCAAACCATGATCACCGTGCCATCGGTGCATCAAGCTGCCGCCACCGCATGCGTCCACAACCGGACAGGTTTGGC
>JAFLCO010000042.1:0-5882 GCA_017303535.1 Planctomycetota bacterium
GTTTCGATCGCCCATCAGCGCCGTTATAAGACGGCGTCGACGACCGCGCGGCGCGAACTTACTGAACGCGGCGAAATGTATGGACGTGTCCGACAAGTGCACATCTACACTTGCGAAGGCTGGTCGCAAGGAATCCCCGGAACTTGGCGCGATGATCCGGCGCAGAATCTCGGTTATTGCGGCGATTCGGGAATTCATCAGATCGATATGCTCCGCTACCTCACCGGTTGCGAGCCGCGTCGGTTATATGCCGTCGGCGACAAGCGAGATCGCCGCGTCCAGATCGTGACGCGTATTCTCGCGGAGTTCGACGGAGGAATGAGTCTGTCGGCCCACTATGTCGGCGACGCCCATCATTGGCGCGAGGACGTGACTTTGCACTGCGATCGCGGCGACATTCTGTTGCGGAGCGAGCAAGTTGATCCGCGCCCTAACGCGCCGATTCTTAACGTTCGTACTGATTTGTTGCGATGCTTCGGCAACGTTTGCGAACCGGTGCCCGACATGCTGCCCGATAACGATCCGGCTTCGGCACTACTCGACGCGATCGAAACCGGACGGCTGACGGCGACGCCGCCGGAGATCGCGTTGCCGATCTTTCAATGGAACGCCGCGGTGGCGCGTTCGCTCGAGGCCGACGATTGGGTTGACGTCGCGTAGTAGATGCACTCTTCGGAACTGCCTATTAGAGCCAATCCCGCCAAATTCGGTACGTGATCAGCCCCGCGCACGCCGCCAGCATGACTCCCGTCGCAACTTGCTCGAGCCGATTCATTTTCAACGGCGGGTAGCTTGTGCGCCGGCGACGAGCGTCGAAGCCGCGGGCCGTTACGCTTTCGGCCAAGTTTTCGGCCCGGCGCAACGCCGAGGCGATCACCGGCAACAATACGCCGACCTCTTGCGGCACCTTGGCAAGCGAAAAGCGATAGCCGCGGTAGCGTCGGGCCTGCCGTACTAGGGCGACTTCTTCAATCAATAGCGGCAAGAATCTCAGTGCCGTGGCGGTCATAAACGCCAGCGGGCGTGGTACTCGTAGCGCACTGAGTGCGACCAGCATCCGCTGCGGGCCTGTGGAGAGGCTGGTCGTGAGGCCGGCGAGCATCGTGGCGATGAGTCGTAGCGACTGAATCGCGCCGTATTGCAAACCTTCGACGGAGAGCGCGACGCCCGGAAACGGATCGGGCCCGGACCGCGCGGGAACGATGGTGAATAGAATCGTCCGCGGTTCGAAAGCGTAAAAGAAGCCTTGCGAGAGCATCGTGCTCCAGATGACCAGCGCGAGAATTGCGGCGACCGCAAGGACGCCGCGCCTTCGCCAACGTAAGCCTAAGCTGAAGAACAAGGCGGTCGCACAACATGCAGCGAGCGCTGCCGGATGGTTAACGCAAACCACGGCGATCGACAAGCTGAAGACGAACAGCAATTTCACGCGCGGGTCCAGGCTCGCGAGCCACGGCCGGGCGAGATGTCCGCCGAACAGTCGACCATTCATCGCGGCACCTCGACGGCGGTCGATCGCGCGCTGAACTCCGCCGCCGAAGTTTCTGTAAGCCGTCCGTCGGCTAAGGTCCAGATGCGATCGGCGAACCGGCGTGCGACGGCCGTGTGATGAGTCGAAAAGACGATCGCCGCCGGGCCGTCGTCGGTGCCGACCGTAGCGCGGAGGGCCGACGTTAACGCCGCGACGGTCGGTGCGTCTTGTCCGGTCGTCGGTTCGTCGAGCAGTAACAACGTCGGTCGGCAGGTGTAAGCCGCGGCCAGGGCGGTTCGCACTCGCTGTCCGCGACTAAGTGCTTGCGGAGGTTCATCGAGCAGCCCGGCAAGCTGAAATAGGTCGACGGCCGCATCAACCCGGCGTCGAACCGTCGCAATATCGCAGCGTTGTTGACGCGGCCCGAATTCAAGTTCCTCTCGAACCGTGCGCGAGAACAGCGTGAGATCAACCTGCTGTGGGACAAGCACGGCATCCGGTCGATTGGTCTCCGTTGACATCGCAATGTGGCCGGCCGTAGGACTGCCGGCTTGGGCCAACAAGGACAAAAGCGTGCTTTTTCCCGATCCGTTGAGACCGACAAGCGCGATGCATTCGCCTCGTAGAATCTCCGCGTCGAGATTTGACCATACGTCTGACGACGAATCTGAATACCGATAAGCAATCGATGACAAGACCGCTACTCTAGCAGCCGATAACTTAGCCGCCGGCGAGTCGTCGGAGGCCGGCGCGGCATCGCCAAATCGCAGCGAAGTTAATTCAGACTTCACCGGCGCTTCGTCTTTCGTCGCAACGTCGGCGACTAGTCGTCCGTCGTCGATCACGAGCAGTCGATCGGCGTGCGGAAGTACTTCGTCTAGCCGATGCTCGGCGATGACGATCGTCACGCCGGCCGCACGCAGCCGATTGAGTTCGGTGAGAAACTCGCGCGCGGCCTCGGAGTCGAGTTGGCTGAGAGGTTCGTCGCAAACCAGCACCTGCGGATGCATGGCCGACACGGCGGCCAAGACCAAGCGTTGCCGGAGACCTCCCGATAGTTCGTGCGGATGCGAGCAGCGAAAGTCGGTCAATCCAAATCGCACCAGCGCGGCTTGCACACGGCCTGCGATCTCCGTCGGCGGCAATGCCAAGTTCTCTAACCCGAACGCGATTTCGGCTTCGACCGTGGTCGTGCAAATCTGGTCGTCGGGCGATTGAAGTACGAGGCCGACCGTCGACGCCAACACTGCGGAGGAAGTTGTCCGCGTGTCGTGGCCGATGACCTGTACGACGCCGGCCATTTCACCGGCCGCATGATTGGGTATGAGTCCGGCGAGCGCTCGAAGCAACGTACTCTTACCGCTCCCGGTGAGACCGGCGACGACCGTGAAAGTGCCTCGCGGAAGCGCAAACGTCACGTCGTGCAATGTCGGTGTTCGGCGCGCGACGAAGCGATAGCTGAGGCCGCGAACTTCTACGGCGTGCGGCGCTTCGGCGTCGTATGGCGTATTCAAAGCGGAAGTCACGGAGCGGTGCGGCGCAGCGACCGCCCCCAGATTACGCCGATGGCGGCACCGACGGCGCCGTATCCGAATCCCGTAATGAGCGCGACTTGGTCGACGTAATACGGGGCGAACTGGATTTTGTACTCGTTGATCGCGATCTCGAACTGAATATAGAGCCCGATAGAGTTGGCAACGCCGATGGCCAGCGCCGTGCGAATGACTTCGCTTGCCACAGCGAGCCGTGAAACGCCGCGCAAAAATCGACCGGTCGAAACGAGAAGCACCAGCAGCGACGCTTCGTAAACGAAGAGGCTCACCGAGAACTGTTGAGCGGAAACGAAGCTGATTGTCCCGGTGACGATGCCGTTGAGCAGCCACACCGTACTCATGGCCGCGGCTGCCGCGCCGATGCGCGGAATGAGCGTGACGGTCGTCGCCAAAAGCAGCGCCGGCAGGCCTTCGCCGGTGAGCCCGTTGACGAACACGGCCCAAGGTCCAAGTACTACGCTCAGCACGGTGCCGAAGATCTGCGAGCCGAACGAGGCCGCGAAATGCAGGGCCGACAAGACGGCAATGGTCGACAATTCCCGATTGTCGAAGTGCCCGAGTCGTCGCAAGTGCGGCAGGCAAACATCGGCAAAGTATGCGGCGGCCTGCGACATGCTCGTTCGACGTACGAGTAAAACTCGAAGCCCTTCGAGCGGGCCGTAGCTTGCGCTGGGTCGGCGGATACAATTACCGGACGAACCCCAACGCCCCGGCCCGCAACGACCTAGGAAATCTCGCACCTAGGATACTCTGAGCGGCCGCGAATCGCCGGCCCTCCGCGGCCTGCATCGAATACGGAGCATCGCATGCCGCAGGTCGTCACGTTATCGTTCCCTGAACCCGACATCGCCCTGCTGACGCTCGACGATCCGAGCAAAGGGGCGAACATACTTGCGCGGCCGGTCTTGGAGGAGATCGCCGGCCATCTGGAAGCATTGGAAAAGCGGACCGATTTGGCTGGGTTGATTTTCCGTTCACTGAAGCCCGGAATCTTCATCGCCGGGGCCGACATCCGCGAATTCGCGGCGGCCGAGAACATCACGAAAGAGGAAACGATCGCCCTGGCGACGGAAGGGCGGCGGCTGTTCGAGCGCTTGAGCCGGACGCCATGTGTAACCGTGGCGGCCATCGACGGTATCTGCGTCGGCGGCGGGGCCGAACTGGCCGTATGGTGCGACCGGCGGCTCATGACGGATAGCCCGAAGACGCAGATCGGCTTTCCGGAAGTAAAGCTCGGGCTGTTTCCCGGTTGGGGCGGCACGGTGCGCGCGCCGCGGATCGTGGGCCTATCCAACGCCGTCGAACTGATCACCGGCGGCGAGTCGATCGATGCCAAGGCCGCGGTGCTGATGGGGTTGGCGACCGACGTCGTGCCGACGAGCAAGGCACAGAGCCCGGCCGCCGGCGCGGATCAACTGTTGCAAGCGGCGATCGGTTTGGTGCGCGGCGAGAAGGAGACGGGCGACTACCTGCGCGACCGCGAGCGGTGGTCGAAGCCGATCACGATGAGCGAGACCGAACTTGGCTTCCTCGGCGCGACCGGCTCAGCGTACATCACGCAAATGACCAAGGGCCAATACCCCGCGCCCATCGCAGCCTTGAATTTGATGCTTGAAGCTTCGCAGAGCGACGCCAAGTCGGCCGGCGTGCAAGAAGCGGAAGCGTTCGCGGAACTGTTCGGCACGCCGATCAATCGGGCTCTGATCAACGTCTTCCTGCTTACCGATCGCAATAAGAAAGACACCGGCGTCGCCGATCGCAACCTGCAGCCGAAGAAAATCATGAGCGTCGGCGTGATTGGCGCGGGCATTATGGGCTCGGGCATCACCGGCGCCACGATCAAGCGTGAGTTGCCGGTGACGTTGACCGACGCACGTCCGGAATCACTGGCGGGCGGGATGCGGAAAGCCGTCGAAGAGGCATCGTACGACAAGGTGGCTAAAGGCCCGACGACCGAGCGGCTGCTGAAATTTGCACCGCTGGTGCGGGCCGTGGTCGCAGAAAGTGAGTTTGCCCGTTGCGATCTCGTGATTGAAGCGGTTGTCGAGAACGAGAAGGTGAAGCGCGAGCTGTACGCCAAGCTTGAGCAACACTTGGCCAACGACGCGATCTTGGCCTCGAATACGTCGGCCATCAGTATCGGCCGGCTGGCATCGGGCCTGAAGCATCCGGAGCGATTTTGCGGCATCCATTTCTTCAATCCCGTCCGAAAAATGCCGCTGGTGGAAGTGATCCGCGGCCCGCAATCGAGCGACCAGACGATCGCCACGGCCGTCGCTTTCGCCAAAGGCTTGGGAAAGAACCCAATCGTGGTCGAAGACGGGCCGGGCTTTTTGGTCAACCGGCTGCTGTTTCCGTATATGAACGAGGCGCTGGAGCTGTTGGTGTCGGCCGTGCCGATCAAGGCGATCGACGGCGCGGCCAAGGCCTTCGGCATGCCGATGGGTCCGATCATGCTCTACGACGTCGTCGGGCTGGATACGGCGCTTTTCGCCGGAGCCGTAATGCACGAGGCGTTTCCGGAACGGGTACTGGCGTCGCCCCTCTTGGAAGCGATGGTTAAAGCCGGTCGGCTCGGTCAGAAATCCAAAGCCGGCTTCTTTGCGTATAAAGAGAAGAGCGACCGCGGCGAGCCGGATCCGGCGTTCGACCAATTGCTCGCGAAGTTTGCGAAGCCCGGCGCCAAGGATGCTCCGAAGCTCGATGGCAAGGCAATCACCGAGCGGCTGTTCCTGCCGATGCTGCTCGAGGCCACGCGGGTGCTCGAAGGCGATGACATTCCATTCTGAGGAGGCCGCGATGCTGGATTTCAACTCTTCATCAAGCCTTCCTGCGCAGGTCACGGCGTTGATTGATCT
>JAFLCO010000042.1:5892-16164 GCA_017303535.1 Planctomycetota bacterium
CGCGGGTGCTCGAAGAGAAGAAGGTCCGCGATCCGCGCGATGTCGACCTCGGGCTCATTTTCGGCATCGGGTTCCCGCCGTTTAAGGGAGGCCTGCTGCATTGGGCCGATACGCTTGGCGCGGCGAAGATCATCGAGATGCTTAAGCCTTACGAAGAGTTGGGAGCCCGATTCCGCCCCACGCCGCTGCTCTTGGAATTTGCCAAGAGCAGGAAGAAGTTTTACGAATTGAAAATGTCATAACTGCAGGGGACGCTCTCCGTGGCGTTCCGCTTTGATTGTTTGATCATGGAATGCCGCAAAGGGCGTTCCCTACAGAAGCCATACGAGGAACATCACCATGTCGGAAGCCGTCATAATCGACGCTGTGCGAACGCCGATCGGTCGGTCGCATAAGGAAAAGGGAGTCTATCGCGACGTCCGCAGCGACGACTTGGCCGCGGTCGTCGTGAAGGCGCTCGTCGAGCGTACCGGCATCGATCCGGAGCGGATCGAAGACGTCGTGCTCGGCAACACGCAGCAGCAGGGAGAGCAGGGGTTCAACGTCGCTCGCAACGTCGCCCTCTTAGCGGGCTTGCCGGCCACCGCGGCAGGGGCGACCGTCAATCGGCTCTGCGGTTCAAGCTTGCAGGCCGTCGCGCAGGCCGCGCATTCCGTTGTGGCCGGTGGGGAAGACGTGCAGATCGTCGGCGGGCTGGAGCACATGTTGCACATCCCGATGGACGCCGATCTCGACATCAATCCCAAGCTGTTTCAGCAGACGAGCAAGGGCGCCTTGCACATGGGCTACACGGCCGAATTCCTCGCCCAAACGCAAGGAATCGGCCGCGAAGAGCAAGACGCTTTTGCGATGCGCAGCCACCACCGAGCCGCGGCCGCGCAGGCTGAGGGAAGGTTTGAGAATGAAATTATTCAGACATGGGGCCGTGATGAAGTCGGCCGGCGGGTGCTGGTCGAGGTCGATCAATGCGTGCGGCCCGACTGTAGCCTCGGAGGGCTGGTGGCTTTAAAGCCGGCGTTCATGCCGCCCGGCTTGGGAACGGTGACGGCCGGCAACAGTTCGCCGCTCAACGACGGTGCCGCGGCGATGCTGATGATGGGGCGTGAAACGGCCGAAGACCTGGGCCTGAGGCCGATCGCGCGCATCGTTTCGACGGCCGTCTGCGGCGTCGATCCGGCCGTGATGGGAACCGGCCCAGTTCCCGCGACGCAGAAAGCGCTGAAGCGGGCCAGGCTAACGCTCAAAGATATTGGTCTCATCGAATTGAACGAGGCCTTTGCGGCGCAGGCCTTGGCATGCATCCGCATGCTCGGGCTCGACGAAGAGAAAGTCAACGTCAACGGCGGCGCGATCGCCATTGGCCATCCGCTGGGCGCCAGCGGCGCTCGGATCGCCGGAACACTGCTGCACGCCATGCAAGATCGCAACATAGAGTTCGGCTTGGCGACGATGTGCATCGGCATCGGTCAAGGAATCGCCGTGGTATTCCAGAGAATCTAACTTTCTCGGCCTGCTCTAGCCTCCAGTTTCTAGCCTGTAGCCTGTCCTTCCCATGCCCATCACCGTCGCCACGCATCCATCGATGGTTCATCACTTCGTCGGGCATGTGCGCGCGCGGCCCGATCGACCGTGCCTGTGGTACCACCCGCCGGGCCAGCCTGCGGAGTTGATGGAAAAGGAGGTTGCCGTTCGCACCTGGCGCGAACTCGCACGCGACGCCGCCCACGCAGCAGCGGCCTTGCGCTCGCTCGGGCTGGCGAAAGGGGACCGGCTCGCGTTTCTTTCTCCGAATCGCTACGAGTGGATCGCGGTCGACTTGGCCGTGCTAAGCGTCGGGGCCGTGCATGTGCCGGTGCACAACTCGCTTTCCGGTCCGCAGATGCGGTATCAGATCGTCGATGCCGGGGCGAAGGTCGTGCTGCTTTCGGGCGAAGAGCAAGCGGCTAAGCTGGCCGCCTGCGAGCCGCCGCCGAGCGACTTCGAATACGCTGCGCTCGATCCGGTTGCGACGAAGCTCGCAGGCGCCGCGCCGCGCCAGTTGTTCAACCTCGCGCCATCGCCGACCGACGCCGAGATCGACGCTTGGCTCGATTCGGCCGGACGCGAAATCGCGCCCGACGACGTCGCCACGATCCTCTACACGTCCGGCACCACGGGCGAGCCCAAAGGCGTGATGCTCTCGCATCGCAACATCACGAGCAATGCCGAAGCGATCGTCATCGGATTCGGCGGGGCCCAGGAGGAACGGCGGCTGAACCTCTTGCCGTTTAGCCACATCTTCGCCCGCACGTGCGATTTGTATTGTTGGTTGGTCGGCGGCAGTGAAATGGCGTTGGCCGACGCACCGCAAACGGCCATTGAAAATTGCGCCGAGTTCGCGCCGCGCATCTTGAACGCCGTGCCGTACTTTTACGAGCGCGTGATGCGGAAGATCGTCGAAGTCGGTATGGCGGACGAACAGGGCATCCTACAAGGCGTGATGGGAGGCAACATCCATTACTGCTGTTCCGGCGGCGCTCCGCTTCCCGAGCACATCGCCAAATTCTTCAACGATCGCGGCATGCTGCTGGTCTCCGGTTACGGGCTCACCGAAACGTCGCCCGTGATCACGATGAATACGCCGGAGGTTCACAAGCACGGCACCAGCGGTCGGGCGATCGACGGCATTGAAATGCGGATCGCCGACGACGGCGAGATACTAACTCGCGGCCCGCACGTGATGCTCGGCTATTGGAACAAACCTGCGGAAACGGCCGAGGTGCTGGTCGACGGCTGGTTCCACACCGGCGACCTGGGCACGATCGACGAAGAAGGCTATCTGCGGATCACGGGTCGCAAGAAAGAGATCATCGTCACGACCGGCGGCAAGAAAGTCGCTCCCGCGCTCCTCGAAGCCAAGCTCACGGCCGATCCGCTGATTCGGCAGGCCTGCATCGTCGGCGAAGGACGCGACTATCTGGCGGCATTAATCGTGCCCGCGCCGGAAGCATTACTTGCCGCGGTGCGTGCGGCCGGCGACGACCTGCCGGACGACGTGCCTCTGCCGAAGTTGCTCGCTCATCCGGCGGCCCGCGCGGCGATCTATGCTTGCATCAAACGTCGGCTGAGCGATCTTTCGCACTACGAGCAAGTCTGCAAATTCGCACTGTTGGAGCGCGAGTTCGACATTCCTCACGGCGAAATGACCCTGACGATGAAGGCCCGTCGAGCGCAGATCGCCAAGAATTTCGCGGCCGAGATTGAACAACTCTATCAGTAAACATCATGACCACACCCACGACCGAACCCGTTCAGGAATCGAAATCGTTCGCCGAAACGGCGCTGGCCCTCGGCGGTAAGAGCGCCGATGAAGCCCGCCGGATGGGGGCGGTCGACAAGGCCGATGATCAGGTCGAAGCGTTATTCGCGCCGCAGTATCAAACCACGGCCTCGCCCGCACATCGGGCCGTGTGGGACGAATCCGGCGTGCCGGTCGACTTGTTCGCATTCGATGCCGAGCCGACGCCGCCGCACGTTGCCAAGGTGATGAACGATTCGCTGGCCGTGGTTCACAAGCACACGGCGGCCAAGAGTCTGTACAACGCCGAAGGCAAGATCCAGGACGGCGTGCTGCAAGACTTGGCGACGGCCGGCTACTGGGGCCTTTTGGTTGATCGCGAATTCGGCGGCAGCGGCGCGCCGTTCTCGGTCTTCGCCCCGTTCCTCACGCAGATGGCCGCGGTCAACCCGACGATCGCCGGAATGGCGAGCGTGCACGGCTGCATCGGGGCCGTCGATCCGGTACGCACGTTCGGTAACGCCGAGCAGAAACAACGATATCTGCCCGATCTGGCAAGCGGCCGCAAGCTCAGCGGCTTTGCATTGACGGAACCCGGCGCGGGCAGCGATCTCACGGCTTTGAAGACTCGGGCCGAACTCCGCGGCGATGAATATGTCGTCAACGGCGAAAAGCTCTTCATCACCAACGTCGTGCCCGGCCGAACGCTCGGGCTGGTCTGCCTCATCGACAATAAACCGGCCGTGCTCGTGGTCGATTTGCCGGCTGAAGAAGACGATAACTTCCAACTCCGCAAGTACGGCCTTTACGCACTGAAGCACACTTATAATCGCGGTATCGTCTTCAAAGATTTCCGCGTGCCGGCGGCGAACCTGCTCGTGCCGCCGCGCGGCGACGGGTTGACGATCGCCTACCACGGTTTGAACCTCGGCCGCACGGCCCTTTGTGCGACGGCTGCGGGCAGCATGAGAATCATGCTCGCCGAACTACTGCCGTGGGCCAAGTTCCGCCGTACCTATGGTGCGCCCATCGTCAGCCGCGAACTCGTGCAACGTCGCGTCGGTCGCTTGGCCGGGCTGATCGTGGCGGCCGATGCCCTTACGCTCTGGTGCTCTTCGCTCATCGACCACGGCTATCGCGGCGAGATGGAGTGCATCATCGCCAAAATCTTCGGTAGCGAAGCACAGAAGGAAGCGGCCATCGAGTTGCTGATGAAGACACACGGCGGACGGTCGTTTCTGCAAGGTCATACGTTCGGCGACAACGTCCACGAATTTCTCGCCCCATGCATTTACGAAGGGGAAGGCGAAATGCTGGGCATGGCGTTCTTCAAATCGCTCGTTAAGCAACATGGAACGCAATTCTTCGAACCGATCGGCAAGACGCTGGTCGCCGCGGGCATCAAGAAGCCGAACCTTGCGAACCCTTCGCACCTCTGGGCCCTGCGCGGGCCGATGGCCGCCTACGGTAAGTGGATGATGGCCCAAAAGCTGAAAGGTCGCGGCCGCACGGCACTGCCGCCGATGCCCACGCCGCTGCGGCGTCATGCCGAGTTCGCCGTGCGCCAACTCGACCATGCCGCTCTGGAGATCAGCGGGACGATGCGAAAGTTTCAATTGTCATTGGCCGACCGGCAGTGCCGGATGTCGGAACTCTCGAGCCGCGTGCAAACGGCGATTATCATGCTGGCGACGTGCCTCTACGCGACACGTCAAAGCGACGAAATGATTCGCACGGCCGCCGACTGTATTTGCCAAGATTTTGAACGCTCCCTCACCGGGCGGCGCGTGGACGATCGCTATTTCAAGACGGTTACGAAACTCGGCGAACAAATCGCTTCCGGCGGCTTCCGACCGATCCACAGCATCACACCGACCGAGGTTTTGATGCAGTACGAAGGGTAGTCGAGGCGACGGAAGCGAAACTGCCAAAGTCTGCGACTGCGAAATCCGTCACTAGTCTTCGCTTGTCGCAGCCGGTAGGATGAATGGTTCGCAGATCGATGATCGCCGGTCATTCGTCGTGCGATTCATGGATGCGCTTCGATCGCTTGCCGGGGGCGAAATGGTTTCGACCGGATGGCTAGAAGCGTTTGCGGCGTGCCGTGGTTGGTCGGCTGGCCACGTAAAAAGCCGTCCACACAGTTATCTGCTGAAGATAGCTACGCTCTGGCCGCCTAGTTTAGGCCGCCCGGACTGAGAGCCTTCGTCGGAGAGGCTCAAAAGTCCGTTAATAATTCCGAATCGTCCCGGGCCAACCGCGGGGAACTCCCGGGACTAAAAAACGTGCCCTGCTAACCTGAGCAGAACCGTGTCGCTGCGGGTCGTTCGGGCGAAGGCGTAAATGCATGCGAATACGCACGTAGATGCAGACGTGGAAACGTTACGGGACGCGGGTTCGATTCCCGCCGCCTCCATTGGACGCCGCCTTTGACAGGCGGCGTCCTTTTTTGTCGGTTGGTGCCACAACGTGCCACGGTGCCGGCACTTACGTCGCCGCCGCCGTCCGTGTCGTGGTGACGGGCGGTGACAGAGGACGCCTCCGACTGTCCCTTCGGGACGGCCGAATCACTGCCAATCCACGGACACGGAATCGACCGCACGGCCTTCGCCTGATCGTCGATCCCGATGTGCGTGTACCGCATGGTCATCTTCACGTCCGTGTGCCGGGCCAGCTCCTTGGCCTCCGGCAACGTCGCTCCGTTGCGGAGCAGTTGCGTGATGTGCGTGTGTCGGCCGGCGGCGTGGAAATCGGCGATCCCTTCCGGGGTCACGTAGGGGATGCCGATGCGCTCCAGGTCTTTCTTGACCATGAGCCACGTCCGGCGGCGGGCAAGTCGGGGGAATAGCACGGCATCCGCCGGAACGTTCCTGAGCCATTCCTGAAGCATGGTGACCAGTTCGGGATGCAAGGGCAGGACGTCCGTCCGCCGGTGCTTGGAGCAGGCCGCCGCAACGGTCACGGTCGGCGGCACGGCCGCCAGGTCGAAGCTGCGGGGCGTGAGGCTCGCGATCTCCTTGCGACGCAGGCCGGTCATGTAGCTGAGGATGTAGATTCGGCTCCGTTGCTCGCCGTCGAAACACTGGATGCTTTCGCCGGATTGCCGGGCGGACGCCACCAGCTTCGAAAACTCCTCCGGGCTCAACGCCCGCCGTGGGTGGCGAACGTCGACCGCCGCATTGAGGATGTCCATGGCCGCGACGGGATTCGACGCCAGGCGTCCCGTCTCGACCATCCAGAGGCAGAATCCGCCGAAGGCCTGCACGTAGTGGTTGTAGGTGCGGTGGCCCAGTTTTTCCTTTTCGCAGAAAGCGACGAGCCATTCGCGTAACTTCTCGGCGTCGATCTGGCCGGCGGTGACGAAAGCACAACCGACGATCATGCGACGAATCCGGTTCACCGTCTGCTTGATGTGTTTCGGCGTCGTTTTCGAGAGCGTCTTCTCGTACGCCGTCAGGTGCTCCGCAAGCGGCCGCCGCTTGCGCTCGACGATCCGTTCCGCCGCCGGATCGATCAGCCCGCGTTTGCGGAGCATCACCTCGTTCTCCGCCTTCGCGGCGGCTTGGGCCGTGAGCCCCTTATCGGTGAATCCCTTCCGGCTCCGTCGTTTGCCGTTCTCGTCGGTGAAGTCGAAGTACCAGCAGGCCCCCTTCTTCCCCTGGTCGCGTTTCTTTTTGTAGAGGGTCGCCATCATTCGTCTCCAGTGCAATCGGGGCAGCCGTCGTTAATCCATTGTCGCACCTGGTCAAGTCTCCAGCGGGTCGAGCGACCGAGGCGGACCGGTTCGGGAATCTTCCCGGCGCTCAAAAGGCGCCAGAGCGTTCGCTCCGAAACGTTCAGCAGCGTCGCCAACTCGTCGGCTTGAATGAGGAGCGGCTCACTTGTCGGTTCGCGCAACATCGCCGTCTCCTTTCTCATTCATTCCGGGATCGTTCAGCCCGGCCTCCGCCGGCGCCCACGGTGGGCGCCGACGTTCGCGGCTGGTGCACTCGCCACCGCACCGCGGGCACGCGATCGTGGCGCGCGGAGCAAAGAAGGTGCGTCCGCAAGAGCGGCACAGGTGATAAAACGGTTCAGGAGGCGCGTTGCGAGGTGCCATCGCCGACCTCCTTCTTGTCCCATTTCTTCAGCAAGGCGATCAGGTGCTCCGGGCACACGACGCCGAGGAAACTCTGTCCCTTCGCCTTGGCCTCCAAGTTCGAGCCGGCCTTCGAACAGAATAGGCACGGCTTCTCCGACAACT
Organism: Planctomycetota bacterium; assembly: GCA_017303535.1. Classification (GTDB taxonomy): domain Bacteria; phylum Planctomycetota; class Planctomycetia; order Pirellulales; family PNKZ01; genus PNKZ01. The sequence continues at coordinate 13,413 of JAFLCO010000042.1, forward strand.
TCACGTACAGCATCGTTCTCTCCTTCGCGGGGAATAATCGAATCGCGGCCGAGAGTCGGCCGCGATCAAAAGCGATGCGGAGCGCATTCAAGAGGGGAATGCTCCGCAGGAGAGAAGGGATGCCCCGGCGATCGCGCTGGCCAAACGGCTCCGCCCGATCGCACTGAGGAAAAGAGGGGAGTCAGGGCTCCCCTCAATTCATTTCCGCAAACCTTGGATGTACGTCTCCGCTTGTTTGCACAAGTCGGCGACTTTTCCCAGATCTTCCGGAGCGAAGGTTTTGACGTACTTCCAACCACCGGACGCGTCTTTGTACGAACGCGAAAAACTCGCGCTGTAGTAGGTGGTGATTCCTTGCCGTGACTTCGCCTCACGGTCGAAGATGCTCACCGACACGTCGTCGATCCGCATGACCTTAATTGGACCTTTGGCCGCTTCCGCAGCCGGTTCCGTCTTGGAGGTGTCCTTGGTATCCATAAAGAAAAAAGGAAACGGATAAAAAACCCACGCCGAGCCGGAACTACCCTGATAGCTCCGCTCGGCATGGCTGCTTAGGAACTCGTTTCGGCATCCATGATCCACTGCCAGGCCCGGTCGAGCAGCAAGCGCGCGATCGGGATTTCGTCGCGGCTGAAATTCGCGTTGCTCGCGAATTCGTCGCCTTGTTTGAACGTGCGGCGCAAGCTCACCTTGAAGAACGTCTGCTTCGCGCCGTCCTTCTCGGTCGTGTTTTCAAACACGCTCGCGCTGATGTTGCGATGCTTAAAGGTCGTGACGGGTTTATCTCCGGCGGCCATCGGTACGTCCTCGGGTACGCTATTCGGTTGTGTAAGGATTGCGAGTCGCCCGAAAGTTTGGAACGCTCGCAAGAAAGGGAAAAAGCAGGGCCGTCATCAGGGGTAACGGCCCCGAACTCATTGACGAACGGACTTCATGCCCGGAATTGTCGGTTTCACGAAATGACCCGACTCCATGAGCAAGGTCATAAGCTCCGAGAACTCCGTTTCGGCTACCGTGCCGAATCGCCTCCAATGCTTGTCGTTGCCCATGCGTTCCAGATGGAAGAGATGCTCGCCTGCACCGACGGCTTCGGAGACCACGATCCGAAGATTGCGGTCGCCGAAGGCATTCAGCGACAAATGCGAGCCGCGGAAGCGGCGCTTCCACCTCCACCAGCCGAACATCCTGTAGAGAGCGCGTTCGATCCATCGATTCATAAAAAAGCGGGAAACGAATAAAGGCATCCGAGCGGATGCACCAAAACATCGACTGCAAACGCCACCCTGAGTGGAATGCAGTCGATGGAACGGCCAACAAAAAAGTATCGAGGGGGGGACAGCTTCCCCGACGCGCAGCGTCGGTCGTGCCGCAGCACGAGGGGTGCAGGGGCGATAGCCCTTGCCCTTCCGGCTTAGCGAGCGCGAGCGAGCGTCCCTGCCCCGCGAGCAGGCGAGCGGCAGGCAGGGGAAGGCGGAAGGGCAAGGGGTCGAGGAGCCGTGCGACGAGAGCCCCTTGCACCCCGAAGCTGGGGCGGAGCCTACTCTTACGCGAACTCGTTCGACGTCGTCGATTTGTCCGGGCCTGTACAACTGCCGGTACACCCCGCGGACACCCAAGGCGGATCATACGGCCTCCGCGTTGACGAGGGCCGTCGGCTGCTCGTGATGGCAGCCGTACCAGATCGGGTCAAAGAGCCCGTTGCGCCGGGCCAGGTCTTCGGCCGACGCGAAGCGCCACAAGTGGGCGCCCGGCTTGTCGTGGATCGCGCGCCGCAAGGCGTTACGCCGCTTGTCGCCCGGAGCGACCATCAATACGACGAAGGCGTCGACGGCGGAAGGAAAATGCCTCGTGTGCAATCGGCCTTCCTGCATCGCGGCGTAGCCCGGCGTCTTACTGGCGGCGATCTGGGCGACGCCGGACGTGTTGCGATCGCACTCCAGATAGAAGGCCTTGCGGATCCCCTTGGCGTCGATCACGAAGCCCGCGTCGGGGACGCAGACCAGTCGCGGGATTTCGCGAATCAACGTGTAGAGCCGAAACTTCTTGTCCGGCGACTGTTCGTTCGGTTCGAGTTCGTCGTATTCGTTGATCCACTCGTCGATCCGGACCGTATCCTTCGCCGTCGCCGCCCGGTCGAAGGCCATGTGCGTGTCGGACACCATCAGCCAATGAAACGTGTGGTGCGGGATCGGGGGCTTGGCGGGCACGCGCAGAAATCTCGCGTCCTCGAAGTGTTCCGCCAAGAATTCCGCGGCTTTGCGCGTCGGATAGTAGACGGGGGCCGGGGTTCCCGAGCCCGGATGACAAAACAGCATTTGCTGCCGGTTCAGTAGTTTCTGCTCGACGAGCATTTGCAGCCGGCGGCGCGTGATGCGTCCGTCGGGATCGGCCGGGAAGTGCAGCCGCTGGATCTGCTGCCGGTTGAGAACGTAGTACCGGCACGCCGAACAAAGAACCGCGATATCGCGAGTTTGGAGCATGGGGGCCTCGGGAAAAAAAGGATGCCGAGCATCTCCGAGAAGGGGAGATGTCGGCACAGAAAATCCCGAGGTGGGATGCTCAACCGAGCAACCAGCGTGCAAGTGCGAAAGCACTCGACTCGCGTGGCCGTCATCGGCCGTCAATTCCGGGGGAATCGACAATTGCATTCTAGAATCGTCGGCGGGGCTGTCAACTAACGGCGGGCGAACCGGTTCGACGTGGTCGGCGCGCCGCAGCGCCTGATCGCCGAAACTCGCGAGGTGAGGAAGGT
>JAFLCO010000042.1:16180-28369 GCA_017303535.1 Planctomycetota bacterium
CTGATCACACGATAAACGGGTTGGGAAGCGAAGCGGCGTCTGCGGCCGGCGGCTGGTCATCGGTGCGATCGTCCGGCCGCGACGGGGACGGCGTCGCGGCGTTCAACCGAATCGGGGGCGATAGGATCCGTTGGAGCCGGGCCTCGATTTCGCGATCGACGGCCGCGGGCGTCGAGAAGTAGTCGGCGGTGAAATTTCGCTCGATGAGCGCATCCAGCCCGTCGAGCACTTCCGGCAATTCCCGGGCAAGGACGTCCGCGGGCAAGGACAAGTGGCCGGGCGCCGAACGTTTCACCTGAATATGGTCGAACCCGGCGCGATTGACGAGCCGAACGAACGCCTCGCCCGTTTGCAGATTGCGCACGTCGCGGCCGTACGAACGCCAATCCTCATCGAATGACGCAAAGGTCTTCGACGTCGATTCGCTGAAGTCTTCGTAGACGGGCAGCAGGCTCTGATTCACCGCGTGCGACTCCGTCCTGCCGCGCGACTCGCTTGACCCGAAGCCGCTACTTTCACCGAGCGCGTTTCCTTCCGTCGACTGCGAATACTTGGCTTGCGGGTTCGTGCTGCTGGAGCTGCCTTTGCTGTGGGACCAGCTTTGGCCGTACTGCTCGGTCCAGCTGCGGGCCTGCTGTTCGGCGAATCCGCGACTTTCCAGCTCGACGAGGCGATGTCCGGATATGCGCTGGCGGCGCGAAAACATCTGATCCTTGATCTTCTTGGGATCGTAGCGCAACGACGCCAACTCGTGGGCGACCAGATCGGCGTCTTGCCCCTGCATCCCGAAGATCATCCGGCTTTGCGCCTGGAAGATCATCGACGTCAGGTCCACGTCGCCGCGCTCCAGTTGGGAAAACGATTGGTGGCTCAGCACGAACGAGCACTGCAGCTGCCGCACGGTCGGCAAGGCCGCTTCGATATCCGGCGAGACGAAGCGTTGGAACTCGTCGAGCCAGAGGAACGTCGGATGCTTGATGCCGAAGGGGGACGAGCGCGCGGCGGCGATCACCTCGTTGATCACCAGGCCGCCGATTGCGTCGGCGACCTGCTCGGGCAAGCGGTTGCCCGGATGCAGGTTGATCAGGACGATCTTTTTTTCGGGCATGAAGCGGGCGACGTCGAGGCGACTCGTCGACGTGCCGAACATGCGGCGAAGGATCGACGATTCGTGGTACGGCTTGAGCCGGTTGCGGACGGATTCGAGCATGCGGCTGGCTTCGGAGGCGGCCTGGGCCCGCGTGATCTCGTACCACTCCGCCTGCAAGAGCGGCGGCAGGGCGTTAAGAATCGGTTTGTGCAGCGGGCTTCCCGGCAGGATCAGGTGCGCGCTGTCGGCGATCGTCAGGCCCAGCTGCGCGCAGGCGTAGAAGCTGTTGAACATCCAGCGTGCCAGCCGCGGCATCTCCTGGATGTTCTGGTTGGCCCAGCCGCGCAGAATCAGCTCCGTCGCCTGGCACACGCGGTAGTAGGCGTGGGCTTCGGTGTCGTGCAGCAGGGGATTGAAGCCGATGACGACGTCTTCGCGGGCCGGCTCGATATACACCAGCCGCCGGCGGACGTCGTCTGTGCAATACGGCGACGCGATCCACAGCAGCAGATCGCGGGCGAAGCTGCCCATCCGGTCGATGATGATGTGGCAGGCGTCGTCGAACGGGTCGAGAAGAATCCGCATCAGCAGCGTGAGGATGGCGGTGGTCTTGCCCTTGCCGGTGCCCCCGAGAAGATGCCAGTGGGTGCCGAACGAGGAGCGGGGAACGTAGAACGGCGTTTTCGTGCCGTGCAGGTTCCCGAGGCGGTACGATTTCATCCGGCCTCCTCCAGAATCCGCGCGATCGCTTCGGCGTACTTCGCCTTCAGCTGCACAAGTAGTGTGCGGCGCAGCTGTTCGTCGTTGACTTGTTCGATCTGAGCCTTCTGTTCCTCAAACCAGGCGGCAATGTCGCCGAGTGACGCGAGTTTCGCGGGCGGGTCGGCTTTGAGCCGGTGGGCTTCGATGAGCTGTTTCAGTTCTTCGGCCTGGGTTTCGACCTCTTCCGGCGCGTGATCGTCGCCGAGATACCGGTCGAGAAACGCCGTGAAACGGTCCCGCGGGAATCGCGACGCGATAATCGATTCGTGCAGGCAGTAAAGCCGCTCACACGCCGCCCGCGCTTCGGTTCGGCGGAGCTGGTTTTGGGCGTGTCGCAATCGCTCCGTCTCCTCCGCATAACGCCGCTCCCGTTCCGCGACGCGATGCTCATGCATGGCGTGCACTCCTCGCGTGATCGCCCGTAGCGGCCGGAAGACAAGCAGGTCGCCGGCACCATAGAGAAGCGGGCCGGCCGCCCACACGATGCCGGTGATCAACACGGCCCAGAGGGCCGCCCAAATGACTGCGGCTAGGTAATCGTGCGTCGTATGGAAAAACAGCAGGACGAAGATGCCGCCGAAGACGCACACGCCAATTTTCTGTCCCGCCGCATGGTGCCGCGGCCATTCTCTTACGAGGGCTTGCCCCACGTAGTACGCCACGGCCGCGGCGATGAACAGCGCGGTGCCGTCGGTGCGCTGCAGCGAACGCGCCGCTTCGCCAAGTGTGCGGGAAATACCGTCGAACACTGCCGATGCCTCCTGTCGTTCGCCCTGAAGCGAGCGGTGCAAGACTGCTCGCCTATTTCTGGCCCGTGCCTGCCGCATCGGCGTCACTCAGCCATCCGGCCGCATTGACGGCGAAGCGGGCGACCCCGGCGTCGTCCCAGTACCGTGGAAAGAAACTGGTGAACCCGCAATGCACGAGCAGCCGGCGCGATCCCGGCTGCTCGCACGTCGCAATCAAGGGGAGTCCGTTCGAGGCATAGCAAACGCTCGACAGTTTCGGTCCCGAAACCGAGCTGATGGTGGTCCCTTCGTAGAGCGCGTCGACGTTGTGGAAAAGCGGCGAAGCGTCGTCGAAACCGGCGCGACCGAGATGACGGCGCGCGAGTTTGCGTTCCCCCTGGTAATCGCCGGTAATCCGACTGCCCGGCGCGATCGCGTCGAGGATATCCGTGGCCTCGGAGCTGAACGGCGCGTTGTCGGCGAGCAGACATAAGGCGAGCGTTCCGTCGCGCCATCGTCGCGTCAGACTTTGGATATGCGTGCGGGGCAGCAGGTGGTCCTTCGACGAGAACAACCACACTTGATCGGCGCCGTCGAGCAGCGTTTCAAATTCCGCGGGCGCGGGCAAGGGAACGCGCAGCTCGTGGACTTGGTACCCTTTGTCTCGCAGCGCCTTGTAAAGCGGCGAGGCGGCGACCTCGGCGTCGTAGTAGCATTGCACGACGAGCACCTTGCGCCCGTGCATCTGGCCGCGGGCGATGAGGTCGTGCGTCTCTCCGGAAAGGTTTCCGTGCAGGTCGCGGGCTTGGTGCTCCGCCCGGACGATTTTCTCGAGCGGCCGGTGTTCCGCCTGCACGTCGCGTGCGGCATCCGTCAGTGCCGCATCCCGTGCCGTCGTCGTCGACGTCGTCCCGGTCGGCTTCGCCGGCGGGCTGGCCGCTTTGGGCACTGCGTCGCGATCCGATTTCTTCGGCTCGATCGTCTCCTTGGATTCCGTAAGCACCTTCACGGTTTTGACCATCGCCGCCTCGGCGTCGCGGTCCGGTTCGTCGTACGTGAGCGGCTCGGTCTCCGCGTCGCGCGCTCCCGCGATCGCCGTAGAGATTGAGCGCTGCGCCGTGACGAGCGTCGCCCCTTGCTCCGAAAAGAACAACGACCAGAATCGCAAGACGGCCTGCCGATGCGTGTCGTCTTCGAACACGCCGTCGTCGCCCCAGCCCAGATGCCAGAACGTGCCGGCGAGCGCCTTTTCGCGACCGACGACGGAATAAATATTGAGCTGCGGATTCTCGAACAGGCAGCCGTCGGACGGCACGCGGCCGCCGGCCATCGAGAAGAGGGAGTCCTTTCCCTCATTCAGGAACAACGGGTTGCCGCAGACCGCGACGTGGCTGCCGGCGGGCAGTCGCCATTGTCGCGCCGTCTGCGCCAGTCGCGGCAAGTTGATCCTGCCGTCGTCCTTCATGCGAGGTCGCGGCTTCTCCAGGAACGCGCGCACTTGCGCCGCGGGCCGTGCGAAAGACTTCTTGCGGATCCGCGCGACGCCCGGCACCGCTTCGAACTTCGCGACCGGCACGCAATCCAACGCATCGATCACGACCACGATGCTTCCCGCGGGCGCTTCGTCCGCCAGCCAGACGAGCATTTGCTCCAGTTCCTGCCGCGCCGGCGCTTTATCCGCCGCCGGCAAAACCGGCGACAGCCCGAGCACCCGCGTGACGGCAGTACGCCGCGTCGCCGTGCCGACCGCCCAAGGATCGCGCTCGTCGGCCGGGCCGGGGCCGGGCAAAGAAGCGCATCCGGACGTCAGCAGCATGCCGAGCATGAGCAGCAACTGTCCCACGGCCTGGTGCTTGAGGTACTTGTAGAGACTGATTGCTTGAGCGATCTGCTGCCGCCCCTTCGCGGCGATCTGCGCGAGGCAGGCTGCATCCTGGACGACTTGGCTTTCTACGCGCCGCATGTCCTGTTCGAGCGTTTGAACGTCGTCCGTCGCGCGCATGTACTCGGGATTCGGTTCCCACGTATAGAAGCTGCGATAGACGTGCTCCAGCATCGTCTCGCCGATGAACGCCGTGAGCATCATCGTGATCGTCAACGCGCAGAACATGAGCCATGCCGACAAGCGGCTGTCTTGCTCGGGCGCAGCAATCATCGCCGCTTCATCGGTGCTCCCGTCGTCGCCTAAGCTGATGCTCTGACCGGCTTGTTCGCGGTACGATTCTGCTTGGTCTGCGAACGCAATCGCATAGACGAGAGCAACGACCGCCAACACGCCAAGCGCCAAATAGACGCTGCGGTTTTGTAGACTTATGGGCAAGCGGTGCATGCCCCAGGCGAGCACGCTGCCGATGATGACCGGCGTCAGCATAATGCGACGTGCGCCGTCGAAGGTCGTCACGTCGAAACCGCCCGTGGCGAGGACGGCCTGCGCCGCCGCCCCGTTCTCGATCCAGATGAAAAAAGCAATCATGCCGAACGTGAGCCCAAGCTTAAGGAGACCTGCTATGCCGATCTTTAGCTTGTCGCTTGTTTGGACGAGCCGCTCGGTATGCGTCAGCCGCGACCATGCCTCGCGGTAAAGCTTTTCCAGACGATCCTTACGTCCGAGCGTGCTCTCAAGGCGGCGCTCGGCTTCGGTGCGCGGTGCGGCGTATTCGGCGTCATGTGCAGACTGGGCGATCTGCACGATCATGTCGGTCTGATTACCGTCCATGTTGGCCAATTCATCGCAGCGCTGCGCAACATGCTCGGGCAGACGAAAAGGCGGCTTGTCGTCGTTAGAATCAGGCGTGCCGAGCCGATTATTCGTATGCATGACGCCCTCCGTCACCGCACAGGTGGAAAGGGCGTTTGAGGGCGGGCGTCAAACTACGGGGACGTCGGGGCACCGGATGGCAGCGAAGCGTTGAGAGCGTCGCCGTCTCGGGGAACCCCGCGTCCGCAGGCAATTGCCGGGAAGCGTTCATAGGGCACCGCTGAGGTTAAGTGGGAGAATGAAATTCGGAAGGGAATGCCGCACGGCCTCCTTTCAGGCGTTCCGCTAGTTAGCCGACGTGAGGTTGGACGGCCGCACACAGGCAGAGTTGAGTTGGTGAACGACCGCACGGCAGATGCCGTGCGACCGACAGGGGAAAGGTGGTCGAAGGTTGTGGGCGAACGCCCAACTGTTTGAGCGTCGCCAGCAATTCGTCGAGATCCGCCGGCTTCGTGAAATGGCGGTCGAATCCCGCGGCGAGCGCCCGCGTGATGTCGACGTCGCGGGCGAAGCCGGTGTGAGCGATCAGGTACGTGCTCCGCAGGCACGTGAACCGCCGCAAGTAGGCCGCGACTTGGTAACCGTCTTTTTTCGCCAGCGCGATCGACGATATGACGACGCGCGGCTTCAGGGTGAGAGCCTTCTCGATCACGTCGTCGCCGTCATAGGCGGCGGTCGCGCCGATATCGTGCAAACTCAAGAACTGCACGACCGTGTCGGCTGTGTCACGATTGGCATCGGCAACTACCACGGACGGAATACTTTGTACGGCCGCCGACATGGGACACCTCGCACTGGAAAGTCGCGCAAATCGTTCATTGACGCCTCGCCAAGCGAGCGTCACCGACAGGCGACGGCCGTCACAGAGTGCGCGGCCCGCGCGAGAAAATCGGCCACTTCCTTGCGCTGCAAGTCGGCGCGCCTACAATGCGGAGGCTCGCCCAGTGCGTGGGATACCGTTCCCGTTCCGTAACTCAGGCGGTGTGCGAGCTGCTCTCTACAGCCGTACGCCAGGGGGTCAGGAGACTGCGAATCTCTTGGCCCCTGTTTCGGATTTTAGAAATGCCGAAAACGAGAAAGAACGGCCGGTACTGTGGACGTGTACGTATCCTGTACCTTGGCAACACGTTCTCCGCCCATACCTCCCTGCGCTGACGGGTCGGCGAGCCCTAGAATACGGAAGCTCGCTCAGTGCGCGGGATACCGTTCGGGTTCCGTATCTCAGGCGGCGTGCGAGCTTTCCGCGTAGCGAAGAACACGAAGGTCCGCCGTCGAGCAGGTACAACGGAGAGCACAATGGTTCGTCACTATTGGCCGAACGCGGTGATGATCCGAGGTTTGGCGCTCAAGAACGGAATCACCTCGGCGCAGCAGCTACAGGAATTGACCGGCCTGTCGAACAAACCGGTGCTGAACGCCTGGGGCGCGAAGAAAAGGTGCCGCGTCTCGACGCTTCAGGCGATCGCGGAGACGCTCGGTATCGGCGACGAGATCGATCTCTTGATCGATTGGAGCCGCACGTTGGACAGACAAACTTCGGCCGAGACGGCCGAAAGTCCGCTCAGCGCGGACGAACCGCCGATATTCGACCCGGCGATGAAGCCGCAGCAGGACATCAAAGTCGCCGTAAACGACGCTGGCGTGCGGGAGCGGTTGCTCACCGGTCGAAACCTGCCGTCGTTTTGGGAAGCCTTCGACGCGACGGCGATGGTGACGACCGTCGACGACGCGCACAAAGACCATCCGCTCTTCCCCGGCGCCACCTACAATCACTTCTTGCAGCCGTCCGTCGTGGTGACGCTGAACTGGAAGAATCAGTCGGTACCGTTGGCATGCCATCGCACGACCGCTCCTTCGTTGCCGTACAACGTGCATACCACCGGGCTTGCGATCCTGTTCGCCGCCGACCCGTGCCACCATCTCAAGAACGGATGCTTCACCGAGTGGCTGTCGTTCGCGCGTAGGAAACCGAAAGAAGCGGCGTCGAGCTTGCTTCGCGGTTCGCAAGCGATCCTCTCCGAGATTCTGAAGAAGACGATCGACCTAAGGATGCACAAGCCGAGCCTTGAGCCGTTATGCGTGATCACGAACGACCAACGCGACGGCAAGAACAATCGGGTCTATACGCAATTCGTGTTCCGAGCGACGGTTGCGGTGGCCGACGGCAACGTGGATCGCTTCATCGGCAATTTTCAGACCAAACGGCCCCTGCAGTTCTGTCGGCTGGCCGAGTCGTGCGACCCTTTGCAAGCGTTCGTCAGCGCTTCCGGCAGGCCGAATCTAATGGATCAACTCGCTTGGAGCGTCCTTCACAGTTCGGGGCCGGTCGAACCGCTTAACGGCGGCAAGGCTTGGTGCTCGCGAGGATTCTCGATCGCCTGAGGCCCGTTTGGACGCAGCGGTCAGGGCTGGCCGCGACGACATTAGTACAACCCTACGCTTCCAGTTCGAACAAGCCTTGGCACTTCAGGCAGCAGGCTTGGTAATCACCGCAACGGCACCGCCACAGCTTCGGCTGGGAAGCGCTGCAGATCTCAGATGATAGATCCCGAAGCTCCGGAACAGCTACGCCGTGTTTTTCGAGCGGCGCGAAATACGGATGGAACCGCTTGCGCCAGCCACCACGAATCTGAGACGATGGCGGTGCTTGAGCCGGGTTTCGTCCGGCTCCGGCAAGCGCCATCCGAGGTCGCCCCCGCGATCTCGGATGGTTTTTGATCAGTAGCGCATATAGACACAATCGCGCCGCCGGCGCACGGTGGCACTTACCGGTGACATCAGTCGGCAGGTGCCGCTATTTGGCATCTCGGCCGCAGTACATGGCCGGAGGAGGGAAATCGAAGCGGGCTTAGCGGAGACGCGCGCACGGATGTATGACAACCTCGTGCCAAAAACTCGACGATATAGAGTTGTTGCGGATTCCGACGGGACCACGGAAGCGATGAATTATGCGACGACAGAAACGTTCAGCTCACGTCGGGCTCTCTTGGGCTGCCAACTTCAACGGGCCGCCTGATTCCAGGCAGACGTAGGCTCCAAAATCGAGCGGTCGCTCGGCCGTTCCGGCGACGATCAACAACACCGGTTCGGGGCAACGGTAATTCTTCGCCGTCGCGATGTCACGCATCTGCGCCGCGTCGCGACCGCTCGGCTCGGGAGTGCCGAGCGGATGAAAGTGCCACTCGCCGATGTAATACTGACGTTTTCCGTGCCAAAGCCGCTGCAGACACCGTTGCAAGCCCTGCACTCCGCGGTAGAACGCGGTCGGAGCCTGGTGCGAATCGGGAGGCGGCGGAGAAATGCCGGTGATCTCGGCCAGGTCGTGCCGTTCGTTATAGCGACCGATTAGGATGCCGCCGGTTTCGTTGGGAAACGCGCGACGGCAGAGCTTCGTAATTTTCTTTACGTCGCGAGCGTCGAGTCGCAAGCCAAAGCGGCGGTCGGCTGATTGAAATAACATCATGCGGTGGGATATGCTCCGTCGATGCGACGAAGTCCTCGGAAAGAGTCGCCGTCGTAGTCGCATTGGAACACGGTAAGGAGGGGTGCGGCGGGGTCGGCGGCGAGCCGTTCATCTAGCCACTTCACCGCCGCCGCGGCGAGCAACTGGACGTCATCGTGTCGCGCCGGAAAGACCGGATGCCAACAGCCGATCCCTTCGCGCGGCAGGACCAGACCCTCATGCTGACGCACGTCGTCGGCCAGCCAGCCGTTGATTTGTTCGCGAAATGCGACGAGGTCGAAGCTCGTCCCGTGAGAAGCGAAGCAGTACAGTCGTGAAGCGGTGACGTTGAAGGCGAACGACAACCAAGGGCACGGTGCGGATAAAACCAGCGCAGCCATGTCGATCAAGACTTCGTCTTCGCCGGTACAATCCACCATGCAAAGCGGCGGATCGGCGGCGGCGCGGGCGGCCTCATCGCTTCGAGGAAAGAAGGCGACGTCTGCGACGACCCTTGCGTGCGGGTGGGCGAGATTGAGGCGAGCGGCCAAGCGCTTGGCTTTGGACCGTCCGACGTCGTCGAGCGTCAATGGGTGACGGGAAAGATTGCCGGCTGCCAAGGTCTGCGGGTCGATCAACGTGATGTTCGTGAGACCGCCTCGAACAAGTAACTCGGCCAAGGCGGCGCCCAATGATCCGGTTCCGGCCAGATTGAGTCGTTCGGTCCGGCCCGCAATTCGTAAGCGACCGCGCGTGGCCAACTGCGCGGCTCCCCAATTCTCGGTTGCGACCCATTGCAACTTGGCACCGTTGGCGAAGACGGTCGCCCGCTCGTGAGCCCATAGACTCTCGGCGCGATTGCGAAAGCCCGGATATTCGCCGGGAAGTGCGGGGAGTCGTAACGCGAACCAATGCAGTGCGGTCGGCGCCCCGCCGATGCCCTGGGGAATCGGGCAACCGACCAGTAAATAGGAAGCGGGCGAACCGCGCAACAAATCGCAAAGCCGCGCCAACAGTCGATCTAACTGCGGACCGGCGGCGGGCCAACAGGATCGCAATTCGCCCCAAGTCGTCGGGATTCCCCAGGGGGCGAGAAGCGGCAATTCCGGTAGGCGAACCCAGCCTGCAAGGGTCGCCGCGCCCGGTGCGGTCGCCGCGAGTCCCCATGTCGGCTGAAACGCCACCTCTTCCGGAAACGTCCTGAATTCGCCGACGAGGCCGAACTCGTCACCGTTGCGCTTGGAAAAATGAAGATCGACGACGCCGAAGTTGCGGCCCCCGTCCCACTCGGCAAGCGACCTAGCATCTTCCGTAAACGCGACCACCGGTCGCGTGTCGTGGTCAGCGGGGAGACACGGCAATTCAAACGGTTCGCCCGGGGAACTCAGCGTCCCCGCGGCGGCGTTCTCCAACCAATCCACGAGTCTGCGGGCTTGCCACGCCAACCGCGCATCGCAAGCGAACGGCTCGGAATCGAGGTGGGTGCGGCCTAAACCGTAGGCGCTGGTGCTGACGCACGGATAGCCTAAACGCCAGGGGCGATCGTCGGGCGGTTCGCCGTTATGCTGCTGATGTTCGAACGTCGCAGTCAGTCCGCCGTTTCGCGCGGGGTACCAGCGGACTTCGCCGTACGGATAGTCACCCGGGACGCGCACATACCACTCCGTTACCGCCGGGACGTGGATCGTGGCGGGAGTCGCCGATTCAAGCCGACAATGCAGCATCCAAGCGGACTCGACCGGATACCAACGAAAATCCTCCACCAGCGTCAAGGAACGAATCCCATCCAGCGCGCGTCGACCTTGTAGTTGGCAGGGAGTAACGTCCGGCGGCATGTCGGTTAGGCGAAGCGGCCGCCCCCTACGACCGACGGTTCCTGCCGGGGCGAGAAGCCGCCCCCTTTGCTGGAACCGCCGCCGTCGTCCGGAGCAGGCGGAAATTCGTTGCCGAAGAGCTTCCTCCACAGCAGCACGCTTTGTTTCAGATCCTCTTCATCGTAGGCGGCCCGGGCGGTGGCCGCCGCGGCGGCGGCTTGCGCATGGAAGGTCGCGAACTCCTCGCCGGTAATGCGTCCCCAGACGTTGTGCGCCGGCACGCCGTGATCGCCGAGAAACGGCGTTTGCTTAAGGATCGCCATGGCGCGATACGAGTTGACGAACGACTCCAACGTTTGGACGACGCCCGCGGCGACGCTCTTGATTCCGTCCGGGCAACAGGCCCCGATCAGATGTTCGACCGGGTATCCCTTGGGTTGCCCGTCGGGATGATGGACGCGACGCCACCACTTCAATGCCTTCACGACGTTGACGTAGTGCCGATTGGTTCGCGCGTTCTTTCCGAACGTCCATTGAATCTGCGCGAGAGGATGCGTTTCCTCCCAGACCTTGGCCTCACGATTCGGAATCCATAGCGGGGACAATTGCCATTCCGCCTGCGCCTTCGCTTCCTTCAAAAGATTGAAGGTGGCGGCACTGCGGTTTTCGACCGCCACCCACGACGGCACCAATCGCCAATCGTCGCTTTCCTCCGGTGAGTCTTCCGTAACGACGGCGTTGGCCGTCAAGCAACCTTCTTCTTCTTCGCTGGGAGCGGCCGTGACGACCAAGTCCAAGTCGACATACGAAAGCTCGATGCCGATCGAGCGGCCCTGATAGCGGTACTTGCCCTTGTAATGCTTTTCCAAAAAAGGCTCGAAGACCTTCATTGCCGAATGCGGATCGGCATACTCGTCGCGGCTCAGTTTCGTCACGACGATGACGTCCACATCCGAGCGCGATTCGCCCTTGGGCCGAACCGCGGTAGCGCGCCGATAACTTCCTTGGAGAAAGGTGCTGACGATGATCGGGGCAAGCGTCTCGTCGTCCTGTAAACGCGTCCGGAGCGTGCGATGCCCCGTCCGCATATCGTTAACATGATTCGTCTGCGGACGAATCTCTTTAAGAAAATCCGTGAAGTAGGAAGGTAGTTCCATGGGGCGGTGATCCTGTACTAAACCAAAACGACCGGAGGCGCAAGGCGCGGAAGTTTCAAAGCGGGAAGATAGCCGCCGACGCGGCCAGCCTCGAACTCGAATTCGTAAAGGGTCAATTCTCCCCAGCCGCGGCTACGCTGACCCAAAAAGAAAGCAAAGGCAATCGGAGCAGACAAGAACACGTGAATTCGCGAGCGGGGTTTTAGTTGCCGAGCGGTTTGGATCGATTCCCCGATCAGTCGGCACAATTGGAGGGCGTGAGCGGCGTCGTCGAGCGCATGGACGCCGGGTGCGGGGTTGACGCGCACGTGCAGGATCTCGTCGACCGAGGGTAAGGCGGCGGCACAGTAACTGCGAACGTCGGTCAGAACGTTTTGCGAAACGCTCACCGCCAAGGCCAGCTCATCGCCGGCCGTTCCGCAAGCGACGGTCTCCGCC
>JAFLCO010000420.1 GCA_017303535.1 Planctomycetota bacterium
GGCAGACCGTAGGCTGCGTCGCCGTCTTGGCGATAAATCTCGTCCGGCTCGGCGCCGTCGGCATCGTAGCGGAGCAGCAAGTAGGCGGCCGAGACCGCCGTCCAGAAGAAGGCGAACGCGTAACCGACCACGACGAGCCGCACGCAGCCGTGCCAGAAGTCGAGCACATTGGCTCCCCAGGCATCGCTGCCGCTGAGGCCGGTGTTGAAGATCGCCTTCCGCATCAACTCGCCGCCGCTTCCCCAACTCACGCTCCACGTAGTGAGCTGCCACACGCCGCGAGCGAAGAGATCGACGACGATCAGCCCGAGCACACCAAGCAGCACGGCCAGGAAACCGTAGAACAGATAATGCAGCGGGCGTTGGAATACGTAGGAATACGAGCGACTGACGGCGTCGAAACCGTCGCTCCCTTCGGCGCTGATCGTGGCGTGCATCAGTGGCCAACCGACGGAGAGTCCGGCCATCGCTAGCGCCATCACGATGCCGCCGAGCAGGGCCAACGGATAGCCGAGCGCCGCGACGAATACCGAAGCCCGCATGATAAGTCCCAGCAAGAAGAGCCCAAGCGTTACCAGCAACACTGCGGCGATCGGCAGCAGTGGAGCGGAGAAGTAGGATATCCAGCGCTTCGCGGCGTGCCCTAGGGCGAGCGGCAGCGTCGCCGGCTCCTCTCGCGAAAGTTGCACCAGCGCGCTGCGCGTGAGCGCGCCGCCGAACAAGCCCCAGACCGCGGCCGCCCAGACGATGCAGATCAACAGAAACGCGCAACCGCCGAAGGTGCGCGTCAGTTCATAAAACTGAAGAACCGGCGCCGTGAGCCGGTGCCAAGGATCGACCACGGAATCGTTCGGCGGGGCGCCGAGCGCCGGACCGTTGCCGAGCCCGCCGCCGACGCCGAAACCGAGCACCGTGAAGCCGCCGGTCCGCGTTTTCCAAGGGCAGCTTTCGTAGGAGCGAACGAGGGACTTCACGTCGGGCGAATCGAAGTTGTCGAACACTTGCCCCACGGCCCACCAGCCGGCGATCGTCAGCAGGACGCCGAGTGAGGCGAGCGTCAGCATTCGCACTTGGATGGCGATGCGAAAAATTCGGCCGCGAAAGAACCAGCGGCCTATGCGGTCCCAGGCTAGGCCCGTCGACCGCCGAATGTCGTTGCTCATGATGTCGATCTCAGTGCCGCTTGCCGGTTCTGGGCCGGTCCGAAAGGAGTCGCCCTGCGAAACTGCGCAAAGCAGCGGCAATTATAGACCGGAGGTTTGGGCTCGCAACCGAGCGCACGCGGCAGTCTCGTTAGTCGCGCTGGTCGTCTGAATCAGGAATCTCTCCGTCGGTCGCTTCCTCGTCATCGGCGCGCGAGGTGGGAAATGCGTAGCGCTCGCCGAGCCAGCGGCCCAGATCGATCTCACGACAGCGCTTACCGCAAAACGGCGGCGCTTCCGACACGGCCGGGTCGAACTTCTTGCGGCAGATGGGGCAAACGGCTTCGGCCATGGCGGCATTGGCCTCGTAGCGTTACTTGTCGCCCGACGATTTCGAACCGGAATCGCCTTTGGACGAACTCGATGAGCCGCCCCCGGAGCTTCCCGAATCACCGCCGCCGGACGAACTTTTGGAATCGGCCGCGGCGCTCTTCTTATACGACTCGCTGCGGTAGTCGGTTTGATAGAAGCCGGAGCCTTTGAAGACGATCGCTCCGCCGGTGCCGAATAGCCGGCGCAGTTTCTTCTTTTTGCACTCCGGGCACTTCGTCAGCGCCTCGTCTTTCATCGACTGGAACTGCTCGAACTTGTGTCCGCACGCTTCGCACTCGTAATCGTAAGTCGGCATAGGAGTATTCTAAGATTGCACGAGACCCAGTTGTCATTTAGCCGCGGAGCTTGCCTCCGCGATCATCGGCGCCGCTCGGAGAAAACGCTACTCCACCGCTTTCGACACAATCACCTGCGCCGGGCGCACGACGCGATCGTGCAGCGTGTAGCCCTCCTGCGCCACGGTCACGACCGTATTCGGCGGCTGATCGGCGACCGGTTGTTGCAAGATCGCCGCATGCACGTTCGGATCGAACGGCTGCCAGAGCGCTTCGATGCGTTTGGCGTTATGCTTGCCGAGCGTGTCTTCCAGCTTTTGAGCGACCATCTTGACGCCGGCAAGCAGCGTCGCGACATCGGCGTTCTTCTCGGCGGCCGCGATGGTTCGAGAGATGTCGTCGACGACCGGAAGCAAATCCGACACCAGGGGCATGAGCGCGTATTTGCGCTCGTCGTCCATTTCGCGACGCAGGCGTTTGCGAACGTTTTCTAGTTCGGCGACGGCGCGTAGTGCGCGATCTCTGGACTCGTTCGCTTCGGCCTGGAGTTTCGCAAGCGGGTCATCGACGGCGGCCGTAGCATCCGCGGTCGAACCGGCGATCGCATCTTCAGGAAGTTCGTTGTCTGGTTCGGTCATCGATTCTCGTCCTTCAATCAATCTCTACACTAACGACTTTCGCCGACCGGCGCCGTTTCGTCGTCGCCGGTGAAGTATTCTTTGACTTTGTCGAAAAAGCTTTTGCGGTGCGGGCTCACGTTGGCTTTTTCTTCCGTGGCCAACTCGCGGAGCAACTCTTCCTGGCGCTTCGTGAGCTTTGTCGGCACTTCGACTTGGACTTGAACGAGCAAATCTCCCTTGCCGCGCACGCGCGGATCGGGCATGCCGCGGCCTTTGAGGCGAAACACTTCGCCGGCTTGAGTGCCTGCGGGCACCGTAAAATCTTCACGGCCGTCGAGCGTCGGCACTTCGATCGTCGCCCCGAGCGCGGCCTGTGAATAGCTGATCGGCAGCGAGCAGATTAGGTTCTGTCCGTCGCGCTGGAAAAGCGAATGCTCGCGGACCGTGATGAAACAGTAGCAATCGCCCGCCGGCCCGCCATTGGGGCTGGGATCGCCTTCGCCGGTAATTCGCAAACGCGTCCCGCTGTCGACGCCTGCGGGGATTTGCACTTCCCGCTTGATTCGCTCGAGCACGTAGCCTTCGCCGCGGCAACTATTGCAAGGGTCTTGGATCACCGTGCCCGCCCCGTGGCAACTCGGGCAAGTCGTCTGCATTCGGAAGATGCCGGTGGTTTGAATCACCTGGCCCCGGCCCGCGCAATAGCGGCAGGTTTCCGGCTTGCTGCCTTTCTTCGCGCCGGTGCCGCTACAGGTCTCGCACTTCGTGTGGCGCGAGATTTGGATCTCCTTCGTGCAGCCGCGAGCGGCTTCGCGCAGGTCGAGCGTGACGTCGGCCCGCACGTCGGCACCTTGGCGACGTCCGCGACCACGACCACCTCCGCCCCCGCCGCCGAAGACATCGCCGAAGATGCCGCCGAAGGCTTCGAAGATGTCGTTGATATCGCCGAAGTGCGGCGAGCCGCCGCCGCCGGGGCCATCAACGCCTGCGTGGCCGAAGCGATCGTAACGGGCACGCTTCTCCGCGTCGCTCAGCACTTCGTATGCTTCGGCGGCTTCCTTAAACTTAACGACCGCGTCCTCGTCGCCCGGATTTTTGTCCGGGTGATATTTGATGGCGAGCTTGCGATACGCGGCCGAGATTTCGCCGTCGGACGCCGTCTTCGAGACGCTCAGCACTTCGTAATAGCAGCGTTTCGACGCCATAAATTCCGTTTCGCCGTTGCAATCGCACGAGTTCCTGATGGCGAAACGGGTCGCTTTCGACTCGTGCCGAAAGCGACCCGTCCGCTGGCTTCATTATACGCCGCCGCTTCGCTTGGAAGCGGCGAGCGTGCGAGTCGCGAATCCGTTTAGCGGATCGCGCCTTCGATCTTGGTCTTCTTGTCTTCCTTGTCGAAGTTCGTGACCAAGGCTTCCGTCGTCAGCATCAAGGCCGAGATGCTCGCCGCGTTGCCCAAGGCACTGCGCACGACCTTCAGCGGGTCGATGATGCCGGCCTTGTACATGTCGACGTATTCGCCGGCGTTGGCGTCGTAGCCGATGTTCGTGCCCTTTTGCGATACTTCATCGACGATCACCGAGCCGTCGATGCCGCAGTTGTCGGCAATCTGCTTCATCGGAGCCGCGAGACAGTGCAGGATGATGTCGACGCCGATCCGTTCATCGCCCTTGGCGCTCGAACGGACCTTCTCGACCGCTTCCTTGCAACGTACCAAAGCAACGCCGCCGCCCGGCAGGATGCCTTCTTCGACGGCCGCACGCGTGGCGTGCAGAGCGTCTTCGACGCGAGCCTTCTTTTGCTTCATGTCGGCTTCGCTATTCGCGCCGACCGAGATGATGGCCACGCCGCCGGTGAGCTTGGCGAGCCGCTCTTGGAACTTCTCGCGATCGTATTCGCTTTCCGTGGCTTCGATCTGGTTGCGAATCTGTTGGATGCGCGTTTGGATGTCGGCCTGCTTGCCGGCGCCTTGCACGATCGTCGTATCGTTCTTATCGACCGTGATCTGCTTGGCCCGACCGAGGTGCGACAGCTCGACGCTTTCGAGCTTGATGCCGAGGTCTTCGCTGATGAACGTGCCGCCGGTCAGCGTCGCAATGTCGGCCAGCATGGCCTTGCGGCGATCGCCGAAGCCCGGGGCCTTCACGGCGCAGATGTTGAGCACGCCGCGGAGCTTGTTGACGACCAGGGCCGCCAGAGCATCCCCTTCGACGTCTTCCGCGATGATCAACAGCGGCTTGCCCGAGGTGCTGATCTTCTCGAGGATCGGCACGAGGTCGCGAATGTTCGAGATCTTCTTTTCGTAGATCAGGATATAGGCGTCGTTCAGTTCGCAATCCATCTCCGCCGGACGGTTGATGAAGTACGGCGAGATGAAGCCCTTGTCGAACTGCATGCCTTCTACGAGTTCGAGCGTCGTGTCGGTGCCCTTGCCTTCTTCGACCGTAATCACGCCGTCTTTGCCGACCTTTTCCATGGCGTCGGCCAAAAGGTCGCCGATTTCCTTATCGTTGTTGGCGCTGATGGCGCCGACTTGGGCGATTTCTTCCTTCTTCGAAACCGCTTTCGCGATCGAACGAAGGTGAGCCACGGCGGCATCGACGGCTTTATCGATGCCGCGGCGCACGGCTGTCGGGTTGCTGCCGGCCACGATATTGCGGAGGCCTTCCTTGAAGATGGCCCGGGCCAACACGGTGGCCGTGGTCGTGCCGTCGCCGGCGATGTCCGAGGTCTTCGAAGCGACTTCGTTCACGAGCTTCGCGCCCATGTTTTCGAAGCGAT